>NZ_MJGM01000021.1:7778-28491 GCF_001864905.1 Curtobacterium sp. MCBA15_007
GCCGCCGGGCACGCTCCGGTCGGCACCCCCGTCGCCGCGACCGCCGGCATCCTCGAAGAGGACGTCGCGTGACGAGCGTCGCGGTCGTCATCTGCGCCTACACCCAGCAGCGCTGGGGCGACCTGCAGGACAGCGTCGAGTCGGCCAGGCGTCAGCCCGAGGCGCCCGAGGTCGTCGTCGTGATCGACCACGAGCCCGAGCTCCTGCTGCGCGCCGCGGCCCGCTGGCCCGGACTCCGCATCGTCCCGAACACCGAGGACCGCGGGCTGTCCGGTGCCCGGAACACGGGCGTCGCCCTGACGGACGCCGACGTCGTCGCGTTCCTGGACGACGACGCCACGGCGGACCCGGACTGGCTCGGGCACATGCTCACCGCGCTCGAGGACCCCGAGGTCGTCGGCGTCGGGGGCCGCGCCACCCCGTCCTGGCCGACCGCCACCGGCGCCGGCCCGTACGCCGACGAGCTGCTCTGGATCGTCGGCTGCTCGTACCGCGGCCTGCCGGAGACCCCCGGCGACGTCCGCAACGTGATCGGCTCGAGCATGGCCTTCCGCCGCGACGCGATCCTGCTCGCGGGCGGGTTCCGCTCCGGCATCGGTCGGGTCGGCAACCAGCCGCTCGGGTGCGAGGAGACCGAGCTCTGCATCCGCATCGCCCAGGCCCGTCCGGGTGCGCGGATCCGCCACGAACCGCGGTCGAACGTGTCGCACCGGGTCTCACCGGACCGTGTCACCATGCGGTACCTGCGTCGTCGCAGCTACTACGAGGGCATCTCGAAGGCCGTCCTGAGCCGCCGGGTCGGCACGGGGGACTCGCTCGCCAGCGAGTCGACCTACCTGACCCGTGTGATCCCGGGCGCCGTGCTGCGGGAACTCCGCCACGTCGGTCGTGGCGGAGGCCTGCGGGCGTACGCCATCGCGCTCTCCGTCGTCTCGACGGTCGCGGGCTACGCCGTCGGCCGGGTCCTCGGCACCCTCGTCGTGCGGACCCCGCCGGCACCCGCCCCGCTCCCGCAGACGGTGGGGACGCCGTGACCCGCGCGACCCTGGCGATGGTCCTCTCGCCGATCGTGAGCGGACCGCTCGTCCCCACGTGGGACGGCGCGCTCTGGATCGGCGAGGTGGACCGGGCCGACGTGCACGCGTCGAGCCACCGGGACGTCATCGCCCTGCAGGGATCGGCCGGGTACGGGCGTGCCCGGCTGCTCGTCCGCGACCGCGGTGAGCCGCTCGGCTTCGTCGAGACCGAGATCACCGAACGCCGCCGCATCGGCGGCACGATCGACGTCCGTGCGCTGCAGCGCGCGATCCGGCCCATGCCGGCCCCCGAGCGTCGGCCGGCAGCAGGTCTGGTGCTGCCGTCCGTCACCGTGGTGCTCTGCACGGACGGCGCCGCCGGCACGACCATGCGCTCGGTGCTGGCGAACCGGTACCCCGACTTCGACGTCGTGGTCGTCTCCCGCGGTGCCGACGACGAGGGCGTGGCGACGGTCGACATCGGCGGACGCCGGGTCACCACCATCGCCGCGCCGGGTGAGGGGCTCGCCGCCGCGCGGAACGCCGGTCTGCTCGCCGCCTCGGGCGAGGTCGTCGCGTTCGTCGACGAAGGCGCCGTCGTCGACGGTGACTGGGTCGACGCCGTCGCCCGTGCCTTCGCGGCCGCTGACGACGTGGACTGCGTCACCGGTCTCGTGCCGAGTGCGGAACTCCGCACCCCGGCACAGCGCTGGCACGACGCCCACACCCCGGGGGCGCGCACCGTCCGTCGTCGGGTGTTCCGGCTCGACGACGCGGTGGACGACCTGCCGCTGCACCCCTTCGCCGCCGCCGCGTACGGCACCGGCGCGAACCTCGCCGTCCGCCGTGCGGCCGCGCTCCGGATCGGTGGGTTCGACACCGCCTTCGGTCCCGGCACCAGCGTCGGTGGCGGCGACGACCTCGACCTCTTCACACGACTGCTGTTCGCCGGATCCGCGATCGCCGTCGAACCGGCCGCCATCGCGTGGCAGCGATCGGCGGACGACGTCGCGTCGCTCCGCGCGGCCGCCGCTGCCCACGGCCACGGACTCGGAGCCTGGATGACCAAGAACGCCTTCGACCGCGACACCTTCACCGCTTCGGTGGACGCGGCCCCCGAGGCGATCAACGCCTTCGCCCGGCTCGGTCTCGAACAGGGCGACCGTGCGTCGGACGTCGCCGGGGACACCGGCACGGACCGGGCCCGCGCGACGGACCCGGTCGACGCGGAGTTCGCCGCGACCGAACGGCGGCTGCGGGGCGTCGAACGACGGTCGGTGCTCACCGCACCCGTCCTGGCGCTCGTCGAACGCCTGCGGGGTGGCGGCACCATCGACCGCACCGCACGCGGTCGTCACGAGCTCCGGCACGGCCTGGCCGGTACCCGCTCGGGCCGCCCGGTGGTGGCGGACGCCATGGGGCCGCTCACCCGGCTGAGCGCCGCGGGGCTCGTCACCGCGACGCTGCTCGTCGCGGTCGTCGGCGCCGTCGGTGACCTGCCGGTGCTGCGGGGGAGCGCGATCGGCGTCTTCCTGTTCGCGCTGCTCGGTGTCGCACCGCTCCTGCTCGTCCGTCCGATGCCGCTCGCCCGGTTCAGCGTCTTCGCCGTCACGGCGTCGCTGGTCGGCACGATCGCGATCGGCTACACGATGGCGACGTTCCGCATCTGGGAACCGACGGTGCCGTTCGTCGGGGTCGTCGTGCTCACCGCCCTCGCCCTGGCGATCGCGGTGCCGCGGGACCTCGCCGAACTCCGGCGCGCCCGCCTGCTGCCCACCGACGGTGCCGCACCGGCGCGCCGGTGGTCACCGACGCACACCGTGACCGCCGCTTCGGTGGCCGGTCTGCTCGTCATCGTCGTCGCCGCGCTGACCCACGTCGGCGATCCGGTGCCCGACGGCCTGTTCGGATCGCTGGGCCCCGGCCTGGTGATCGGCCTCGCGATCGTCGTCGCGGCCGCCGTCGTCGCCGTGGTGCGCGGCCGCGGACTCGCGGTCCCCGTCGTGGTGCTCGGTGGGAGCATCCAGCTCGCCCAGGCGATCACCTACGGCATGCCGACCGTGATGGCGGCCGCCCGGCACATCGGAGTCCTGGAGTACATCCGACGCTGGGGCGGGACGAACCCCACGGCCGACATCTTCCAGACGTGGTCCGGCCTGTTCGCTGGTGGCGCCTGGGTCGCGGACGTCGGCGGCATCGACAACGCCATGACCATCGCCGCGTGGGTCCCCGTCCTGCTCGCCTTCAGCACGACGATCGCGGTCGGTGTCCTGGCCGCCAACTGGCTGCCGGGCAACCGTCGTCCGTGGATCGCCGCGTTCCTGACGGCGATGACCGGTTCGCTCAACACGACGTACTTCTCGCCCCAGTCCGTCGGCATCCTGATGTCCCTGGTGATCCTGGTGCTCGCCGTCGGCCCGCTGCGCCGGACCGCCGTGACCACCGACGACGGCCTGCGGACCACCGTGCTCCGTCCACGCCGTGTCGGCCTGTCCCGGATCATCGCGATCACGGCGATCGGCATCGTGCTCGTCGTGACCCACCAGATCTCGCCCTACCTGACGGTCGCGGCGCTCGTGACCCTCGTCGTGTTCCGGTTGCTCCGCCCCTGGTGGCTGCCCGTCGTCGTGCTCGTGCCGGCGATCGGGTTCGCGATGCTGAACGGCGACGTGCTCGGCAAGTTCCTGTCCCTGGCGGCGGTCGGCAAGGTGCTCGACAACGTGCAGCCGCCGTCGCACGACATGACGGTGCTGCCGAAACCGCTCGTCACCCGGCTCGCGTTCGACGTGCCGGCCGTGGCACTCATCGTGCTCGGCCTCGTGGCGGTGCTCACCGTGCTCATGCGTCGTGACCGCGTGCACTGGGGCCTGCTCACCGCCGCCGCGAGCCCGATCTCGTTGCTCGTCGCGACGAACTACGGCCAGGAGGGCATCTTCCGGGTCGTGCTGTTCGCGACACCATGGATCGCGATCCTGGCGGCCGGCCTGCCGAGGCCGAGCGGCCGCTTCGCGTGGGCCGGTGAGCTGCTCGAGCGCACCTTCCGACCGACGGCGGTCACGGCCGTCTTCGCCGCCGCCGCCGTGGCCGCGATGGTCGCCGTCGGCGCCTTCGGCCAGACCGCCCTCGACTGGAACCGCGTGCCCCCGCGCAGCCAGTCCGCCGCGACGCAGTTCTACGACGCCACCGCCCCGAAGGGTTCCGTCATGCTGCTGACCGGTTCGGCGAACGCCGTCCCCAGCAACACCGGGTCGCGCTACTTCGACGTGGGCTGGTTGTCCCGCGAGGTGCTCGGCGACTACCCGGGACCCCGGGGCTACGACGCCGTCGACGACGTCTCCGAGATGACCCGTTCGCTGGTGCTCGAGTGGCCGGCCACGCAGTACTACGCCATGGTCGCGGAGCCGTTCGGCGCCTACGACGAGCGCTACGGGTACCAGACCGAGGCCGACTACCAGCGGCTCCGGGCAGCCATGGCCGACTCGCCGTACTGGAAGCGTGTGTGGGGCTCCGGCACCACGACGGTCTACCGGATCACGCAGGCGGGCCTCGCCCATGCCGCGGACTGACCGTCGGCGGACCGGGCGGGCGTGGCGCATCGGTGCCGCGTCCGCCGCGGCGGTCCTCGCGCTGGTGGCGCTCGCCGCCCCGGCCCTCGACGCGACGGGTGCTGCGGCATCGACGCCGACCAGCCGTTCCGAGGGCGGTGGTCCGGCGGTGCCCGGCCCGGCCGGTGTCGACTGCAGCGCCGGTCGTGTCCTCACCCTGGTGGCGCACGCCGACGACGACCTGCTGTTCTCCGGCACCGAACTCCGTGCGGACGTCGACGCGGGCAAGTGCGTCCGCTCCGTGGTCGTCACCGCTGGCGACGCCGGCAAGCCCGCCTGGTACTGGCAGGCGCGTCAGGACGGGCTGATGGCGTCCTACGCCGAGATCGCCGGCGTCGACCCGGTCTGGACGACCGGACAGGCCACCGTCGCGGGACGCACACTGCACACCGAGACCCTGGCCACCGACCCGGCGCTCAGCCTGGTGTTCCTCCAGCTGCCGGACGGCGACGTCGACGGTTCGGGCTTCGCGGCCGACGACGACGAGAGCCTCGAGAAGCTGTACCAGGGCCACATCCCGACGATCCACACCGTCGCTGACGCGTCGCAGCCGGCGTCGTACTCCCTCGCCGACCTGCGCGCGACCGTCGGCGGACTGTTCACCGACTACGCGCCCACCGAGGTCCACACCCTCGACCACGGCGGGTTCTACGGTGACGGCGACCACAGTGACCACCACACCGTCGCCTACCTGGCTGCCGAGGCCCAGGCCGCGTCGGCGACGTCCCACACCTTCACGGGGTACCTCGGCTACCCGATCGCGGACCGACCCTCGAACCTGACGGCGGCACAGACCGCGGCCAAGTCGGCGGCGTTCTTCGCCTACGCGGCGCACGACGGGGAGACCTGCGCGTCGACCTCGGCGTGCGCGTCCCGCCCCGAGGGCTCCTGGCTGAGCCGGCAGTACACCGTCGGGTCGTCCACCGAACCGCCGACGGACCCGCTGCCCGAGCACGGCACCGACGTCACCTCCGGCGCATCGGTCACGGCGAGCGCCGAGAACCCGGCCGACGGCCAGACCGCCGCCAAGGCCGTCGACGGCGTCGTCAGTGGCTACCCGGACGCCCCGACGGCCGAGTGGGCTGCCCCGTGGGGCGGCGTCGGGACGTGGATCCAGCTCGACTGGGCCGCGGGTACCACGTTGCACGAGGTCGACCTCGCCGACCGGCCGAACGGGGACGACCGGGTCACCGGCGGCACGCTGACCTTCTCGGACGGCTCGAGCGTGGCCGTCCCGGCGCTCGACGACGGCGGTGCCGTGCAGCGCGTGGCGTTCGCTGCGCGCCACGTCACGTGGGTCCGGTTCACCGTCGGCTCGGTGAGCCGGACGACACGGAACGTCGGTCTGGCCGAGATCCGGGCGTTCGCCCCGGAGCCGCCGCCGACGCCGACGCCGACGCCGACGCCGACCCCGACCCCGACGCCGACCCCGGATCCGACGCCGACGGCATCCGACGTCACCGCCTCGGCCGTGCCGACGGCCGCGTGGGACGACGCGTCCACCGGGCAGACGGTCGACAAGGCGGTCGACGGGGTCGTCTCGGGCTACCCCGCCGACACCACCGCCGAGTGGGTCGCCCCGTGGGGGCGGACCGGCGTCTGGATCCAGCTCGACTGGGCCGCCTCGCAGCGCCTCGGCCGGATCGTGCTGCACGACCGTCCGAACAGCGCCGACCAGGTCACCAGCGGGATCCTGACGTTCTCGGACGGCAGTCAGGTCGCGGTCGGTTCCCTGCCGGACGGCGGCGACGCCCTGACCGTCGACTTCACCCCGCGCAGCGTCTCGTGGGTGCGCTTCACGGTGACGGGCGTCTCGGACAGCACCGGCAACGTCGGACTCTCCGAGCTCCGCGCCTGGACGACCGGATGACCGACGACCAGGGGGACCGCCAGGAGGCCCGCCCCACGTGGTCGGAACACGTCGCCGACGACGCGGCGTCGGCCAACGGCGCGGCACCGGCACACGGACGCGGCCTGTCCCGGCACCGCCCGCCGCGCCGCCGCGCACGACGCGCCGCCTTCGCCGCCGGTGCGCTCCTGGCCGCCGCCGGCATCGTCGCCGGCACCGCGACCGCCACCACCACCGCGAACGGGGACGACGTGACCCTCGACGATCCCAGTGGCGTCTCGATGCCCTCCGACCAGCCGGCCGGGTGGACCCGGGTGTTCGGCGAGGACTTCGCCGACACCGCCACGAACCGGACCTTCGAGTCGCGGTACGCCGAGCGCTTCGTCGCGTACCACGGCTTCGCGGACACCGCGGGGACCGGGCGGTACCAGGCGTCGACGCTGTCCACGCACGACGGCCTGCTCGACGTGCGACTCCGGACCACCAGCGCCGGTGTCCCGCTCGCCGGCGGTGTGGTGCCGCTCGTCGACGGGCACTGGGGCGGACAGACCTCCGGCCGCTACAGCATCCGGATGAAGAGCGACGAGGTCGACGGGTACGGCGTCGCCGTCCTGCTGTGGAGCGATCAGAACCTGTGGTCGGACGGTGAGATCGACTTCCCGGAGGGGGCACTCGGTGCGCCGGCCTGGCTCAACGTGCACTGCCTGTCCGATCCGGCCGAGAAGTGCGTCCACGAGCAGACCTCGGCCTCGCTGGCCGACTGGCACACCTACACGATCGAGTGGACGCCCGAGCGGATGTCGTTCCTGGTCGACGACGAGGTCGTCGGCACCACGACGGAGAACATCCCGACGGCACCGATGCACCTGGTCGTCCAGGCGGGCTCGAACGGTGGGGACCCGCCCGCCGACGCCGAGGGCTCGCTGCTCATCGACTGGCTGACCATCGACGTGCCGTCTGCCGGGGCCGCGCCCGCGGCGACGCTGCCGTCCGACGCCCCGACCGACTGAGCTGCTCCGGACCCCGCACCGAGACCGGGGCGTGGTCGACGCTCAGTGCTCCGCGTGGTCGCGGAGTGCCTGCAGCAGCGCCGCGACGTGACGGTCACGGCCGTGGTGGTCCCGTACCCAGGCTCGGCAGCGGTCCGCCAGGCCTGGCTCGGTGCCGCTCGCGTGCAGTGCCTCGATCAGCGTGTCGGCGAGCGCGTCGGTGTCGGTCGGTTCGACGGTGAACCGGGCCCACTCGCCGCGCAGGATCTCGGCGGTGCCGCCCGATGCGGCCGCGACGACGGGGCGGCCGGTCGACATCGCCTCGACGACGACGCGGCCGTAGCCCTCCGGTTCGATGGAGGGCGCCACCACGACGTCGGCGGCGTGCAGCACGGGGACGACGTCGTCGCGCTCCGGCACCACGATGACGGACCCCGGTGGCAGCGCCGCGATCGCGCGGCGCACCGCGGGGGCGTCGGCGGCGGAGAGCGCTCCGGCGAGGACGAGCACCGGGGCCGGGGCGGGCGGTGTGCCGTGCCCGACGAGGACGCGGGTCGACGCGTGGACGCGCCCCCAGGCCTCCAGGAGGGCGAGCACGCCCTTCGAACGCGTGAGGCGACCGTAGTGGAGCACCACGGGGCGGTCGTCGTCGATGCCGAGCGCCGCACGGGCGCGGCGGGTGCTGGCGGGCGTGGCCAGCGGGAAGGCCGAGGTGTCGACGCCGTTCGGCACCGCGTCGATGCGGTCGGCCGGTGCCCCGGCCGCCGTCCAGGCCCGCGCCATCGCGGTGGAGACCGCGAAGAACCGCGTCCGGCCCCCCGCGAACGGCCCGAGGCGGCGGTAGTTCGGGGCGTGGTGCAGGTGCACCGCGAGGGGGACGCCGGACACGAACGACACGACGCGGCCCCACGGCAGGAACTCCGGCCGGTTCAGCCAGAGGACGTCGGGGCGGGACCGGCGGAGGCGGAGGCCCTCGCCGACGAAGCGCAGCAGGTCCCGCGGTGCGGTCCGCACCGAGAAGGAGTAGTCCCGTGCTGGGCGGAGCCGGACACCGAGACGGTCGAAGGGGGCACGGCCGTCGTCCGGGCGACCGGTCGGCGCAGGGCGGTGCCAGACCTCGACGTCGTGCCCAGCGGACACGAGCTCGCCGACGTCCTCGAGGACGCAGCGCTCGACGCCGCCGGTGATGGTGAGCCCGTTCGTGGCGACGACGACACGGAGTGTGCGGTGGGCGGTGGGACTGGTCATGCCGAGCCTCCGCGGGCGAGTTGCAGTCGACGGAAGAACCAGGGCATGCAGGCGACGACACCGATGACCCTGACGATGTTCCAGGTGAGGTCCTGTGGTGCCAGCAGCGACGCCGCGGCGAGCACCAGGGCGATGCCGACGGCCAGCAGCACCCGGCGTCCGGGCCCCCGCCACTCGCGGCGGTCCGGGAGCGCCGCCTGCTGCAGGACGGCGAGGATCCCGTAGGCGATCACGGTCGCGATGCCGGCGCCGACGATGCCGGTCAGCGGCACGAGCACCAGGTTCGCGGCGATGTTGACGACACCGGCGACCGCACCGATCACTCCCACGGTCACGCCGCGGCGCTCCACCAGCAGCAGTCGGCCGGTGGCGCCGCTCGCGACCACGGGGAACGCGGTCAGGGCGACCACGAACACGACGACGGTGAGCGACTCGACGCGGTAGGAGGCCGGCGCGAGGATCGGCAGGGCCACGGGCGACACGAGCGTCACGGCGAGGAGCACGGGGGCGAGGAGCACGTAGAGCTCGTCGCGGGCGTGCATCGCGAGCCGACGACGGGCGACGGCGTCGCGGAGGGCGGCGAAGTGCGGTGCCCACGCCTGGTTCGTGAAGGTCAGCAGCAGGATGACCGCGGACCCGACGACGTAGGCGATCTGGTAGCGGGCGACCTCGTCGGCACCGAGCAGGCGCTGCACGACGAGCCGGTCGCCGGCGTTCAGGACGAAGTACGACAGGCTGCCGAGCGCGATCGGGACGCCCAGCCGGAAGGCGCGAGCGGTGGTGCGGTGGTCGAACAGGCCACGGAACCGGGGCCTGGTCGCGACGATGCCGATGACCATCGCGACGCCCTGGGCGACGACGCCGCCCCAGGCGTAGGTGGTGGCGTCGGCGTGCACGGCGGCCAGCAGCCCGAGGCCGATGACCGACCCGCCGACCGACGACAGCAGGCTCGTCACCGCGAAGACCCGGATGCGGTCCTGCGCCACCAGCAGGGCGAGGGAGAGCTGCACGATCGCGGCGGGCCCGGTCCACAGGACGGCCACCAGGAGCAGCGGGTGCTGGTCGACGAAGCCCGCGGCATCCCCCCACAGCGGGATCGAGACGAGTGCGAACACCGTGACGGTGACGGCGGTGACCATGCCGACGAACAGCAGGCCGCGCGCCCGTCGGTCGTCGCCGTCCTCGGCCCGCTGCAGCACCGCCGCCTGGTCGATGCCGCACACCGCGACGACCACGAGCGCCTGGTAGAGCGCGATCGCCGAGGCCAGCACACCGAACTCGGCCGGTGGCATCAGGTGCGCCAGGACGGGCGAGATGAGCGAACTCACGACGAGCTGCATCGACCACACCACGACGTAGAGCAGGCCGCGTCCGAACAGCACCGACGAGCCGCGGGCCACCGCCGTCGAACCGGTGTCCGTGGAGAGCGCTCCGGGCGAGGCGGGCTGCTCGACGGCGGCCTCGGCTGCACGGGCCTCGCGTCGGGTCTGGGGGACGGTCACCGCGACACCACCGCCGGTTCGTCGTCGCGTCGGGCACCGGTGCGCAGCCCGAAGGCGGCGTCGACGACGTCGAGCAGGTCGCCGCTGCGTTCCGTCGAGAACTTGCGGGCGAACAGGAACGGGGCGGACTGGTCGGCCGAGGCACGGCGTTCCAGCACCCGTCCGGCGTCCTCGATCCCGAGCCACGGCGGGCTCTTCTGCTTCGTGCCGTCCCACCCGATCCACCACAGCGGGTGCGCGACGTGGGCGTCGGCGAAGTCGGGGGTGAACGCCGGGGTCAGCAACACCGACGGCACGAAGGTCTCGTCACCGATCCACACACGCTCCCAGAAGGTCACCAGGTCCGGCCGGACGTCGACCACGTCGACGACGCCCTGCGCATGGTGCCGCGCCAGGACCTTGAGCTGCGAGCCACCGCCGAACACGACGCCGCGCGGCGCCCTGCGGGGGATCGGCAGGCGCAGCATGTGCTTCCGCCACGCCCAGTGCCGGAAACGCACGCGGGAACGGCCACCGTCACGACCCCACGCGGGGTGCGGGAGCGGCTGCACGTCGACGAACGACCGACCGGGGTTCGCCGTCATGACCGCGGCGATCTCCGCGGCACCGGCCAACGGGTAGTCGCTGCCGGTCAGCACGGCCACGTGCGTCGCGTCGGTCTCCGCGAGGGCAGCACGGTAGCCTGCGACCTCGGCCGCGACGTTCTCCCACTTCGCCCAGCCGGTGCGCATCCGGGGCAGCACGCGGACCCGCTCGGGCAGGTCGGCCGTCATCGCTGCGAACGCGTCATCGTCGGTGCTCGCGTCGCAGTGCAGGAACACCGGGAACGGGTCGAGCGCCGCCACGAGCCGACGGACGTGCGTCGGGTCCTCGTGGGCGAGGACGATGCACGCGAGCGGCGTGGGGGAGATGGCCATGTCCGCGACGCTAAGCGGGCCCGGGAACCCCGACAAGGCCGGTCAGGGGCGGGTGCGGGGGAACGGCGGTTTCCCGCAGACCGGCCGCTCGGACCGATCGGACGCGGGGCCGGTCAGCGGCTGCGGCGGAACTTCGGGCAGTCGCAGAGGGCGCAGTCGGTGCCGGGACGGTAGTGCTCGTGCGCCCCTTCGGCGTGCCCGCAGCTCGAGCAGCCGGACTCGGTCGCGTCGTCGTCGGCCACGAGCGTGAGGAGACCCCCCGAGGTCTCGGGCACCAGGTGCAACTGCGTCCGCGGACGCCTGATCGGGCCGGGCCGGGCCGTCGTGCGAGCCTGGGGCATGCGTCCTCCTCGTGCTCGGCGAGCAGCCGGTGCGCACCGGGGCGATCACCCGGCGTGTTCGCCACTCTACTGGCGGCAAACCGCAGGCTCCCCGCATCCTCCGAGCAACGCCGTTGACCCCCTGTCGTCGGCCGGTGACCATGGCCAGGTCCACCCGATGAGACCGGCCCGACGGGACGAGCATGACCGACCACACCACCACCGCGGCCCGAGCCCTGACACTCGAGCCCGCGATGCCCGCGATGCCCGCGATGCCCTCGACCCACGCCCCCACCTGGGCCGGAGCCGCCTGGGTCGGTGCCGTCGACCGGTCCGCCGCGCTCGCCGCGGACACCGTCCAGCTGGCCGGCGCCACCGGCTTCCGCCGGGCACGACTGATGGTCCGTGACGGCGACGACGTCGCCGGGTTCGTGGACGTGCGCGTCGACGAGGGCGGGGCGGTGGACCCGGCCGAGCTGGGACCCGTCCTGCGCCGACTGCCGGCACCGGGCCCCGCGGTCGACGCGCCCGCATCCGGCGCACGCGTCTCGGTCGTCATCGGCACGCGCGAACGCGCCGCGTCACTCGACCGCGCCGTCCGGTCCGTCCTGGCGTCGGCGTACGACGACTTCGAGGTGTTCGTCGTCGACAACGCGCCGGTCACGACCGGGACGCGCGACGTCGTCGCCGCGCTCGGTGACCCGCGGGTGCACTACGTCCTCGAGCCCCGCGCCGGAGTCTCGCGTGCCCGCAACGCCGGCCTCGCGCTCGCGTCCGGCACGGTCGTCGCCTTCATCGACGACGACGTCGTCGCCGACCCGCGCTGGATGGCCGCCATCGCCGCCGCCTACGAGCGGGACAGCGACGTCTGGTGCGTTACCGGACTGGTACCGAGCGGCGAGCTCCGCACCCCCACGCAGCGCTACTTCGACGAGCGGGTCACCTGGGCCCGGAACCTCGAGCGCCGGGTCCTCCGCACGGCGAGCCCTCCGGTCGACGAACCCCTGTTCCCGTTCACCGTCGGGGCCTTCGGCACGGGGGCCAACATGTCCGTGCGCCGCGACGCGGTCCGCCAGCTCGGCGGCTTCGACGTCGCCCTCGGCCCAGGCACCCGGGCCCGGGCCGGCGAGGACCCCGACCTGTTCACCCGGGTCCTGCTCGCCGGTGGGGCGCTCGCCGTGGAGCCCTCGGCCGTCGTGTGGCACGAACACCGGAAGGACCGTGCCGCCCTGCGGTCGCAGGCCATCGGTTACGGCACGGGCCTCGGCGCGTGGGTGACGAAGCTCGTCCTGCGGCCGTCGACCGCGTTCGCGGTGCTGCGGCGGGCGGCCGGGGCGGTGCGGCGGCTCGGTGCCCTGGGGCAGGGAGCGGACGATCGCCCGGTCGACGCGATCGGCGGCTGGCCCGTGGACGCCGAGTTCACCGAGGCGACGCGCGGGCTGAAGCGCGCTGAACTCGTGGCCGCGCTGGGCGGGCCGTGGCGGTACGTGGCCGGGCGGCTGACTGCGCGCTGAGGCGCGGGCACGCCGGCACCGGCTTTGCGACAGAGCACGCGTCGATCGACGCGTGCTCTGTCGCGTTCCGCGTGCGCGGCAGAACGGACGGGAGGCCCGTGGCGACGCTGCCACGGGCCTCCCGTTCCGCGCGGGGGACCGGCTAGGGCCGGAACCGTCCCGCCTCGACGTCGCGCCAGCGACGACGGCTCCGGAACCAGGCGGCCGGACCCGCGGGGAAGCCGCGCAGCTCGTGGTACGCCAGGGTCTTCGGGATGCGTGTGGTCGAGGCCTCGTTCGTGACCTCGGTGGCGGCGTCGCGGCGCCCGGCGAGACGGGACACCATCTGCTTCGACTTGACCTTCGCGGCGAGCGGCATCAGGCGGGCGAGGACGGCGACGTGCCGCTTGTCCTTCGCGGCGAGCGCGAACATCAGCGCGGTGAACCCGACGCCGTTGCCGTGCAGCTGCTTGTGCAGGTCCTCGATGGTCTGACGGTGCCGGTGGTGCACGACCGCGCGGGGTTCGAAGCCGATCCTCTCGCCGCGCCAGAGCGTCTCGACGAACATCGCCAGGTCCTCACCGCCGCGGGCGGGGGAGCCGGCGCCGAGCGTGGGGTCGAAGCCACCGACGGTGTCGATCAGGGTGCGTCGGTAGGCCATGTTCGCGCCGGCGCCGTACGCCCCGATGCCGTAGACCGCGAAGCGCTTGAGCACCTGGCCCGACGGGGTGAGGGCACGGACGCGGGCGTGCCGCATGGTGCCGGGGACGTCCTCGGGGACGATCGTGACGGGCGAGAAGGTGCGCTCGGCGCTGAACCCGCCGTAGTACGCCTCGTACCAGATCTGCGCGGGGGTGGTGAGCTCGCTCGGCAGGATCACGCCGGTGACGGCCTGCAGGTCCGGCTCGCTGACGAACCGCGAACCGATCGCGCGGAGCCACTGCGGGTCGACGCGGACGTCGTCGTCGGTGAAGGCGATCACGTCGCCGGTCGCGGCGGCGACACCGGCGTTGCGACCGGCGGACAGGCCCGGGCGACGTTCCTCGACCAGACGGACGTCCCGCCCGGCCAGCATCGCGGGCAGCGCGTCACCGGCGGGGACGCGCACCCGGTTGTCGACGAGGATGACCTCGTGCCGCGGGTAGTCCAGGTGCTCGAGGACGTCGAGCAGCTTGCCGAGGTCCTCGACGCGGTCGACGACGGTGGACACCACGACCGAGATGGTCGGCAGGTCCTCGTCGGCCACGACGGGGACGTCGGCCAGCACGGTCTCCTGCAGGGCCTCGAGCGCGCGGGCCGCGTCGGCGGGGTCGTCGGTGAGCAGCACGTCGAGCGTGCCGGTGGGGTGGCCGCCGCGGTAGCCGATCACCATGGCGGACGCGCCGGTCTCGTCGGCGACGAGCCGGGGGAGCGGGGCGTCGAGGTCGACGCCGATCACCCGGCGCGGTGCGGGCACGGTGGCGGCGGTGGAGGGGATGGCCATGTGCGGGACGCTACGACGGCCCGGAGCGGCCGACAACGGGAGATCGGCGCAGTGGCGGGGTTCGTGCGGGGTTCCGCACGGCGCGTGTGCCCCGGACGAGGGTGAGCGCTCACCCAGGAAGACACGGGAAGCTCATGGGTCACGCTCAGGTCACGGATCCGATGCAACCGGTTGCGCTCCGGTCGGACCGGGCGTAGCTTCCTCCTCCAGCAGGCAGTGTCGCCTGCTCCAGGGCGGCGGTGTCGTGCTCCGACCGAGCCGTCCTGGTGATCTCAACGAGGAGACAACGCTGTGAAGACAACACGCGCCAGGGTGCGGTTCGCGTCCGTTGCGGGGGTCGCGGTCATCGGGCTCGTGCTCACCGGATGCTCGAGCGGCAGTTCGGCGGACGACGACGCCAAGAGCGGCCAGGACAGCCGCGGACCCATCACCTACGTGCAGGGCAAGGACAACTCGAACGTCGTCCGCCCGCTGATCGCGAAGTGGAACAAGGCCCACCCGGACGAGAAGGTCACCTTCAAGGAACAGTCCGACCAGGCCGACCAGCAGCACGACGACCTGGTGCAGCACTTCCAGGCCAAGGACGAGAACTACGACGTCGTCGACGTGGACGTCGTCTGGACCGCCGAGTTCGCCGCGAAGAAGTGGCTCACGCCGCTCACCGGCGAGATGAAGCTCGACACCTCGAAGCTCCTGCCGTCGACGGTGAAGACCGCGACCTACAACGACACCCTCTACGCCGCGCCGCAGACCTCGGACGGCGCGCTGCTCTACTACCGCAAGGACCTCGTCAAGACGCCCCCCACCACGTGGAAGGAGATGATGGACGACTGCACGATCGCGAAGGCCGCCGGCATCGGTTGCTACGCGGGGCAGTTCGCGAAGTACGAGGGCCTCACCGTCAACGCGTCCGAGGCGATCAACGGCTCCGGCGGTTCGGTGCTCGGCAGCGACGGTGCTCCCGACGTCGACACCGACAAGGCGAAGGCTGGTCTGCAGAACCTGGTCGACGCGTTCCAGGACGGGAACATCCCGGCCGAGGCGATCACCTACCAGGAGGAGCAGGGCCGCACCGCGTTCGAGGACGGCAAGCTGCTGTTCCTGCGCAACTGGCCCTACGTCTACAGCCTCGCCAAGACCGACGGCTCGTCGAAGGTCAAGGACACCTTCGGCATCGCGCCGATCCCCGGTGCCGACGGCGTCGGAGCCTCGACGCTCGGTGGGCACAACGCGGCCATCAGCGTGTACTCGAAGCACAAGGCGACGGCGCACGACTTCCTCGAGTTCCTGACCTCGGACGAGACGCAGAAGTTCTTCGCGACCCAGGGCTCGCTCGCACCGGTCGTCGGTGACCTCTACACGGACCCCGAGCTGACGAAGCAGCTGCCCTACCTGCCGACGCTGCTCAAGTCGATCGAGTCGGCGGAGCCGCGCCCGGTCACGCCGTTCTACCCGGCCGTCACGAAGGCGATCCAGGACAACACCTACGCGGCGCTCAAGGGGTCGAAGTCGGTCGACGAAGCCATGAAGGACATGCAGGACGCCCTCAAGGCCGCGACCGACAGCGGGAGCTAGCGGCCGCACCGCGGCTTCCGCCGCACCTTCCGGACAGGAGGCCCGTGGCGGGTCCGCCACGGGCCTCCCCTCCGTCCCCACTTGCGTTCCGACACCCCCGGCAAGGAGGCCGACACGTGTCAGCAGCAACCGAGATCCCCGCAGCCGTCCCGAACCCGACGGGCACGGAACCGAAGCCCCAGCGGCGCAAGGGCGGGCTCAACGCCGAGCACGGCCGGTGGGCCGTGTACCTCATCGGCCCGACGATCGTGCTCCTGGCGGTCGTCATCGGGTACCCCGTGGTCAGCGCGGTCATCCAGTCGTTCCAGCTCGACCAGGGCCTCGACAAGGCGACCGGTCTGTTCGTCGAGGGCGGCTTCGCCGGAGTCACGAACTACGTGCACTGGCTCGGCCAGCGGTGCGGGGACGTCGCGTGCCCACCAGGCAACCTCGGCTCCCAGTTCTGGGTCGCCTTCGGGAACACGTTCTTCTTCACGATCGTGACAGTGGTCCTCGAGACCGTCATCGGTCTGTGGATGGCGATCATCATGAACCGCAACTTCAGGGGCCGCGCCCTCGTCCGCGCCGCCATCCTGGTGCCGTGGGCGATCCCGACCGCCGTCACCGCGAAGCTCTGGTACTTCATCTTCGACGCGAACGGCGTGCTCAACCACGTGATCGGGCACCAGGTCCTCTGGTTCTCCGACGAGTGGGCGTCTCGGTTCGCGATCGTCATCGCCGACACCTGGAAGACGACGCCGTTCATGGCGTTGCTGATCCTCGCGGGCCTGCAGCTCATCCCCGAGGACGTCTACGAGGCGGGGAAGATGGACGGCGCTTCGACGCTCCAACGCTTCTTCCTCATCACGCTGCCGCTCGTCCGGCCGGCCCTGATGGTCGCCATCCTGTTCCGTGTCCTCGATGCCCTGCGCATCTACGACCTCATCGCGATCATGACCGGCGGTGGTGGTGGTTCCGGGAACGCGACCGTGTCGCTGTCGGTGCTGGTCGTCGACCAGATCCGGCAGGGGTTCAACGCCGCATCCGCCCTGTCCACCATCACGTTCCTCATCGTCTTCATCGTCGCGTTCGTCTTCGTCCGGTTCCTCGGCGCGAACGTCGTGCAGACGCAGGCAGCCCAGCAGAAGGGTGAACTCAAGTGACCCTCGCAGCAGATCGTCCCCGGCGCACCGCCGCGACCCGCGACCGGGCGACGGACCGTCCCGACGTGCGGGTCCGACGCGAGACGGGCCCGAAGCTCCGGACCGCCGTGCAGGCCGTCGTCATCGCCGTCTGGTGCCTCCTGCCGTTCTACTGGATGGTGGTCACGAGCTTCCGCGAGGTCGGGTACACGTTCGACGCCACCCCGTGGTTCACCCACGTGACCCTCGACAACTACGCGACCGCGTTCTCGACGGCACTGGGCAACCACCTCGGCCGAGCCCTCCTGAACAGCGTGTTCATCGGCGTCGCCGTGACCGTCATCGCCCTGCTCGTCGGCACCACGGCGGCGTACGCGCTGGCCCGGCTCGAGTTCCGCGGCAAGTCGTTCATCGCCGGTGCGATCCTGGCCGCGTCGATGTTCCCCGGTGTCGCCCTCATCTCGCCGCTGTTCCAGCTGTTCACCGACATCGGCTGGATGGGGTCGTACCAGGCACTCATCCTGCCGAGCATCTCGTTCGTGCTGCCCTTGACCGTGTACACGCTCGCGTCGTTCTTCCGCGAGATGCCGTGGGACCTCGAAGAGGCCGCCCGCATCGACGGGTGCACCCGGGTGCAGGCGTTCCGGCGGATCATCCTGCCGCTCGCGGCGCCCGCGGTGTTCACCACGGCGATCCTGGCGTTCATCTCGAGCTGGAACGAGTACCTCATCTCGTCGCAGCTCTCGAGCGACGCGACACAGCCGGTGACCGTGGCGATCGCCTCGTTCGCCGGGTCGCAGCCGCACCAGGAGCCCTACACGGCGGTGATGGCCGCCGGCACGATCGTCACGATACCGCTCGTGGTCCTCGTGTTGATCTTCCAGCGGCGCATCGTGGCGGGGCTCACCGCCGGCGGCGTGAAGGGCTGACGGCCATGGCCCAGCGCGGACCCACCCGTCCCACCGCCCACATCGAGGAATCGATCGGCTTCGTCGGCATGTTCGGCGTGCTGTTCCTCGGCGTCACGGTGTTCTGCGAGCTCACCGGGCGACCGGCACTCGGCTGGGCGCTCACCCTGCTGGTGTGCGTGCTCGGCGTCGTCGCCCTCGACCGCTGGCGGGTGCGGGTGCTCCGCCGGCACGCCGAGGTCGACGGTGTCGGTGCCACTCCCGCCATCGCTGGGTTCCGCACCGCGCGCGGCGACGACCACCGGCGCCGGCCACGACCCTCCGCGGACGGGCGGGTGCACCGGCACAGCGGGTGGGACGAGCTCGCACCAGCCGGTCGTCGAGCGCCGCACGGCGCCCGCCGGGCCGCAGCGGCCGTCGCGCACGCAACCCCCGGCACTGCGGCCGACCGACCGGCGGACGTGACGCACGGGACGGACGGCTGACGGGCCTCCCGGGTCGCACCGATGGGGATCCAGGAGATCGCGACCGTCACGGGGCTGTCGAAGTCGACGGTGTCGCGGGCGCTCCGCGGCATGTCGAACGTGGCCGACACCACGATCGACGAGGTGCGCCGGGTCGCCGACGAACTCGGGTACGTCCCGAGCTCGGCGGCGGCCGGTCTCGCCACCGGTCGTCAGCGCGCCGTCGGGGTGGTCGTGCCCGTCATCGACCGATGGTTCTACGTGAAGGCGCTCGGCGGTGTCGACGCGGAGCTCCGCCAGGCCGGGTACGACCTGGTCCTCTACAACCTCGGCGGCCCGGGCGGCGACCGTGACCGGGCGTTCCGGCGCTCGATGCTGCGGCACCGCGTCGACGGCCTCGTGCTGCTCTCCCTGGTGCTCGACGCCACCGAACGGGCCGAACTCGAACTCAGCCGACACCCGATGGTCGTCATCGGCGGCCCCGCACCGGGCCTGCGGAACGTGGGCGTCGACGACCGCGAGGTCACCCGGATCGCCGTCGAGCACCTGCACGGACTCGGGCACCGGCGGATCGCCTACGTGGGCGGCCAGGACGAGGCCGGCCTGAACGTCGCCGTGCCGCACCTGCGTCGGGACGGGTTCCTCGACGCGGTGCGGTCGGCGGGGTCCGCGGTGCCGGAACGGTGGTCCCTGGACGGCCGGTTCTCGTTCGCCGGTGGGACCGCCGCCGGGGCCGCGCTGTTCGCCGAGCCGGCGACCGCGCGACCGACGGCGGTGCTCTGCGCCTCGGACGAGATGGCCCTCGGCGTCCTGCTGGCCGCGCACCGAGCCGGCCTCGCAGTGCCCGAAGCCGTGTCCGTGATGGGGATCGACGGCCACGAGTTCGGTGCCACCGTCGGACTCACCACCGTCGCGCAGGACCCGGTCGCCCAGGGGCGGACCGCGGCGCGCGCGGTGCTCGCCGAGGTCGACGGCGGTGTGGCCGGCCCGATCGCGGCGGCACCGGCGCACCTGGTCGCCCGCGCGTCGACGGGGCCGCCGCCGGGGTGAGGTCGGCGGCGCGTGGGTGGCGTGGGCGTGGGCGGCGTAGGCGTGGGCGTGGGCGTGGGCGTGGGCGTGGGCGTGATCGACTCGGAACGACGTTCCCGATGTCTCACGACAACGGCGATGTCGTTCCGAGCCGACGCAGCCCCCGCGGCCCTCCCTCGCTCGGCTCGGATCGGCTCGGCGTAGCCTCGCCCGCATGGAGGTCACGAAACTCGAACACGCCTGCCAGATCATCACCGAGGGCAACACCCGCCTGGTGCTCGACCCGGGCAACTTCACCCGCCCGGTCGACGTCACGGGTGTCGTCGCCGTCGTCGTGACCCACGAGCACCCGGACCACGTCACGTCCGAACAGCTGCACCGGATCCTCGCCGCCGACCCCGACGCCGTGGTGTTCGGCCCCGAAGGCGTCCGCGCGGCGCTCGCCGACTCCGGCATCGCGGTCGAGGTCGTGACCGACGGCGACCACCGCACCGTCGGCCCGTTCGAGCTCTCCTTCCACGGCACCCGACACCAGCTCATCCACTCCTCGGTGCCGATCGTCGACAACACCGGCGTGCTCGTGAACGGCCGGCTGTTCCACCCGGGGGACTCGTACACGGACCCGGGCGTCCCCGTCGAGGTCCTCGCAGCGCCCGTCGGGGCACCGTGGCTCAAGGTCGGCGAGATGATGGACGCCGTCGCCGCGATCGCGCCGTCCCGCGCGTACCCGATCCACGAGGCCACGCTCTCCGACATCGGCTACGACATGCACACGGGGCGGCTGCGCGAGGCCGTCGAACCCGCGGGGTCGCTCGTCGTGCTGCGGCCGGGGGAGTCGCTCACGATCTGACCGCGCGGGCGGACGGGAGGCCCGTGGCGGGCCCGCCACGCGCCTCCCTTCCGAGGGGCGGGCGCGTCCACGGCCGTGCGACCGATGCGTGCGCATGTTGCGACAGACTGCGCGTCGTTCGACGGGTGTTTCGTCGCTCGATGCGCACGCAACGGATGCGTGTGCAGGTTGCGACAGAACGCGCGTCGTTCGACCGGTGTTCCGTCGGAATCTGCACGCGCAGCGAGCGCCGTATGCCGGGCGCAGCACGACGGCGCACCCGGGCGACACGCCCCGTTTTGGTACGGATGCAGGGCTTGTGCAATACTTGTCGAGTTGTCGGAACGGCCCCATCGTATAGCGGC
>NZ_MJGM01000021.1:29263-50575 GCF_001864905.1 Curtobacterium sp. MCBA15_007
GAATCCCGCTGGGGTCACCAGCACACGAAACCCCCGCCGAGCTCCTGCTCTGCGGGGGTTTCGTCGTCCCGTCCGACAGACGGTGTCGACCCGGCTCGGCACATGTGCACATCCACACACCGTCCAGGTGCGGGCGATCGCGGGCGCCGCGGGTGGGGCGGTACGCTGTCGACGTCGCCAGACCCGGCAGTGGGGCCTGCCGGACCCAACCGCGCACCAGCCGCCAACGGTCCCTATCCCGAACACCGCACGCGCGGAGACGATCCGGCGTGCTCGGCGATAGGAGTACCGATGACCGATGAGCGCCCACCACACCTGCGATGGGGCTTCATCGCCCTGGTCGCC
Source organism: Curtobacterium sp. MCBA15_007 (assembly GCF_001864905.1). Taxonomy (NCBI): domain Bacteria; kingdom Bacillati; phylum Actinomycetota; class Actinomycetes; order Micrococcales; family Microbacteriaceae; genus Curtobacterium; species Curtobacterium sp. MCBA15_007. The sequence continues at coordinate 29,609 of NZ_MJGM01000021.1, forward strand.
TTCGGCGGCGCGATCGGGACCACCGTCCGCGCACTGCTCGCTGCAGCGTTCCCCGCCCACGACGGCATCAGCTGGACCATCCTGGCGATCAACGTCGTCGGGGCGTTCTGCCTCGGGTTCCTGCTCGATGCGCTCGCACGCCGCGGCGCCGACGTCGGTCGTCGTCGCGCGGCCCGCCTGTTCGTCGGCACCGGCGTCCTGGGCGGCTTCACGACCTACAGCACGCTCGCGGACGACACCGCGCAGCTGCTCGACCTCGGCCGGTGGACGGCCGGCAGCGGGTACGCCCTGCTGTCGGTCGTGCTCGGACTCGCCGCGGTCGTCCTCGGTCTCTGGGTCGCCGCGGCCACCCGGCCCCGCACCCGCCCCGAACCGCTGCAGGACGCCCGATGAGCCCCGTCGAACTGCTCCTCGTCGCGGTCGGCGGGGGAGCAGGCGCCGCGCTGCGCTTCGTGCTCGACGGGCTCGTCAAGGGCCGCGTGGCCCGTTCGCGGTTCGCCGGGTTCCCGGTCGGCACGCTGCTCATCAACGTGTCGGGGTCGCTCCTGCTCGGCGTGCTGACGGGCCTCGGACAGGCCGGCACCATCCCCGCCTCGACGGTCGCGGTGCTCGGGACGGGCATGATGGGTGGGTACACGACGTTCTCGACGGCGAGCGTCGAGACCGTACAGCTCCTCCGATCCGGCAAGACCCGGCTCGCCGTCCTGAACGGCCTCGGGATGCTCGTCGTCTCGGTCGGCGCAGCTGCGCTCGGCCTCTGGATCGGAAGGAACTCATGACCTCGGAACGCCCCGGCGAACTCGTCCTCGTCCGTCACGGAGAGACGGAGTGGTCGAAGAGCGGGCAACACACCGGCCGCACCGACATCCCGCTCACCGACAACGGCGTCGAGCAGGCGAAGCGCGCAGGCCGGTACCTCGGGGACCGGTCGTTCGCGCTGGCGCTGTCGAGCCCGCTGCAGCGCGCCCGCGACACCGCACACCTGATCGGCGTCGAGCCGGAGCTCGACGAGGACCTGTACGAGTGGGACTACGGCGCGTACGAGGGCCTCACCACCCCGCAGATCAAGGTGCTGCGCCACGGACCGTGGGACCTGTGGACCGACGGCGTCCCCGCCGGCGACACCCCCGGTGAGAACGCCGCCGAGGTCCGGGTCCGCGTCGAGCGCATCCTGAACCGTGCCCGTCCGGTGCTCGCCGAGGGCCACGACGCCGTGTTCATCGCGCACGGCCACGTGCTGCGGGCGCTCGGCGCCGCGTGGATCCGGCTCGCACCGCAGGACGGTGCCGTGCTGAAGCTCGGCACCGCTTCGGTCAGCGTCCTGGGCTACGAGCACGGCCGCCCCGTCATCGACGCCTGGAACATCCAGCCGCGCGACTGACGCGCTGGTGGGGCGTCCGGTGCTCGCGAAAGCGACAGACCCGCGGCACCCGGTGCGGTCCCGTCCGCGAGGGCGACAGACTTCAGCGGTTGTTCCGCAGCGATCTGTCGCTTTCGCAGGGCGCGGTGGTCGTGACCACGGACGGACGGGAGGCCCGTGGCGGCCCCGCCACGGGCCTCCCGTCCGTCGTCCGCGCCCGTTCCTTCCCCTGTCACGCGCGATGGCAGGCGGAATCGGGCATCCCTGGTCGGAAGGAATGACCAGGAACGCCCGGAACGACCGGGTGCGTCAGACCGTGCGGATCGCGCTCGTCGCACCGAGGGCACGGCCGCGCCGGCGCTCGATCGCACGCCCGACGAGCAGCAGCCCCACGCCGACCACGGCACCGAGCACGGTCTGCGCGATCCGGTCGAGCGCGAGCAGCTGGGGCGCCTCGGGCAGGCTCAGCCACGAGACCGCCAACGCAAGCGGGGTGAGGAACAGCAGGCACACGGCGTAGTTCCGGGCGACGAAGATCTCGGCGAAGAACTGCCCGACGACGGCCAGCACGACGATCCACCACGCCGACGGTTCGAGCAGCAGGACGCCGACCGCGACCACGGTGCCCCCGATCGTGCCGACCACACGCTGCCCGGCGCGGACGACGGTGTGCCGCTGCCGGATCGCCGGCAGCGTCGACACCACCGCGATGACGGCCCAGTACGGGTGGCCGAGTCCGGGGATCGACTCCGCGACCGCACCGGCGACGAGTGACCCGACGACGTTGAGCGCGACGGTCTCCCACAGGGCCGGGGTCCCGAGGACCGCGAGCGAGCGGTGCTTGCGGTCGGCCAGCGGGCGGAACCGGTGCGGGGCGTGCGGGTGGAGCACCCGGCGGAGCACCGAACCGGACATCGCGACGAGCCAGGCCCAGACCACCGAGCACACGATGATCGTCGCGACGAGCGGGACGTCCGCCGGACGCATCGGGACGAGTGCGGACACGACGAACGCGAACACCGGGAAGATCGGCTGAGCGGGGATCGCCCGGAGCGCGGAGAGGGTGCAGACCGCGACCACCAGGACGACGACGAGACCCACGGCCTGCAGCCAGAGCGGCGACCCGACGAGCCCGACCCCGATGCCGGCGAACATGCAGAGCGTCTGCAGTGCACCCGCGACGCCGGTGGTGACGGCACGCTGCCGGTAGGGCTCGGTCGCACCGAAGATGGCGGTGAACCCGGCGAACATGGCAAAGGCGGCGTACCCGGGCATCCCGAGGGCGATGAGCAGCGCGAGCGGTGCGCCACCGGCGATCGCGGCGCGGGCCGCGCCCTCGAGGTTGATGGTCCGGGTCGAGTGCGCAGGTGTCGTCATGTCGTCCCCATCTTCCCACCGCGACAGGTGTCGGGCAGTCGCCCCGGGCCTCCAGGCCGCGCCGTCACGGGGTGACGGGCGTGCGACGGCGGGGTGACGGGCCCGCGACGGACGGGGTGCCGCATGTGCGACGGGCGGGGTGCCGCGCGTTGGTATACCAATGGTAGAGTCGCCTGATCGTGCCGCGGTCGCGGCGCAACGACGAGGACGAGGAGGGCCGGGCTCATGGGAAAGACGCTCGCCGAGAAGGTGTGGGACGACCACGTCGTGGTCAAGGGTGAGGACGGCAACCCCGACCTCCTCTACATCGACCTCCACCTCGTGCACGAGGTGACGAGTCCGCAGGCGTTCGACGGCCTGCGGCAGGCCGGTCGGCCGGTCCGTCGCCTCGACCTGACGATCGCGACCGAGGACCACAACACCCCCACGCTCGCCATCGACCGCCCCATCGCGGACCCGACGAGCCGGATCCAGATCGAGACCCTCCGTCGCAACTGCGAGGAGTTCGGCGTCCGCCTGCACTCCCTGGGTGACAAGGAGCAGGGCATCGTCCACGTGGTCGGCCCGCAGCTCGGCCTCACCATGCCCGGCATCACCGTGGTCTGCGGCGACTCGCACACCAGCACCCACGGGGCCTTCGGCGCGATGGCCTTCGGCATCGGCACGTCCGAGGTCGAGCACGTCCTCGCCACGCAGACCCTGCCGCTCAAGCCGTTCAAGACGATGGCGATCACGGTCGAGGGCACGCTGCGCCCCGGGGTGACGGCGAAGGACATCATCCTGGCCGTCATCGCGAAGATCGGCACCGGCGGCGGCCAGGGCTACGTGCTCGAGTACCGCGGCTCCGCGATCCGCGCGCTCTCGATGGAGGGGCGCATGACGATCTGCAACATGTCGATCGAGGCCGGTGCCCGCGCCGGCATGGTCGCCCCCGACCAGACGACCTACGACTACGTGCAGGGCCGCGACCACGCCCCGACCGGTGCGGACTGGGACGACGCCGTCGCCTACTGGGAGACCCTCACCACCGACGACGACGCCGTGTTCGACGCCGAGGTGTTCATCGACGCCGACGACCTCGAGCCCTTCGTCACCTGGGGCACGAACCCCGGCCAGGGCGTCTCGCTGTCCGAGAACGTGCCGGACCCGTCGAGCTACAGCGACCCCAACGACCAGGCCGCAGCACGCCGAGCCCTGGGGTACATGGACATCACCGCCGGCACCCCGATGAAGGACATCGCCGTCGACGCGGTGTTCATGGGGTCCTGCACGAACTCGCGCATCGAGGACCTGCGGGCCTTCGCGTCGATCATCAAGGGCCGCACCAAGGCCGACGGCGTCCGGGTGATGGTCGTGCCCGGCTCCGCCCGCGTCCGGCTCGAGGCCGAAGCCGAGGGACTCGACAAGGTGTTCACCGAGTTCGGAGCCGAGTGGCGGTTCGCCGGCTGCTCGATGTGCCTCGGCATGAACCCGGACCAGCTGGCACCGGGGGAGCGCTGTGCGAGCACCTCGAACCGCAACTTCGAGGGGCGCCAGGGCAAGGGCGGCCGCACGCACCTGGTCTCGCCGCTCGTCGCCGCGGCCACCGCGGTGCGCGGCACGCTGTCCAGCCCGTGGGACCTGGAGACCGACGACGAGATCGCGGCGGCGACGTCCGCCACCGCCACCGAGGGGACCTTCTGATGGACAAGATCACCACCGTCACCGGCATCGCGGCCCCGCTCAAGCGGTCCAACGTCGACACCGACCAGATCATCCCCGCGGTCTACCTGAAGCGCGTCACGAAGACCGGCTTCGAGGACGCCCTGTTCTCCGGGTGGCGCCAGGACCCCGACTTCGTCCTGAACCAGGAGCGCTACCAGGGCGCCCGCGTCCTGATCGCCGGCCCCGACTTCGGCACCGGGTCGTCCCGCGAGCACGCCGTCTGGGCGCTCCGTGACTTCGGCTTCTCGGTCGTGATCTCGCCCCGGTTCGCGGACATCTTCCGGGGCAACGCCGGCAAGCAGGGCCTGGTCACCGCGATCGTGACCGAACCGGAAGTCGAGCGGCTGTGGGCCGTCATCGAGGCGAACCCGGGCGTCGAGGCGACGGTCGACCTCGTGTCGCAGCGCGTGTCGCTGGGGGATGTGGACGTCCCCTTCGAGATCGACGCTTACACTCGTTGGCGGTTGATGGAAGGGCTCGACGACATCGGGCTCACCCTCCGTGACGAGACCTCGATCACGGAGTTCGAATCCCGCCGCTCCAGTTGGCGGCCGAAGACATTGCCGGTGAAGTAGTGAACTCTCTCGTACAGGACGCAGCGGCCGCAGGGGCGCGCGTGGGCCTCACGTCGGACGAGATCGTCATCCGCGGGGGCAAGCCCCTCGTGGGGCGCATCGAGGTCCGTGGGGCGAAGAACCTCGCGACCAAGGCCATGGTGGCGTCGCTGCTCGGTGACACCCCGTCGATCCTCCGTGACGTGCCGGACATCTCCGACGTCAAGGTGGTCCGCGGGCTGCTCGAGGTGCACGGCGTGCGCATCACCGATCCGGCACGAGGCGAGCTCATCCTCGACCCGTCGCGCGTCGAGTCGGCGCACTTCGCCGAGATCGACGCCCACGCCGGCTCGAGCCGCATCCCGATCCTGTTCTGCGGCCCGCTGCTGCACAAGCTCGGCGAGGCGTTCATCCCCGACCTCGGCGGCTGCCGCATCGGCGACCGCCCGATCGACTTCCACCTCGACGCGCTCCGCGCCATGGGCGCGGTCGTCGACAAGCAGGTCAACGGCATCCACCTGACGGCCCCGGACGGCCTGACCGGCGCCTCCATCGAGCTGCCGTACCCGAGCGTCGGCGCCACCGAGCAGGTCCTGCTCTCGGCGACCCTCGCCAAGGGCGTCACGGAGCTGCGGAACGCCGCGATCGAGCCCGAGATCATGGACCTCATCGCGATCCTGCAGAAGATGGGCGCCATCGTCTCGGTCGAGCCGAACCGTGTCATCTTCATCGAGGGTGTCGAGTCGCTCCGTGGCTACACGCACCGTGCGATCAACGACCGCAACGAGGCCGCGAGCTGGGCCTCCGCAGCGCTCGCCACCAACGGCGACATCTTCGTCGAGGGTGCGAACCAGCAGGAGCTCATGACGTTCCTCAACGTCTTCCGCAAGGTCGGCGGCGGGTTCGACATCCAGGAGGACGGGATCCGGTTCTACCGCGAGCTGGACACCCTGAAGCCCGTGGTCATCGAGACCGACGTGCACCCCGGCTTCATGACGGACTGGCAGCAGCCGCTCGTCGTCGCGCTGACGCAGGCCGACGGCCAGAGCATCGTGCACGAGACCGTCTACGAGAACCGCTTCGGCTTCACCGACGCCCTGAACGAGATGGGTGCCGACATCGTCGTGCACAAGGAGGGGCTCCCCGGCCACGACCGCCGTGTCGCCCGCCGCCCGTTCGAGCAGGCCGCCGTCGTCACCGGGCCCACGAAGCTGCACGCCGCGAACGTCCGCGTCCCCGACCTGCGCGGTGGCTTCAGCCACCTCATCGCGGCGCTGACCGCCGAGGGTGAGTCGCACATCACCAACGTCGGCATCATCAGCCGCGGCTACGAGCACTTCATCCCGAAGCTGCGCAAGCTCGGCGCCGACTTCGACTTCGCTGGGTAGGCACCGTGCGGGCTGAAGGAAAGGGTGACGGTCTGGAGGCCCGTGGCGGCTCCGACGCGCAGGTCGCGACCGGCATCCCCGTGCGTGGGCGCCGATGGCGCCGCGGCGAGCTGAACACCGCGTTCCGCATCGTCGCCTCCATCGTCATCCCGACGTTCCGGTTCTCGGCGCGCTACCACTGGCACGGCCCGAACCGCCTGCCGGCGGAGGGCGCGTTCGTGCTCGCGCCGAACCACTTCACGAACATCGACCCGCTGGTCGTGGGCACCGCCGTGTACATCTCGAAGCGGGCGCCGCGGTTCCTGGCGAAGGCGTCGCTGTTCACGGTCCCCGTGGTCGGCAAGCTCATGTCCGGCATGGGGCAGATCCCGGTCGAACGCTCCGGCCGGACGCGTCTGAGCGACCCGCTCGGCGGCGGCCGGTCGCTCGTCGAGCAGGGCGGGGCGATCATCGTCTACCCCGAGGGCACGCTCACGCGCGACCCGGACCTGTGGCCGATGCGCGGCAAGACGGGCGCGGTCCGGATCGCGCTCGAGAACGACGTCCCGATCATCCCGATGGCCCACTGGGGCACGCAGAACATCATGGCGCGGTACGGCAAGAAGCTCCGGCTGTTCCCGCCGTCGCGCGTCGACGTGATCATCGGCGACCCGGTCGACCTGTCGGCGTACCGCGGTCGGCCGATCGACCAGCAGATGCTCGGCGAGGCCACCGAACTCGTCATGCGCGAGATCACCGCGCTGCTCGAGGTGCTCCGTGGTGAACGGGCACCCGCGACCCGCTGGGACCCGGCGGCGAACAACCAGAAGGAGACCGGCCGGTTTGAGTGACCTCCGCCCCCACGACGACCGACCCGACCCCGCTGCGGCGGCTCCCGGGGCCTTCGACACCGCTGCGATCCGGGTGGTCATGCAGTCGACCGACAAGCCCCGGGTGGCCGTCATCGGTGCCGGCAGCTGGGGCACCACGTTCGCGAAGGTGCTGGCCGAGGGCGGTGCGTCCACCGTGGTGTGGGCCCGGCGCCCCGAGGTCGCCCGCGAGATCACCGAGACCAAGCGCAACTCGGACTACCTGCCCGGCATCAACCTGCCGCGCACGCTGACCGCCTCGACGTCCCTCGAGCGCGTGCTCGACGGTGCCTCGCAGGTGTACGTCTCGGTGCCCTCGCAGACCCTGCGCTCCAACCTCGCCGCGATCCGCGAGCTGCTGCCCGCCGACGTGCCGGTCGTCAGCCTGATGAAGGGCGTCGAGAAGAGCACGGGGCTGCGGATGAGCGAGGTCCTGCTGCAGGGCCTCGGCATCGACCAGGACCGCATCGCCGTGGCCAGCGGCCCGAACCTGGCGCTCGAGATCGCCCGCCGGCAGCCGACCGCCGCCGTGGTGTCGTCGTCCTCGCTGGAGACCGCCACCGACGTCGCCGCCGTCGCGACGAACCCGTACTTCCGGTCGTTCATCAACACCGACGTCATCGGCACCGAGTTCGGCGGCGTGCTGAAGAACCTCATCGCCGTCGCGATCGGCATCGTCGACGGGGTCGGCTACGGCGAGAACACCAAGGCCTCGATCATCACCCGCGGCCTGGCCGAGATGACCGACTTCGCGGTGTCGCTCGGTGCGCAGTCGTCCACGCTGTCCGGGCTCGCGGGCCTCGGCGACCTCATCGCCACGTGCCAGTCGCCGCTGTCGCGGAACAACACCGCCGGGCGGCTGCTCGGTCAGGGCTACCGGTTCGACGAGGTCGTCCGCCAGATGAACCAGACGGCGGAGGGGCTGGCCTCGGTCGCCCCGATCCTCGAGCTGGCCGCGGCGAACGGTGTCGACATGCCCATCGTCAGCCAGGTCGGCGAGGTCCTCGCCGGTAGGCTCGATCCGCGCAACATCGCGCCGCACCTCACCGAGACCGACGAGCCGCAGGGCGAGTGACCGGTCCCGCACCGAGTCACGAAGGGACTCCCGTGCCCACGATCCCCGAGGGAACCCCCATGCCCAGGACCACCGTCGCCGTGCTCTTCGGCGGTCGATCGAGCGAGCACGAGATCAGCTGCGTGACCGCCGGCGGCATCATGGACGTCGTCGACCGGTCCGAGTACGACCTGGTGCCGATCGGGATCACCCAGGACGGTGCCTTCACGCTGCAGTCCGACGACCCGGCGCAGTGGACGATCCGCGACGGCGCGCTGCCGACCGTGCCCGACAACGGCACGCGGATCGCGTTCCCGACGTCCCCGGCCACGAACGAACTCGTCGTGTCGCACCCCGACGGCACCGTCACCGCGATCCCGGTCGACGTGGTGTTCCCGATCCTGCACGGCCCCTTCGGAGAGGACGGCACGATCCAGGGCCTGCTCGAGATCGCCGGGCTGCCCTACGTCGGCGACGGCGTGCTCGCGAGCGCCCTGGCCATGGACAAGCACGTCGCCAAGGCCGTGCTCGAGCACGCCGGGCTGCGGGTCGCCCCGTGGACAACAGTGCTCCGCCGGCAGTGGGCGGCCGACCCGGTCGACGTCGCCGAAACGGTCGCCGCACACGGCTGGCCGCTGTTCGTCAAGCCGGCCCGAGCGGGATCGAGCATGGGCGTCTCACGCGTCGACGACCCCTCGCAGCTGGGTGCCGCCATGGACCTGGCGTTCGAGCACGACTCCAAGGTCATCATCGAGCCGCGGGTGATCGGCCGCGAGGTCGAGGTGGCCGTGCTCGAGGGGCGCGACGGTGCGCCGCGGACGAGCCTGCCCGGCGAGATCGTGGTGGCCGAGGACGGCTTCTACGACTTCGCCTCGAAGTACCTGGGCGGCGACGAGTCGCTGCTCTGCCCGGCCCCGCTGACCGAGGCGCAGACCGACGAGATCCGCTCGATCGGCGCGCGCGCGTTCGAGGCCATCGGCGGTTCGGGCCTGGCCCGTGTCGACTGCTTCCTGACCGACGACGGCTTCGTCGTGAACGAGGTCAACACGATGCCGGGCTTCACGCCGCTGTCGATGTACCCGCGCTGCTGGGCGGCGTCGGGTGTGTCCTACGGCGAGCTGGTCACCGAGCTCATCGAACTGGGTCGCGCCGCCGTCCGCTGACCAGGTCGGTCAGCCCTGCACGTCCGCCGGGTCGAGGCACTCGTGTCCGTCCTTCGGCAGCGACGACACGGCGTCGGACAGCTCCTGCACGACCGACGTGGTCTTCGTCGAGTCGACGACGACCTGCACGGCCGGCGACCGTCCGAACGTGGTGAAGACGACCTGGTCGCCGCGGTCGTCGCGGATCCAGTCGACGCCGCCCTGCGAGAAGCACGGCAGGTCGGACACGGTGGGCACGGCGACGCCGCAGTGGTAGATCGCCACCTCGGGGTCGCCCCAGGCCGCCGTGGCCTGTGCGTTCGTGTTCCGCAGGTCGAACTCGGAGCCCACGGTCGCGGGCAGTCGGACCTGCACGGCGGCACACGCTGCGGCGTCGGCCGACGGCGCTGCGGTCATCGAGACGGCGTTCGTGCACCCGGTCAGCCCGGCGGCGAGGGTGATCACGACCCCGACGATCGCGAGGGTCCGAGGGGTGCGGCGCGCGGTGTCCATCGCCGTCCAGGCTACCGTTCTCGTGTGGACGCGACGGACGACGCCTGGAACGGACCGACGGTGGGGGAGCTCGGCGAACTCGTCGTCCTCGACCGGATCACGAGCCGCCTGCCGACCGGGACGCCGATCCTCGGCCCCGGTGACGACTGCGCGGTGGTGGCAGCACCCGACGGTCGGTTCGTCGTCACGACCGACATGATGGTCCACGGTCCGGACTTCCGGTGGGCATGGTCGTCGCCGACGGACGTCGGGTGGAAGGCCGCCGCCACGAACCTCTCCGACGTCGCGGCGATGGGTGCGGTGCCGAGTGGCCTCGTGATCGCCCTGGCAGCGCCGCAGGACACCCCCGTCGCGGTCCTCGAGGGCATCGCCGACGGCTTCCGGCTCGCCGTCGACGCGCTCGCGCCGGGGTGCGGGGTGGTCGGTGGGGACCTCTCCACCTCGGCCACGTTCACGGTCACCGTCACCGCCTTCGGGGACCTGCGCGGCCTCGCACCCGTGCTGCGGTCGGGCGCCGGGGTCGGTGACGTGCTCGCGGTGTCCGGCGAGACGGGTCGTGCCGCACGTGGGCTGTCCCGGCTGTTCCGCGACGGCGTGGACGACCGGGGCGAACCGGACCGCGCAGCGACCGTGACGAGCGGCGCCGACACGGACCCCGACGTCGGACGGCAGCGTCGCCCGGTACCGCCGATCGCCGACGGCCCGCTCGCCGCGCAGACGGGGGCCACCGCGATGCTCGACCTGTCGGACGGCCTGGCGATCGATGCCGGCCGGCTGGCGCGCGCGAGCCGCGTCACGCTGGAGATCGACGCCGAGGCCGAACTCGACGACGCCGCGCTGCACGGCGGCGAGGACCACGGACTCCTCGCCACGTTCCCCGCCGACGTCGTCCTGCCCGGGGGCTTCCGCCGCATCGGCGTCGTGCGGGAGCGTGGCGACGCAGACCTGTTGCGCGCCGGTTCCCCGGTGCCGACGACCGGCTGGGACCCCTACGCCGACTGGGACGGCGCCGCCGGCTGACCCGGCTGACCCGATCCGGTCGGTGCAGGACCGTGTTGCGACAGGACACGCGTCGTTCGACACGTGCACTGTCGCAGAGCGCGTGCACAGGCGCACCGCGCCTCAGTCGGCGGCGACGGCCTCCCACGCGACGGTCTCGCCGTAGCTGCGCTTGCTGAACGGCGCGAGCCCCGTCGGCCAGGTGGGTTCGGGGGAGCGCTTGCTCCGCTCGACCACGACGACGGCGTCGGGAGTCAGCTTCGGCGCCAGCGCCTCGAGCACCTCGGCGAGCTCGTGCTCCGTGACGTCGTAGGGCGGGTCGATGAACACCAGGTCGAAGGTGCGGACGGTTCCGCGCAGGTACCCGAGCACGGGCTGCGGCTGCACGTCGATCCGGACACCGGGGATCCGCTGCTGCACCGCCTTCGCGTTCGCCCGGCACGCCTGCGCCGCTGCGGACGCCCGGTCCACCAGGACCACCTCGACGGCCCCGCGCGACGCCGCTTCGAGCCCGAGCGCGCCCGTGCCCGCGTACAGGTCGGCCACCGACGTGTCCTCGACCAGTCCCCGCGCCTCGAGCGACGAGAACAGCGCCTCACGCACGCGGTCGCTCGTCGGCCGGGTGCCGGACTTCGGCACGCGGAGCGTCAGGGAGCCGGCGGCGCCGGCGATGATGCGGGTCATGCAGCCACCGTATCGGCCCGGCGGGTCCGTTCCGGCGTTCTCCACAGGCCCACTCGGGAGGCGCGGGTGGGGTCGGTCGTGCCCGGTACCGTTGGACCGTGGTCACCTCCGGAACCCCCGCTGCGCCGGCCGCGCCCGACCTCGGTCCGGCGCCGCTCGACGCGCGGCTCGCGAACGTCCTCGGCGGTCGGACGGCGACCGCGATCGAGAAGGCCTTCGGCTACCGCACGGTGGGGGAGTTCCTCGAGCACGCGCCGCGTCGGTACGCCGAGCGTGGTGCGCTGACGGCCCTCGACTCGCTCGCGATCGGCGAACCGGTCACCATCGTGGCCGAGGTGGTCGACGTCCGCGAACGCACGATGCGCGCGCGTCGTGGCTCCATCCTCGAAGCGAAGATCGGTGACGGCAAGGGGCTGCTCACCCTGACGTTCTTCAACCAGGGATGGCGCACGAAGGACCTCGTGCCCGGCGCCCGCGGCATCTTCTCCGGCAAGGTCAGCGACTACCGCGGTGCCCGGCAGCTCGCCCACCCGGACTACGAGCTGTTCGACCCGGACGACCCACGGGCCACCGCCGACCCCGGTTCCGACGAAGCGATCCGGTGGTCGCGCCAGCCGATCCCGATCTACCCGGCGACGGCCTCGCTCACCTCGTGGCAGATCGCGAAGTCCATCGGCATCGTCCTCGACACCCTCCCGGACCTGCCCGACCCCGTGCCCGCGTCCGCACGGTCCCGGCTCGACCTCGTGCCGTTCCGTCGGGCCCTCGAACTGCTGCACCGCCCCGAGAAGGTCGCCGACTTCAAGCGCGCGCAGGACGCCCTGCGCTACCGCGAGGCGTTCGTGCTGCAGACCGCCCTGGTGCAGCGACGGATCGCGGCCCGTCGCACCGCGGCGACGCCGCGCGTGGCCGCTCCCGGTGGCATCCTCGAACGCTTCGACGCCACCCTGCCCTTCACGCTGACCGACGACCAGCGTGCCGTCGGTGCCGACATCGACCACGACCTCGCCCGTACCTGGCCCATGCACCGCCTGATCCAGGGTGAGGTCGGTTCCGGCAAGACCCTCGTGGCGATCCGGGCCATGCTCACCGTGGCCGAGTCCGGCGGGCAGTCCGCGCTCATCGCCCCGACCGAGGTGCTTGCGGCGCAGCACCTGCGGTCCATCGTGAAGTTCCTCGGTCCGGACCTGGCGGCCGAACTCCGACCGGTGATCCTGACGGGGTCGCAGTCCACCGACGAACGCCGTCGTGCCCTGCTCGCCGCGGTGTCGGGCAGCTCACGGCTGGTCGTCGGCACCCACGCCCTCCTGGGCGACCGGGTGGACTTCGCCGAGCTCGGACTCGTGGTGGTCGACGAGCAGCACCGCTTCGGCGTCGAGCAGCGCGAGGCCCTCCGCACCAAGGGCACGACCCCGCCGCACGTGCTCGTGCTCACGGCCACACCGATCCCGCGCACCGTCGCGATGACCGTGTTCGGCGACCTCGACGTCTCGACCATCACGGGCATGCCGTCGGGGCGTGCCGGCGTCGAGACCTTCACCGTCCCGCTCGCGGAGCACCCCGGCTGGGAGCCCCGGATCTGGTCGCGGATGGCCGAGGAACTCGCGAAGGGCCGGCAGGCGTTCGTCGTCTGTCCGGCCATCGACGACGCCCACACCGAGGACGACGGGGAGCCGGAACCCGCCGAGGCCGAGGCCGACGCCCCGAAGCGCGCTCCTGCGACCGTCCTCGCCACGGCCGAGCGGATGCGCACCATGCCCGCGCTCGAGGGGCGCTCGATCGCGGTCCTGCACGGCCGGATGACCGCCGACGAGAAGGACCGCGTGATGACGTCCTTCGCCGCCGGTGACCTCGACGTCGTCGTGGCCACGACCGTGATCGAGGTCGGGGTCGACGTGCCGAACGCGGCGATGATGGCGGTCCTCGACGCCGACCGGTTCGGTGTCTCGCAGCTCCACCAGCTGCGCGGTCGCATCGGCCGTGGGCAGTGGGCCGGTGTCTGCCTGCTCGTCACCACGGCCGAGCTCGAGACCACCTCGCGTGAGCGCGTCGACGCGGTGGCCGCCTCGGACGACGGCTTCGAGCTCGCCCGGATCGACCTCGAGCTCCGACGCGAAGGCGACGTCCTGGGTGAACGGCAGTCCGGAGGGCGGTCCTCGCTCAACCTGCTCCGGGTGGTCGAGCACGCGGACCTCATCGTCGACGCGCGCGAAGAGGCCGAGCGGGTACTCGAACCCGACCCGGAGCTCGAGGGGTCGCCGGCCCTCCGCGACGCGCTCGCCCGGCGCCTCGACGAGTCCGACGCGGCGTTCCTCGGCAAGAACTGACCCGGGGGCACGACGGCGCGCGCGGTATCGTCGCTGCCATGGCGCAGATCGCGGTGGTCCCCGGTTCCTTCGACCCCGTCACCCTCGGGCACCTCGACGTCATCGGCCGCGCGGCCGGGCTCTTCGACGAGGTGCACGTCCTCGTGGTGCACAACCCCGACAAGAAGCCGGCGATGTTCGAGGCGGTCGACCGGGTCCGGCTCATCCGGGACTCGCTGGTCGAGGTCGGCGCGCCCGGGACGGTCACGGTCGGCGAATGGACGTCGGGCCTGCTGGTCGACTACTGCCGGCAGGTCGGCGCGAAGGTCCTGGTGAAGGGCGTGCGGTCCGGCGAGGACGTCGCGTACGAGACCCCGATGGCCATCATGAACCGCCACCTGGCCGACGTCGAGACGGTGTTCCTGCTGCCCGAGGCATCGCGGGCGCACGTGTCGAGCTCGCTCATCCGCCAGGTGTCGTCCCTCGGCGGCGACGTCACGCCCTACGTGCCGAAGACCGTCGCGGACGCCCTCGCGGCCCGCTGAGCGTCCCCGGGGCGGCACCGCGTCCGGACACGCCTGTCGCCACCTCGACTCTCGGCCTGGATCGCGCTAGGCTTGTCGATCGTGTCTTCCCCCGTGAACAGCCCCTACGCCCTGCGCGTGCGCGACCTCGCGCACCGGCCGGGCGAGATGCGCGAGCACTCGCTCGACATCGAGGTGCCCGACGCGATGGGGGCCGGTCTGATCGCCGTCCGCCAGGGTGCGGAACTGCGGATCGACGTCAAGCTCGAAGGCCTGCACGAGGGCGTCCTCGTGTCCGGGCACGCTTCAGCCGACGCCGCGGGGGAGTGCTCGCGCTGCCTCATCGACATCAGCGAACCGATCGAGGTCGATTTCGCCGAGCTGTTCGCGTATGATGCCTCGGAGGATTTCGACTTCTTCGTTCGCGATGACCACGTGGACACCGAACAGGTCGTTCGAGATGCGGTGGTGCTGTCGCTGCCGTTCCAGCCGGTCTGCCGACCGGACTGCCCAGGACTCGACCCGGTGACGGGTGAGCGTCTGGCCGACCTCGGCGAGCAGCCCGCTCGTCAGGTGATCGACCCCCGGTGGGCAGCGCTCAGCGGGATCGCTCTCGACGACAGTGCTGCAGGATCCACCGACGGTGACACCACCGCACCGAAGACCACCGAGGGCGAGGAGCGGGCCGAGACCGAGTAGGTCCCGACACCGCCAGCCCCCGTTCCGACCACCGACCAACCGAAAGAGATTCACCATGGCCGTTCCCAAGCGCAAGCAGTCCCGTGCGAACACGCACGCCCGTCGTTCGCAGTGGAAGGCCACGCCGATCCAGCTCGTCAAGACGATCGAGAACGGTCAGGTCACCTACAGCCTCCCGCACCGCGCGAAGGTCGTCGAGGACTCGGCCGGCACGCCCCTGTACATGGAGTACAAGGGCCGCAAGGTCGCCGACGTCTGATCGGACCGAACGCATGACGACAACGTCCGGCGCTGCGGGGTCTCGCCCCGCGGGGCCGGACGTCGTTCGTCTGCAGGGCATCCTCGGGGTCGACATCGATCTCGAGCTGCTCCAGCTCGCCCTGACGCACCGTTCCTACGCCTACGAGCACGGCGGCATCAAGCACAACGAGCGCCTCGAGTTCCTCGGGGACTCGATCCTCGGCCAGGCCGTGACCGTGAAGCTCTACCGGTCGTTCCCCGACCTCGACGAAGGCGACCTCGCCAAGCGTCGAGCGAGCCTGGTGTCGACCGTGGCGCTGGCCGAGATCGCCCGGATGATCGGGCTCGGCCGCTACCTGCGCCTCGGCAAGGGCGAGGAACAGACCGGTGGGCGCGACAAGTCGTCGATCCTGGCCGACACGGTCGAAGCCGTGATCGGCGCGACGTACCTGTCGGCCGGCCCCGACCCGGCCACCGAGCTCGTGCTCCGTCTGGTCGAGCCGCTCATGATCGACCCGGACCGCTTCGGCGCCGCGATGGACCCGAAGACGAGCCTGCAGGAGCTCGCCTCGAGCCGCTCGCTCGGCAACCCGGCGTACCGCGTCACCGAGACCGGCCCGGACCACGACAAGACCTTCACGGCCACGGTCGTCCTGCAGGGCGAGGACATCGCCACCGGCACCGGGTCGAGCAAGAAGGCAGCCGAGATGGCCGCCGCGCTCGACGCGTGGACGCGGCTGTCCGGTCGAGCGGCCTGACCGCGTGCCCGAACTCCCCGAGGTCGAGGTCGTCCGCGCCGGCCTCGAACCCGCCGTCAGCGGCGCGCGGGTCCTGCACGTCGACGTGGTCGACGACCGTGCCCTGACCCGGCACGACGGCCCCGCCGAGGACTTCGCCGACCGACTGACCGGTCGCACCATCGCCGCCGCCGTCCGCCGGGGCAAGTTCCTCTGGATGCCGCTGCAGCCCGAGCACGACGGGGACCGCCCCGAGGCACTCGTCGCCCACCTCGGCATGAGCGGGCAGATCCTGCTGGGCCGTGGTCGGCAGGCGGCGAAGCACCGGCGGATCCTCATCGACGTGCAGCCCGCGGGCACCGACCGTGCGGGTGCGCCGGAACCCCCGGTGGAGCTCGAGTTCGTCGACCAGCGCACGTTCGGTTCGATGGCGATCGACGCGATGGTGCCGACGATCGACGGTGCTCCCGCCGGGTTCGGCGGGCAGGTCGACGCGACCGACCCCGAAGCCGTGTGGCGCCGCTGGGTGCCCGGCCAGGTGTCGCACATCGCGCGTGACCCACTCGATCCCGCGTTCGACGACGACCGGTTCACCGCGATGGCCCGGAAGCGCTCGAGCGGCATCAAGCGGGTGCTGCTCGACCAGGGTGTCGTGAGCGGCATCGGCAACATCTACGCCGACGAGTCGCTGTGGGCGGCGAAGCTGCACTACGACCGCGCCGCCGACCGGCTCACCCGCGCCGACCTGCGACGCCTGCTCGACGAGGTCCGCGCCATCCTGCGCCGGGCGCTCGAGGACGGAGGCACGAGCTTCGACGCCCAGTACGTCAACGTGAACGGGCAGTCCGGGTACTTCTCGCAGCGCCTGAACGTCTACGGCCAGCAGGGCAAGCCGTGCCCCCGCTGCGGCACCACGATCGTCCGCGAGGCCTTCATGAACCGGTCGAGCCACATCTGTCCCGTGTGCCAACCGCGTCCCCGTGCCCGCACGCGTTAGCCTGACGCCAACCTGAGCATCCGGAGACCGCATGTACTTGAAGAGCCTGACCATCAAGGGGTTCAAGTCCTTCGCGCAGCCGACGACGTTCGCGTTCGAGCCGGGCGTGACGTGCATCGTCGGCCCGAACGGCTCCGGCAAGTCGAACGTGGTGGACGCCCTGGCCTGGGTGATGGGGGAGCAGGGGGCGAAGACCCTGCGCGGCGGCAAGATGGAGGACGTCATCTTCGCCGGCACCTCCACCCGCGGTCCGCTCGGTCGCGCCCAGGTGCTGCTGACCATCGACAACAGCGACGGCCTGCTGCCGATCGAGTACTCCGAGGTGACGATCGCGCGCACACTGTTCCGCAACGGCGGCAGCGAGTACGCCATCAACGGTGAGAACTGCCGACTGCTCGACGTGCAGGAGCTGCTGAGCGACACCGGCCTGGGCCGTGAGATGCACGTGATCGTCGGGCAGGGGCAGCTCGACAAGGTGCTGCACGCCACGCCGGAGGACCGCCGCGGCTTCATCGAGGAGGCCGCGGGGATCCTGAAGCACCGCCGCCGCAAGGAGAAGACCCTCCGCAAGCTCGACGCGATGCAGACCAACCTGACCCGCTTGTCCGACCTGGCCGGTGAGATCCGGCGGCAGCTGAAGCCCCTCGGGCGACAGGCCGAGGTCGCGCGCAAGGCCCAGTCGGTCGCCGCGGTCTTCCGCGACGCCAAGGCCCGCATCCTGGCCGACGACGTGGTGCGCCTGCGCCGCGAGCTGCACGACCACCAGGAGGTCGAGGCCGGCCGCAAGTCCGAGCGCATCGTCCTGACCGAACGGCTCGACCAGACCCGGGTGCGCCAGCAGCATGTCGAGCAGAGCATGGTCGGCGACGACGTCGACCGCGCCCGCACCGTCGTGCACCGGCTCGAGAGCGTGCAGGAGCGCCTCCGCGGCCTGTCGAGCCTGGCGAACCAGCGCCTGATGTTCCTGGCGCAGCAGGCCGACGCCCCGCAGCAGGGCCCGACCGTCACCCAGGAGCAGGTGGACGGGGTCCGCGCCGAGGCCGATCGCCTCGCGGCCCGTGCCGACGAGATGCAGGGCGGCTCGGCGACGACGGCCCGTGCCGTGCAGGACGCCCGGGTCGCCCTCGACGCCCTCGACGAGCGGATCGCCGCGCAGGCCGCCCGGGTCTCGCAGCACGACCTCGAGGCGCAGCGGCTCGCCAGTGCCGTTGACGTCGCGCGGTCGAAGCGCGGTTCCGCCGTCGCCGACCGTGAACGGCGGGAGCGGGCTCTCGCCGAGGCCGGGGAGCGTGCCGAGCGTGCTGCGGCGGCCCTCGCCGAACTCGGGGTCGACCCGTCCGAAGGTGTCGACGAGGCCGCACTCGCGCAGACCCTCGAGCAGGCGCGTGCCGAGCTCGAACGGGCACAGAGCGCGCGCGACGAGCAGCGCGACCGGCTGCACGCCCTCGAACGCGAGCGGGACGCCCTGGACGCCCGGGTCACCGCGCTCGGCATGTCGATCGAGGTCCGTGACGGCTCGCAGGCCCTGATCGACGCCGGCCGCGCGGGCATCGTCGGTCGCCTGGCCGACAGCCTGACCGTGTCGCCCGGGTTCGAGGCCGCGATCGCCACCGCGCTCGAGGGCATCGCCGACGCCGTGCTCGCCGACGGCCGCGGTGTGGCGCTCGACGCCGTCGACCACGCCCGTGCCGCTGACCTCGGCCGGATCGACGTCGTCGTCGCGGACGCCGCGCCCGTCTCCACCGCTCTGCCCGCGACCCTGCCGGCCGGCGTCCGCCGTGCCACCGACCTGGTGCAGGGACCGCCGGCGCTCGCGTCGATCCTGCGCGACACGCTGGTCGCGGAGACCGACGACCTCGACCTGGAGGCGGTGCTCACCGCCGCCCCGCAGGCCACGGTGGTCACGCGGTCCGGTGACCTCGTCCGTGCGGTCCGCGTGACCGGCGGCGGGGAACGCGTGACCTCGCGCATCGAGCTCGTCGCGGAGCGCGACGACGCCGTGACCCGACGCGACGCGATCGCGACCGACGCCGAGGACGCCGCCACGGGCCTCCAGGCCGCGCGCAGCGCCGTCGAGGACGCACGCCGTCGTGCGGACGAGGCCGACGCGGCATCCCGGGCGTACACGCGGGCGAAGGCCGAGTACGACCGCACGAGTGCGTCGACGCGGGCGAAGGCGGAGAACGCCGCGGCCGAGGTCGAGCGCCTGCGCGCCGCGCTGGCGGAGACCGACGGTGCCGTCGAGACCGCCGAGGCGGCGCTGGCCGAGGCCGAGTCGGCCCACCGGACCTTCACCGAGCAGGACCGCCCCGTGGTCGATGCGTCCGAGCGCCCCGCGCTGCAGGACGCGCTCGAGGCCGCGCGCGCCGCCGAGGTCGAGCAGCGCATCCAGGTCGAGACCGTGCGCGAGCGGGTGCGCGCCGAACGAAACCGCGCCGACCAGCTCGAACGCCAGCTGGAGGCCGAGCGTGCCGCCGCTGAGGAAGCCGCGCGGCTCGCGGTGATCCGCCGCGGACAGATCCGCACCGCCGAAGCCGTGCTCGCCGACCTGCCCGGGGTGCTCGGCGCGGTCGACCGTTCGCTGGCCGAGGCGCGGGTGCAGCTGGCGACCGAGGAAGCCGAGCGGTCGAAGCGCAACACCGAGCTGCAGACGATCCGCAACGAGGAACGTGAACTCCGCGACCGCCTGCAGACCATCACCGACGGCGTGCACTCCCTCGAGATGGAGATCTACGAGAAGAAGCTGCACGTCTCCGGCGTCCTCGACCGGGCGCAGAGCGAGCTCGGGCTGACCGAGGCGGTACTGGTGGCCGAGTACGGGCCGCACGTGCCGGTGCCGGTCGACGTGCTCGTGGACCCGCGGGTGCTCGCGCGGAAGCACCGCGAGGCGGAGCGCGCAGCGGCGGCCGTCGCCGCCGACGCCGCGGGCGTGCCCGAGCCGGACCGCGCGGACGCGCACGAAGACGCAGACGCAGACGCAGAGATGAGCACCGACGACGGCACTGACGAGCCGGCCGACGACCTGGCCCTCGTCGAGCCTGCGTCCACCCTGCCCGGCGGCCCCGCCCTGCCCGAGTTCGACACGACCGACGAGATCGACCCCGCCGACGTCGAGACCGTCCCCTACGTCCGCGCCGAGCAGGAGCGCCGGCTCAAGGCCGCCGAGCGCGACCTCGGACAGCTCGGCAAGGTGAACCCGCTCGCGCTCGAGGAGTTCCAGGCGCTCGAGCAGCGGCACGCGTTCCTCGCCGAGCAGCTCGAGGACCTGCAGAAGACCCGGACGGACCTGCTGACGATCATCGACGAGCTCGACACGAAGATGCAGACGATCTTCGAGTCCGCGTTCAACGACACGAAGGAAGCGTTCGACGTCATCTTCCCGATCCTGTTCCCGGGCGGCTCGGGGTCGATCAACCTGACCGACCCGACCGACCTGCTCGGCACCGGGATCGACGTGCAGGTGAAGCCCGCCGGCAAGAAGATCGACCGCCTGACGCTGCTGTCCGGCGGCGAGCGGTCGCTGGCTGCGGTGGCGCTCCTCGTCGCGATCTTCACCGCGAGGCCGTCGCCGTTCTACATCATGGACGAGGTCGAGGCGGCGCTCGACGACGCCAACCTCGGCCGTCTGCTGACCGTGTTCGAGCGCCTGCGCGAGTCGTCGCAGCTCATCGTCATCACGCACCAGAAGCGCACGATGGAGATCGCGGACGCCCTGTACGGGGTGTCGATGCGGCAGGACGGCGTCTCCGCCGTCGTCGGGCAGCGGGTGCAGAAGCGCGAGCCGGCGGACGCGGTCGCGTAGGCGCCCTGGTCGCGACCGCGACAGACAGGAGGCGCGGTG
>NZ_MJGM01000021.1:51127-77235 GCF_001864905.1 Curtobacterium sp. MCBA15_007
GCTGGCACCGCGCCTCCTGTTCCGTCAGGTGCGTCCGGACAGGACGCCGGGTCGCTACGCGCGACCGCGGATCGTCCGGAGCAGCCAGCCGATGATCCCGAGCAGGATGAGCACGATGCCCACCCAGAGCAGGAGCTTCAGGGCGCCGACGAAGATGCCGCTGAAGAGCAGGACGAGGCCGACGATGATCGCGATGATCAGCAGTGCGGGCATGAGGGTCTCCTATCCCTGGAACGAGACCGAGCAGATGCCCGGACCAGAACGGGACGCTACTCCTCGGCGCCGCATCGCGTTCGCTCGTGCGGCGGGACCGCGCCCGCTCAGCCGACGAGGTTCTGCACGAACACGTGCGGCGTGAAGCCCGTCAGGTCGTTGATGCCCTCGCCCTGCCCGATGAGCTTGATCGGGATGCCGGTCTTCTCCTGCACGCTGAGCACGAAGCCGGCCTTGGCCGAGCCGTCGAGCTTCGTGATGACGAGGCCGGTCACGCCGGCGCCCTCGATGAAGGCCTGGGCCTGGGCGAGTCCGTTCTGGCCGGTCGTCGCGTCGAGGACGAGCAGGACCTCGCTGATCTCGGTCTGCTTCTCGACGACGCGCTTGATCTTGGTGAGCTCGTCCATCAGCCCGGCCTTGGTGTGCAGGCGCCCGGCGGTGTCGATGACGACGATCTCGGTCTGGTCGCGGATCGCCTTCTCGACGGTCTGGTACGCCACCGATGCGGGGTCCTGCCCGGGCTGCGACGGACGGACGACGTCGACCCCGGCGCGCTGGGCCCAGGTGGCGACCTGCTCGACCGCCGCGGCGCGGAACGTGTCCGCCGCCCCGACGAGCACCGTGCGGTCGTAGGTCTTCAGGAACTTGGCGAACTTGCCGATCGTCGTGGTCTTGCCGACGCCGTTCACCCCGACGACGAGCACCACGGCGGGCCGCGCGCTGAGCTTCAGGGTGGTGTCGAGCTTCGAGAGCCGTTCCTCGAGGACCTCGCGGAGCATGCGCTGCAGGTCGGCGGGGTCGGTCGTGCCGTACCGGTCGACGCGGGCGTGCAGGTCCTCGATGATCTCCTCGGAGATGTCCGGGCCGAAGTCGGCGCCGATCAGGGCGGTCTCGAGGTCCTCCCACGTGGTCTCGTCGATCGTCTTGCGCTGGAAGAGGCCGCGCAGCCTGGTGGACAGTGACCAAGAACTCGCCATGCTCCCAGCTTAGAGCGCGGCACATGTCCGCTGTGCCCGGTATGCTCGGGGACACGAAGGGGAGTATTCCCTCTCGGTGACCCCGTCAGTACGGTCCGGAACGATCCGGCCCCGGGGCGCCGGTCGTGCGGCACCGGTTCCGGTGCGGGGCGACGGAAGAGACCTTCAGGCCTCGGCGTACCCGCACACCAGTGGCACGCCCTACCTGAAGGAAACCGTGGACGTCCCACTCTTCGTCTGGCTCATCACGATCGCCGGCATCCTCGCGCTGCTCGTGTTCGACTTCTACTCGCACGTGCGCACGCCGCACGTGCCCCACATCCGCGAATCCGCGTTCTGGTCGGCCTTCTACATCGGCCTGGCCATCCTGTTCGGCATCGGGATCCTGGTGTTCGGCGGCGGACAGGCCGGTGGTGAGTACTTCGCCGGCTGGCTGACCGAGAAGGCGTTGTCGGTCGACAACCTCTTCGTCTTCCTCATCATCATGTCGAGCTTCGCCGTGCCGAAGGAGTTCCAGCAGAAGGTCCTGCTGGTCGGCGTCGCGATCGCGCTCGTCGCCCGCGGTGTGTTCATCGCCCTCGGCGTCACGATCATCGAGAACTTCTCGTGGGTCTTCTACCTGTTCGGTGCGCTGCTGTTCTGGCTCGCCTGGTCGCAGGCCCGCAGCGGCAACGACCACGGCAACGAGGGCGATTCGCGGCTCATCCGGATCCTCAAGCGCTTCATCCCGACCTCGGACCACTACGACGGTGACCGCCTGACCACCCGCGTCGACGGCAAGCGCCTGTTCACCCCGATGCTGCTCGTCATGGTCGCCATCGGCCTCACCGACGTGCTGTTCGCGCTCGACTCCATCCCCGCGATCTTCGGGCTGACGCAGGACGCCTTCATCGTGTTCACCGCGAACGCGTTCTCGCTCCTCGGGCTCCGGCAGCTGTACTTCCTGATCGCCGGTCTGCTCGAGCGCCTCATCTACCTGGGTCAGGGCCTGGCCGTCATCCTGGCGTTCATCGGTGTGAAGCTCGTCTTCCACGCCATGCACGTCAACGAGCTGCCCTTCATCAACGGTGGCGAGCACATCGAGTGGGCGCCGGAGATCCCGATCTGGTTCTCGCTGGGCTTCATCGCCCTGACGATCACGGTCGCGACGATCGCCTCGCTCGTGGTCTCGAAGCGCCGCCAGGAGCGCGGGCTCACCCCGTCGGGTGAGCCGAAGGAGTCGGTGGAAGCCGACGCGAAGTAGTCGTCACCACCTGACGGACGCCAGGCGCGGTGCCAGCCGGCACCGCGCCTGGCGTCTGTCCGGAGCGTCGCCCGGAGCGTCAGACGGCCTGGCGACCAGGGGTCGCGTCGAGCAGGTGGGCCAGGTGCTCGGGAACCGAGCCGCCGCGCGCCACCGTCGCCCGTGCCCACAGCCGGCCCGCCCGGTACGACGACCGCACCAGCGGTCCGGCGAGGACCCCCGCGAAGCCCATCTGCTCGGCGAGCTGGCGGAGCTCGACGAACTCCGCAGGGCTGACCCAGCGCGCGACCGGCAGGTGCCGCGGCGACGGGCGGAGGTACTGCGTCAGCGTGATGATGTCCGTGCCGGCGTCGTGCAGGCGCTGCAGGGCGTCCTCGATCTCGATGCGCTCCTCGCCCATGCCGAGGATCAGGTTCGACTTCGTGACGAGTCCGGCGTCGCGGCCCTGGGTGATGACGTCCAGGGAGCGTTCGAACGTGAACGCCGGTCGGATCCGCTTGAAGATCCTCGGGACGGTCTCGACGTTGTGCGCGAAGACCTCGGGGCGGGCGTCGAACACCTGGCCGAGCTGGTCCGGCCGGCCGTTGAAGTCCGGCACCAGGATCTCGACGCCGGTGCCGGGGGAGTGCTCGTGGATCTGCCGGATCGTCTCGGCGTAGAGCCAGGAGCCGCCGTCGGGCAGGTCGTCCCGTGCGACGCCGGTCACCGTCGCGTACTTCAGGCCCATCGAGACGACGGAGTCCGCGACCCGGCGGGGCTCGTCGCGGTCGAGCGGTTCCGGCTTGCCGGTGTCGATCTGGCAGAAGTCGCAGCGGCGGGTGCACTGCGATCCGCCGATCAGGAACGTCGCCTCGCGGTCCTCCCAGCACTCGAAGATGTTCGGGCAGCCGGCCTCCTGGCAGACGGTGTGCAGCTGCTGGTCCTTGACCAGGGCGGACAGCTCGCGGAACTCGGGGCCCTGCGTGGCGCGGGTCTTGATCCACCCGGGTTTCGTCTCGATCGGGGTCTCGGCGTTCCGGGCCTCGACCCGGAGCATGCGGCGGCCTTCGGGGGCGAGGGTCATACGAGGGTCTCCTGTCGGGCGGGCGCGGTGCTGGTACTCGTGCTGGTGCTGGGGGTTGTCGTGCTGATCCGGTGGCCGCGGTGCATGCCGTCGACGGCCTGTTGGACGCCGTGCGCTACCAGGGGTGCGAGGTCGTCGACGGTCACGGGAGCGAGCCCCAGGTGCGCCGCGGCGGCGCTCAGCGTCGTGACCCCGGCGTCCGCGATGCCGCACGGGACGATCGCTCGGTAGGCGTCGAGGGCGTTGTCGCAGTTGATCGCGATGCCGTGGCTCGTCACGCCCTCGGCGACGTGCAGCCCGATGGCGCCGATCTTGGCGGCGGGGGAGCCGTCCGCGCTCGGCACCCATGCGCCGCTGCGCCCGGCGACCCGTTCGGCGTGCACTCCGACGGCGGCAGCAGCGTCGATGATGACCTGCTCCAGGTCGCGCACCCAGGCGACGACGTCGAGGGGTTCGGCGAGTCGGACGATCGGGTAGGCGACGAGCTGCCCCGGGCCGTGCCAGGTGATGCGGCCGCCTCGGTCGGTGTCGACGACGGGGGCACCGTTCGTCGGTAGGTCGGAGGGTTCGGTGCGGCGTCCGGCGGTGTACACGGACGGGTGCTCGCACAGCACGAGGGCTCCGGGGGAACGGCCTGCGACGACGGCGGCGTGCAGGTCCCGCTGCAGAGCGAGACCGTCGGCGTAGTCGAGCAGCCCGGGGTGGTGCACGATCTCGAGTTCCGGCATGCGGCGACTGTACGACAGTTTCTGGACGGCGTCCAACAACCATCCTCTTGACCTCAACTATGGTTGAGATGTTCCGATGTGGACATGGACATCCGCCAGGTACAGCTCGCCACCCGTTCCCTCGACGACACCGCCCGGTTCTACGAACGGCTGGGGTGTCCGGTCGAGATCGTCGACGCCGCGGTGCGCGTCGTCGTGGGGTCGTCGCTCCTCGTGTTCCGTGAACTGCCCGAGATGACCGGAGCCCTGCACCTGGCGATCACGATCCCCACCGGGACGTTCGACGCGGCCAAGGCCTGGATCGCCGGACTGACGACGGTGCTCGGTACGGATGATCAGGACGAGTTCGAGGGGCCGCCGAACTGGAACTCGCGGTCGGTCTACTTCGAGGGGCCCGACGAGCAGCTCCTCGAGCTCATCGAGCGGCGGGACCTGCCCGCAGACGCGGGCGAGAACACGGTCGTCCCGCTCGTCTCCATCAGCGAGGTCGGCGTCCCCGTCCCCGACGTCCTCGGCGCCGTCGATGCCCTGCGACGCGCCGGTCTCGAGCCCTACGCGAACCCGCCGGGGGAGTCCTTCGCCGCGGTCGGCGACGTGGACGGCCTCGTGATCCTGGTGTCGCCCGACCGGCGCTGGTTCCCGACCGGTGACCGGAGTCCGTCGATCGCGCCGGTGGTCGTCGACCTGGGCCTCGGGGCACCGCTCGAACTGACCGAGGGTGTCCTCCTGCGGTGAACGGACCGGTGCGGCCTGCGCGAGCCTTGTAGAATCGACGGATCATGGCGCAATTCGGCTCACTCTCCGATCGGCTGACCGAGACCTTCCGCAATCTGCGGAGCAAGGGTCGGCTGACTCCGTCCGACGTCGACGGCACCGTCCGCGAGATCCGGCGGGCCCTCCTCGACGCCGACGTCGCGCTCGAGGTCGTCAAGGCGTTCACCGCCTCGGTGCGCGAGCGTGCCCTCTCCGACGAGGTCAACCGCGCGCTCAACCCGGCGCAGCAGGTCGTCCAGATCGTCAACGAGGAACTCGTCGGCATCCTCGGCGGGCAGCAGCGACGGCTCGAGTTCGCGAAGAAGCCGCCGACGGTCATCATGCTCGCGGGTCTGCAGGGTGCCGGTAAGACGACCCTGGCCGGCAAGCTCGGCAAGTGGCTCAAGAAGGACGGCCACACCCCGATGCTCGTCGCGGCGGACCTGCAGCGACCGAACGCCGTGCAGCAGCTGCAGGTCGTCGGCGAGCAGGCCGGCGTGCACGTCTTCGCGCCCGAGCCCGGCAACGGTGTCGGCGACCCGGTCAAGGTCGCCAAGAACGCCATCAAGGCCGCGATCGACCAGCAGTACGACACCGTCATCGTGGACACCGCCGGTCGTCTCGGTGTCGACGCCGAGCTGATGAAGCAGGCCGCAAACATCCGCAAGGCCGTCGACCCGGACGAGGTCCTGTTCGTCATCGACGCGATGATCGGTCAGGACGCCGTCAACACGGCCCGCGCGTTCCAGGAAGGCGTCGACTTCACCGGTGTCGTCCTGTCGAAGCTCGACGGTGACGCCCGCGGTGGTGCTGCCCTGTCGGTGGCCAGCGTGACCGGCCGCCCGATCATGTTCGCGTCGACGGGTGAGTCGCTCGACGACTTCGAGCCGTTCCACCCGGACCGCATGGCGAGCCGGATCCTCGACCTCGGCGACATCCTGTCCCTCATCGAGCAGGCGCAGGGTGCCTTCGACGAGGAAGAGGCGCGCAAGGTCGCGGACAAGATCGCGACCGACAACTTCACGCTGAACGACTTCCTGCAGCAGATGCAGCAGCTCCGCAAGGCCGGCTCCATCAAGGGCATGCTCGGCATGCTCCCGGGCGCCAAGGGCATGCGCGAGGCGCTCGACAACTTCGACGAGCGCGAGATCGTCCGCACCGAGGCGATCATCCAGTCGATGACGCCCCAGGAGCGCGAGCTCCCGAAGCTGCTGAACGGTTCGCGTCGTCTGCGCATCGCGCGCGGCGCCGGATCGACCGTCACCGAGGTCAACGCCCTGGTGAACCGGTTCGAGCAGGCCGCCAAGATGATGAAGACCGTCGCCCGCGGTGGCGTGCCGCAGATGCCGGGCATGGGTCCGATCCCGGGCATGCACGGCGGCAAGAAGCAGCAGCAGGGTGGCAAGAAGAAGTCGAAGGTCGGCAACCCGGCCAAGCGCGCGGCCCTCGCGGCCGGTGCCGCGGCTGCACCGCAGCAGGCCCCGCAGGGCTCCGGCCTCGGCCTCGGTGGTGCCAAGGGTTCCAAGGCGCCGACCGAGGAAGAGCTCGCGTCGCTGCAGAAGTTCCTGGGTCGCTGACGCGGCTCGCGATCGCGACCACCTGACGGACGGGCGCGCTCCGCTCAGCGTGGCGCGCCAGCGGCACGCGGGGCGCGCCCGTCCGTCGTCCGGTCGCGTCGCGACGTTCCTTCCCATCGCACGCGCGGTGGAAACCTGAATCGGGCGTACCTGGTCGGAAGGAACGTCCAGGTACGCCCGATTGGACCGGGTACGCCCGGTCTGAGTGGGTGCTTCAGAGCGCGTCGCGGAACTCCGTGACCAGGTGGCGGACCACCGCGCGCAGGTCGCCGCCGTTCTCGCGCGCGACCTGCAGCTGCCGTTGGTACGAGGCGCCGCGCTCGATCATCGTGTCGAGGTGGTGCAGTTCGTCCTGGCAGCCGAGCCGCTCCGCGATCGGGTCGAGCCGCTGCACCAGGTCGTGCACCTCGTCGGTCACGAGCCGCTCGTCACCGGCGACGTTCGTGATGATCTCGGCCTCCATGCCGTAGCGGGCCGCGCGCCACTTGTTCTCGCGGATGAACCACGGCTGCATCGTCGGCAGGGTCTCACCGGCGTCGAGCCGGTCCGAGCACGCGGTGACCAGGCACTGCACCAGCGCGGTGACGGCACCGACCTCGTGCAGGGTCGAGATGCCGTCGGACACGCGGTTCTCCAGGGTGCCCCAGCCGGGCGAGGGGCGGATGTCCCAGCGCAGGTCCTTCACGCTGTCGATGACGCCGGTGTGCGTGAGGTCGCCCACGACCTCCTCGAAGTTCGCCCAGGCACCGAGCTGCGGTGGGAGTCCACCGGTCGGGAGCTGCTGGAACATGAGCGCACGGTTCGAGGCGTACCCGGTGTCGGTCCCGCCCCAGAACGGGCTCGACGCCGTGAACGCCTGCAGGTGCGGAACGTAGGCGAGCATCGCGTTCATGATCGGGACCGCCTTGTCGCGGTCGTCGATGCCGACGTGCACGTGCACCCCCCAGATGAGCATCTGGCGTCCCCACCAGCGGGTGCGGTCGATCAGGGTCGTGTAGTGCTCGCTGTCCGGGGTGATCTCCTGCTGGTCCCAGACGGCGAACGGGTGCGTGCCGGAGCACATCACCTGGGCGTCGAGCGGTTCGGCGGCGTCGATGACCTCGCCGATGATGCCGGACAGCTCGCTCGTCGCCGCACCCACCCGATCGTGGACGCTCGACACGACTTCGACCGTGTTGGTCAGCAGCTCCTCGGTGACGCGGTCGGGGTCACCGAGCCGCTCGTGCACGGCGGCGATGACGGCGGGGGCGCGTGGCGCGAGGTCGCCGGTCGACAGGTCGACCAGCGGGAGTTCCCACTCGACGCCGATGGTCGACGGGCGGGACTCGGTGAAGCGGATGTCCATGCCGTCCATCCTGCCCGGAACGTTGTCGGACACGCACAACGATCCGTCCGCCGGTCGCACGGACCCCGCAGAATGGGCGCATGAGCAGCGTCGCTTCCGCCCCAGTCGTCCCGGAGTCGCTCCGGAGCGTGGCGTCACCCTGGACCCTCGGGCCCCTGCACCTGCCGAACCGGGTGGTGATGGGGTCGATGCACACCGGGCTCGAGGTGCAGGACGACGGTGGTGCCGGCATGGCCGCGTTCTACCGGGAGCGCGCGGCCGGCGGAGCCGCGTGCATCATCACCGGCGGCATCGCGGTCAACGACGAGGCCCGCGGTGGTCCGGACTTCGCGGTGTTCGGGGTCGGGGGAGCCGACGAGCGGTTCCGGGTCGCGGTGCAGGCCGTGCACGACGAGGGCGGGACGATCCTGGCGCAGCTGTTCCACGCCGGTCGGTACGCCCTGGCGTCGGGGATGGTCGACCGGCACGGGGACCCGCAGCGCGTCGTGGCGCCCTCGGCCCTGCCGTGGGCAGCCGCCCGGGGCGTGGTGCCGACCGCGCTGACGTCGGCCGAGGTCGAGCGGACCATCGAGGACTTCGCCGTCGCTGCCCGCACCGCCCGCGCGATCGGGTTCGACGGCGTGGAGATCATGGCGTCCGAGGGGTACCTGATCAACCAGTTCCAGTCGCCGCTGACGAACCTGCGCGACGACGAGTGGGGCGGCGACGCAGCACGTCGTCGGCGGTTCGCGATCGAGGTCGTCCGGGCCGTGCGCACCGCCGTCCCGGACCTCGCCGTGACGATCCGGCTGTCCGGCGCCGACCTGATGCCCGGCTCCTCGACCGACGACGAGGTCGACGCACTCGTGCACGACCTGCTGCCGCTCGGGCTCGACGGCATCTCGGTCGGCATCGGCTGGCACGAGTCCCGCACCCCGACGGTGCAGGCCGCGGTGCCGCACGGGGCCTGGCTGGCGTACGCGTCCCGGATCGCCGGGGTGGTGCGCGCGTCCCCGCACCCGCACGTCCGCGTGATCGCCTCGAACCGGATGACGGACCTGCGGGACGGCGAGGCGGTGCTCGCCGACGGCCTGCTCGACGCCGTCGCACTCGCCCGACCGTTCCTGGCCGATCCCGCACTCGTCGACCGCTCCCTGGCCGGCCGGTTCGCCCTCGTGAACACCTGCATCGGCTGCAACCAGGCGTGCCTCGACCGGTCGATCATCGGCGCACCGGTGTCGTGCCTGGTGAACCCCCGCGCCGGCCGCGAGGTCGCGTTCCCCGCACGCCCGACGGCCGACCCGAAGCGCGTCGACGTCGTCGGCGGCGGTCCGGCCGGGCTCGCCGCGGCGGTGGACGCCGCACGCCGCGGCCACGACGTCACCCTCTGGGAGGCGTCCGACCGTCTCGGCGGCCAGTTCGGCCTCGCCGCACTCGTCCCGGGGAAGGAGGACTACGCCGCCACGGTGCGGTCCGCCCGCACGGAGCTCGAGGAGCGGGGCGCGACCATCCACCTCGGACGCCCGGCCACGGCTCGGGACCTCGTCGACAGCGACGCCGTCGTCCTCGCGGCCGGGGTGGTCCCGCGGAGCATCGACGTCCCCGGCAGCGACCTGCCGCACGTGCTGTCCTACGAGCGGGCGCTGCGGGACGGCGTCCCCGAGGGCACCGTCGCGATCATCGGCGGCGGCGGCATCGGGGTGGACACCGCGGCGTTCCTGACCGAGTCGCCCGACGAGGCCGTCCGGGCCGCCGGGTTCGCGGCGCGCTGGGACCTCGACGTGTCCGAAGAACTCGTCGGCGACGTCCCGCAGCGGCTCCCCGCGGCACCGCGCACCACCCGACCGGGGCCGGACGTGACGGTGCTCCGCCGATCGGGCAAGTTCGGCCACGGGATCGGCATCACCTCGCGGTGGGTCGCGATCGGTCGGCTGCGCGACGCCGGCGTGCGGATGGTCGGCGGCGTGCAGGAGTACCTGCGCATCGAACCCGCGGTGCTCTGGATCCGCGACGAGCACGGGGACGAGGTCGGCGTGCCGGCGGACACCGTCGTGGTCTGCGCCGGGCAGGAGCGGGCGAGCGACGCCGAGGGTGACGCTCCCGACGGACTCGCCACGGGCCTCCAGGCCGCCGGCGTGCCGTACGCCGTCGTCGGCGGCGCGCGGGACGCACGGAGCGTGGACGCGGTCCGGGCGACGTCCGAAGCCCTCGAAGCGGTGCGGCGCCTCGCCCCGTAGCGAGTCGGCTCGCATCACGGCCGGGAATCTGCAAGAATGAACGGTCGAATCGCCGCAGCTCGACCCTCTATCCAGCTGTGAGCGATCTCTCTCGAGCTTTCGCCGTGTGTGCCCCCACGCCCGCGGTTCCAGTTCAACCACAACGAAAGCAAACAGGAGCAATTGTGGCTGTCAAGATCCGTCTGAAGCGTCTCGGTAAGATCCGTGCGCCCTACTACCGCATCGTCGTCGCCGACTCGCGCACCAAGCGCGATGGTCGTGTCCTCGAGGAGATCGGTCAGTACCACCCCACCGAGGAGCCCTCGGTCATCAAGATCGAGTCCGAGCGTGCGCTCTACTGGCTCGGCGTCGGCGCGCAGCCGACCGAGCAGGTCGCGGCCCTCCTCAAGCTGACCGGCGACTGGGCCAAGTTCAAGGGCGAGAAGGACACCGAGTCCAAGGTCAAGGTCGCCGAGCCGAAGCAGGCCTTCCAGGTCGACTCCTCGAAGAAGGCCGTCCTCAAGCCGAAGTCGGAGAAGACGGCTCCCGCCGCCAAGGCCGACGACGCCGAGACCGCCGACGAGACGACCGAGGCGTAGTCCTTGCTCGAATCCGCGCTGACGCACCTCGTCAAGGGGATCGTCGATCACCCTGACGACGTGCGCGTCGCCAGCTCCACCTCCCCACGCGGCGAGGTCCTCGAGGTGCGTGTGCACCCCGAGGACCTCGGCCGCGTGATCGGACGCGCCGGGCGCACCGCCAAGGCGCTCCGCACCCTCGTCACGGCCCTGGCCGACGGCAAGCGCGTGCGGGTCGACGTGGTGGACACCGATTCCTAGGGAGACGACCCAGCTCCGGGTGGGTCGAATCACGAAGGCGCACGGGCTCAAGGGCGGCATCAAGCTCGAGCTCTACACCGACGACCCGGATCGTCGGTTCACCCCGGGCGCCACCTTCACGCTCCAGGTCCCCGACGACTCTCCGTGGTCGGGCAAGACCCTCGAGCTGGACGAACTCCGCTGGTACAACGGTCACCCCGTCGCGTTCTTCGCCGGGATCGACGACCGCACCGGCGCCGAGTCCCTGGCGCGCATCATCCTCTGGGTCGAGCAGGACGCCGACGCCGAGACCGGTGAGGACGACGCCTGGTACGACCACCAGCTCGTCGGGCTGAAGGTCCTGCGCGACGGCGCCGAGGTCGGCACCGTCGCCCGTGTGGACCACATGCCCGCGCAGGACCTGCTCGCGATCGACACGCCGTCCCGCGGCGAGGTCCTCGTGCCGTTCGTCTCCGCGATCGTGCCCGCGGTCGACATCGCTGCCGGCACGGTCACGGTCACGCCGCCGCAGGGCCTGTTCGAGGACCCCGAGGACACCTCGCGCCCCGAGACGGTCACGGACTAGCTGCCGTGCGGATCGACATCGTCACGATCTTCCCGGAGTTCTTCTCCGTGCTGGACGTGTCCCTGCTCGGCAAGGCGCGCTCCGGCGGCCTGCTCGACCTGCACGTGCACGACCTGCGGTCGTGGACCACCGACCGGCACCGCACCGTCGACGACACCCCGTACGGCGGTGGCGCTGGCATGGTGATGAAGCCGGAACCGTGGGCGCAGGCGCTCGAAGCGCTCTTCCGCCCCGACGGCTCGTCGACCCTGGTGGTCCCGACGCCGGCCGGCACCCCCTTCACGCAGTCGATCGCGCGCTCGCTCGCGTCGACGTCGGACCACCTCGTGTTCGCCTGCGGGCGGTACGAGGGCATCGACGCCCGCGTCTTCGAGTGGGCGTCATCGCGCGCCACCGTCGTCGAGCTCTCCCTCGGTGACTACGTGCTGAACGGTGGCGAGGTCGCCGCGATGGCGATCATCGAGGCCGTCGGTCGACTGGTCCCCGGCGTGGTCGGCAACCCCGAGTCACTGGTCGAGGAGTCCCACGAGGACGGTCTGCTCGAGTACCCCTCGTACACCAAGCCCGCGTCGTGGCGCGGCCTGGACGTCCCCGACGTCCTGCTCAGCGGGCACCACGCCCGCGTCGGTGCCTGGCGGCACGAGCAGCAGCTGGAGCGGACGCGGCGCGTCCGTCCGGACCTGCTGCCCGACGCGTAGCGCGACCCGTCCTGGGAAAGCGACAGACGTCCGCGGAACATCCGCGGACATCTGTCGCTTTCGCTGTTCTGACGGTCCGTGGCCTGCGAGATCTGTCGCCTCGGTGGGGTGGGGGCGACGCATGACGGACTGGAGGCGCGGTGCCAGCTGGTGCCGCGCTTCCAGGCCCGCTACTGGTCGCGCTGGGCGCGACGCAGGGTCAGGACCTCGGGTCCGGCCTCGGTGACCGCCACGGTGTGCTCGACGTGCGCAGCGCGCGAGCCGTCGACGCTGCGCAGGGTCCAGCCGTCGTCGTCCTGGGAGAGCTCGTCGGTCGTCTGCATGAGCCACGGTTCGATGGCGACGACCAGCCCCGGCCGGAGCTTGAGCCCGCGGCCCGGACGGCCGTCGTTCGGCACGTGCGGGTCCCCGTGCATCGTGCGGCCGACGCCGTGCCCGCCGAACTGCAGGTTGACGTCGTGACCGGCCTGGTGCGCGACGTGTCCGATGGCGTGCGAGACGTCGCCGAGCTTGTTGCCGGGGGCGGCCTGGGCGATGCCGGCCGCCAGCGCCCGCTCGACGGTGGCGATCAGGGCCTGGTCCTCGGCACGCGGCGTCCCGACCTGGACGCTGACGGCGGAGTCCGCGACCCAACCGTCGACGCTCGCGGCGAAGTCCAGGCTCACCAGGTCGCCGTCCTGCAGCGCGTAGTCGTGCGGCAGGCCGTGCAGGGCGGCGTCGTTGACCGACGTGCAGAGGTTCTTGCCGAACGGCGACATCCCGAACGACGGGTGGTAGTCGACGTAGCAGCTCTCGGCCCCGCGCTCGGCGATCATCCGGGCCGCGACGCGGTCGAGGTCGAGCAGGTTCACGCCGACGTCGACCGTCTCGAGCAGTTCGTCGAGCACGTCGGCGACGAACCGGCCGGCGACACGCAGGCCGTCCAGCTCGGCGGGGGTGCGGAGTTCGATCATGGGTCCATCCTCGTCGTTTTGCCTCGCGCGCTCTCTGTGGCAGTATTGAACGCTGTGCCCTGGCTGGACTCTGCCACGGGGGAGTCGCCGACACCGGGCACGCACCACCACTTTCCGAACCTTCTATCCGCGGCGACCCGTGTGCGTCCGCAGAGAGTGAAACCCACCATGAGCCAGCTCCTCGACAACGTCGACGCAGCATCGCTGCGGACCGACGTCCCGGACTTCCGTCCCGGCGACACCATCAAGGTGCACGTCAACATCATCGAAGGCACGCGCTCGCGTATCCAGGTCTTCCAGGGTGTCGTCATCGGCCGTCAGGGCCACGGCATCGGCGAGACCTTCAAGGTCCGCAAGGTGAGCTTCCAGGTCGGCGTCGAGCGCTGGTTCCCGGTGCACTCGCCGATCATCGACCACATCGAGATCGTCACCAAGGGTGACGTCCGTCGTGCGAAGCTCTACTACCTGCGCGAGCTCCGCGGCAAGGCGGCTCGCCGCAAGATCAAGGAGAAGCGCGACGCCTGATCGCCTTCACAGTGAACGTCCGCGAGCCGGACGACGCTGCGAGCCCCTCGTCCATGTACGGTTGTGCATCGACGGGGGGCTCTTCCCATTGCGGCAGAGCGAGCGGTTCGAACGAGAGCGGAAATGACGGACACGACAGACGATTCGGGGCGCAGGCCACGTGCCGAGAAGCAACGGAACGGTGTCCTCACATTCCTCCGCGACCTCGTCATCATCTTCATCGCGGCACTCCTCGTGTCGTTCCTGGTGAAGACGTTCCTGATCCGGTCGTTCTACATCCCGTCGGCGTCGATGGAGAACACGCTGCAGATCAACGACCGCGTGATCGTCAACGAGCTCGTTCCCGGAACCGTGGCGCTGAAGCGGGGGGACGTCGTCGTCTTCAAGGACCCGGGCGGATGGCTCACCGGTTCCGACGTGCCGAACGTCACGCCGGACACGCAGCCCGCCAAGGCCATCGACTGGGCCCTGACGCAGGTCGGGCTCGGCACGGGGGACAGCGACGACCACCTCATCAAGCGCGTCATCGGACTGCCGGGTGACAAGGTGTCGTGCTGCAACGACCTCGGGCAGATGTCCGTCAACGGCGTCCCCATCAAGGAGCCGTACCTGAAGCTGCCCGCCGGTGCCCCGGCCTCGGCGACCGACTTCTCGGTGACCGTGCCGAAGGGCACCATCTGGGTGATGGGCGACAACCGGAACGACTCGAAGGACTCCCGGTACAACGGCGACACCCCGTCGAAGGGCTTCGTCCCGATGTCCGACGTCACCGGCCGCGCGTTCGTCATCTCCTGGCCGGCGAGCCGGTGGACCTGGCTCGACGACCACCCCGAGGTGTTCGCCGGCGTGGAGGAGCGCGACGAGTGACCGCCGTCCGTCCGTCGCTCCGGGTCGAGAAACGGCTGCTGGCCGAGGGCCGCGTGACCGTGATCGGCATGGACGAGGTCGGCCGTGGCGCCATCGCCGGTCCGGTCGGGGTCGGAGTGGCCGCGGTGACGCTCGACATCGGACGTGTGCCCCAGGGGCTCGCCGACTCGAAGCTGCTCTCCGAAGCGCGCCGGACCGACCTGGTGCCCGTCGTGCAGCGTTGGGCGCGGACAGCGGTCGGCATGGCCTCGGCGGAGTTCGTCGACCAGCAGGGCATCGTCCCCGCCCTCGGTGCTGCCGGGGCGCAGGCGCTCGGTTCCCTGGTCGCAGACGGGGTGTCCCTCGACGGCGCAGTGGTCGTGCTCGACGGCTCGTTCGACTGGTTGAGCAGGGCCATCCCCGCATCCCTCCGGCCGGCGACGGAACCGCTCGAGGTCGTCGTGCGGGTCAAGGCCGACCGCGACTGCGCCTCGGTGGCCGCGGCGTCCGTGGTGGCCAAGGTCGCGCGTGACGCCGTCATGATCACGGCGCACGACGACGCTCCGCACTACGGCTGGGTGTCGAACAAGGGGTACGGGTCGACGGCGCACTACGACGCGATCCGGACGGTCGGGGCGCACACCCTGCACCGGAAGTCGTGGCTGCACCAGGCCTCGAGCGTCGCGCTGGACGGGTTCGACGAACTCGACGCCCCCGCGGCCCTGACCGGTCCTCCGCTCGGGCGTCCGTCGCCGTAGACTGTGGGCGCAATGGATGAGGACGAATTCGACGACTACGACCGCGAGGTCGAGCTGGCCCTGTACCGCGAGTACCGAGACGTGGTCTCGCAGTTCCGTTACGTGGTCGAGACGGAGCGCCGTTTCTACTTGGCGAACGAGGTCGAACTCGTGCGCCGTGACACGGAGCACGACTTCTACTTCGAACTGACCATGAACGACGTCTGGGTCTGGGACGTCTACCGTTCCGACCGGTTCGTCAAGGGTGTCCGCGTGCTCACGTTCAAGGACGTGAATGTCGAGGAGCTCACGACGCGGGAACTCGAACTGCCGAAGGAACTCGCACTCGACGAGTGATCGTCGCTTTTCATTCTGCTGCTTTCTCGGTGAATCGCCGGTGATCCGAAGCGCCATGGAATTGTTCGCGCTATTCTGATGGCGATTTAACCGCCCCACGAACAGGAGCACCCCATGGCACAGAAGGTCACCGTCCAGCTCGTCGACGACCTCGACGATTCCCCCATCACCACCGGTGAAGGCCGGACGGTCGAATTCGCGTTCGACGGCTCGTCGTACGAGATCGACCTGTCGAACGACAACGTCGACAAGTTCCGCGAGGCGATCTCCGATTACGTCGCCGCGGCGCGCAAGGTCTCCGGTCGTCGGACCGGTGGCGGTTCCGCCCCGAAGTCCGCACCCAAGCGCGGCAACTCGGAAGAGCTCGGCAAGATCCGCGAGTGGGCCAAGGAGAACGGGTACGAAGTCTCGTCCCGTGGTCGTATCTCGACGCAGGTGCAGGAAGCGTACGCAGCAGCGCACTGACGCTCGCCGCAGCAGGACCCGGGTGATCTCGATCGCCCGGGTCCTTCTTCTTTCCTCCACAGTGGCAATCTGCTCGCACTGATTCCACAGATTCTGCATCGTCACTGATGCGGCTGTTCGTTCCCGAGATCGTTGTCGTGGAGGCAACGACATGGAACAACAGGTGCAACGCCCACCGGGGCGGTCGCTCCGGAACGGCCGACTCGGGCGATTCGGTGAAGAACGCGCGGTGGTCTGGCTCGAAGCTCGGGGATTCCGTGTCCTCGAACGGAACTGGCGATGTGCGCGTGGGGAGATCGACATCGTCGCGTGGGATTCCTGCACGCTCGCGTTCATCGAGGTGAAGACCCGGTCCGGTGCGGCGACCGGGCACCCGTTCGAGGCGATCACCGCAGCGAAGCTCACCCGGATGCGTCGGCTCGTCCCCGAGTGGTTCGACGCGCATCCCGAGGTCTCGGCACGTGCGGTCCGCGTGGACGTCGTCGCGGTCCACGTCGACGGACCCCGCATCGTCGTCGAACACCTGGCAGGCGTGCTGTGACCGGCATCGGCCGCGCGGCCGCGGTCGCGCTGCTGGGGGTCACCGGCCGCTGCATCGAAGTCGAAGCCCACCTCACCAGTCAGCTCCCGGCGTTCAGCATCATCGGGCTGCCCGACACCTCGTTGGGCGAGGCACGGGAACGCGTGCGATCCGCGGCCGCGAACGCGGGGTGCCCCTTGCCCGCCCGTCGGATCACCGTGAACCTGACCCCCGCTGCGATCCCGAAGCGCGGTTCCGGGTTCGACCTGGCCATCGCGATGGCGGTGCTCGCCGGCGCGGGACTCGCGCCGGAGGTCTCGGAGCGTGTCGTGTACATCGGCGAGCTCGGCCTCGACGGTCGGGTGCGTCCGGTCCCCGGGGTGATCCCGATGCTCATCGCCGCGCGCGACGCCGGTGTCGACCGCGTGGTGCTGCCCGTCGGCAACCTGACCGAGGCCCGTGTCGTCAGCGGTGTGCGGGTCCGGGGTGTGGACTCGCTGCGGGCGGCGGCCATCGACGCCGGGGCGTTCCTGCCGGAGGTCGAGGTCGACCCGGTGCTGCCGGTCCCGATCCCGTCGGTGCCGCGTCCCGTGGCCGAGCTGTCCGACGTCGTGGGGAACCCGGTCGGGGTCCGAGCCGTGATCGCGGCGGCGGCCGGGGGACACCACGCGCTGCTGCTCGGGCCGCCGGGTGCCGGCAAGACGATGCTCGCCGAGCGGCTGCCCGGGCTGCTGCCGGACCTGGACGACGAGACCGCGCTCGAGGTCGCCGCGGTCCGGTCCGTCGCCGGACTCGGCCCCGCGTCCTGGAGCACGAAGCCACCGTGGGAAGCCCCGCACCACTCCGCCTCGGCGGTCTCGCTCATCGGCGGGGGGTCGGGGGTGCTGCGTCCGGGGGCCGTGTCGCGCGCCACCGGGGGCATCCTGTTCCTCGACGAGGCGCCGGAGTTCCCCCGGGCCGTGCTCGACGCGCTCCGGCAACCGCTCGAGTCCGGTCGGATCACCGTCCACCGGGCGGCGGGCGCCGCCGAGTTCCCCGCACGCTGCCAGGTCGTCCTCGCGGCGAACCCCTGCCCGTGCGGGAACGCCGGTGGTGCCCACGGGCAACCCTGTGAGTGCTCGCCGAGCACCGTTCGCCGGTACCTCGGGCGGATGTCCGGGCCGTTGCTCGACCGCATGGACATCCGCGTGCTCGTGCCCCGGGTGACGACGGGGCGGATGCGCGCCGCGGACGGCAGCACGCCGACCACGGCGGTCGCACGTGCAGCGGTCGCGGCAGCGCGGGCCCGCATGGCGGAGCGGCTGCACGGGACGGGATGGTCCCGCAACGCCGAGGTCACCGGGACCTGGCTCCGCGCCGACGGGCGCATCGAACCCGGGTCGACCGCGGACCTCGACCGTGCACTCGACCTCGGCACCCTGACGATGCGCGGCTGGGACCGCGTGATGCGACTGGCGTGGACGCTCGCCGACCTCGATGCCGTCGACCGGCCCACGGGTGAGCACATCCGGGGTGCCCTGGCCCTGCGGAGCGCGCTGTGATGCCGGCGGGCACGGAGCTCCTCGACACCGTGGCGCGCCTGCTGGGACGCAGCGGCGCCGCGGTCGACCCGGTGCAGGCCGCGGCACGGGTCGCGTGGTCGGCCATCGTCGAACCCGGGGACTCCGTCGCCGGCGAGCTCCTCGCCGGGCTCGGGCCGGAGCGCGCACTCGGTGGGGTGTTGCTCGCCGCGGACGGCGACCACGACGCGCTGCTGGGGGACTGCGTCGAGGCCGAGGTCCCCGGAGCCGAGGACCCCGCGGTGCTGCTCGGGGTGCTGCGGACCGCGGTGGAGCGCTGGCGGCCCCGGCTGGCCAGCGTCGAGGTGGGCGACGTCCTCGCGGCCGCCGGTGCGGTCGGCGCCGGTCTGCTCGTCCCGGAGAGCGACGGGTGGCCCTCGTCGCTGGACGACCTCGGGCCGCACGCCCCGGTGGTCCTGTGGACGCGCAGCCCCGGCGTCCGCCTCGGCGACGGGACGCCGGTGCTCGGGGTCGTGGGGTCCCGGGCGAACACGGTGGCCGGTGCCGAGGCGACCGCGGAGATCACCTCGACGGCGGTGGACGCCGGATTCCGCGTCGTCAGCGGTGGCGCCTACGGCATCGACGCCGTGGCGCACCGCGTGGCCGTCGCTGCCGGAACACCCACGATCGCGGTCCTGGCCGGTGGCATCGACCAGCTCTACCCGGTGGGCAACGCGCAGCTGCTCCACAACGTGGCACGGCAGGGCGCCCTGCTCGCCGAGTCGGCACCGGGGACGCGACCGACGCGGTGGCGTTTCCTCGCTCGGAACCGGCTGATCGCCGCGCTGGCCGACGTCACGGTGGTGGTCGAGGCCGGTGCTCGCTCCGGGGCGCTCAACACCGCTCACCACGCCGCGCAGCTCGGGCGGCCGGTGTTCGCCGTGCCCGGAGCCTTCGCGTCCTCAGCGTCGGTCGGATGCCACCGGCTCATCGCGCAGGGGCGGGCGGAGATCGTCGTGCACCCCGGCGATCCGGTCGCGGCGATCCGTGCGGTGTCCGGGACCTGTGGGGGAGCGGTGCCGGACGAGCCGTTGCTGTCCGGCAGGCAGGACCCCGAGGTGGTCCGGGTCCTCGACGCGCTCGGCCGTCGTGCGCTGCCCGAAGCCGAGATCGCCCGCCGAGCCGGGATGTCGACTGCGGACGTCGCCGACGCGCTCGCGCTGGCGCAGCTGCAGGGGCTCGTCGTCCCGAGCGGCGGCGGGTGGGGGCGGGCATGACGGTCTGCAGCCGTACGCTGACGTCGTGGCTTCGCGGACGGACGATCGACTCGAGGCGGCGGTGCACGCCTTCCTCGGACACGCGCGGCACGCGCGGGGCCTCAGCGAGCAGACCCTCCGCGCGTACGCCAACGACCTCGAGCAGCTCGTGGCGTTCGCGGACACCCGAGGGGTCGACCGCGTCGCCGACGTCGAGCTCGAGCTCCTGCGCGACTGGCTGTGGGACGCCGACCACCGGGGGCTCGCCCGGTCGACGATCGCCCGGCGGTCCTCTCGCCTTCATCGAGGTGAAGACCAGTTCCGGTGCCGCCACCGTCCACCCGTTCGAGGCGATCACGGCGGCGAAGCTCACCCGATACGGCCGGCAACGTCAACGTCGTCGTTGCGGTCGATCAGGACCGCCTCCTGCGCTTGCTTCGCGACCTCGTCACGCTCATCGAGCTCGGCGTGAAGATCGCGACGGTCGACGGCGAGGTTGACCTCACGACGGCGGACGGCGAGTTCCGCGGCCAGCGCCCGCCGCGTCGGTGCCGCGCGCATCGTCGTCGAGGGAGAGCGGGTTGGCTAGCTCAGGTGGCAAGTAGCGATCACGGCGGCGTTCACCCATGCGCTGATGATGGCGACAACCTTCGTCATTCGGCGCACTGGTCAGGCTGGACACCCGCCTGAGCTTGAAACTCAGGGGCCTGCACTCGCAGGTAGCCGGTACTGAATCAGGAGAGACGCGAAGCCATCGCCGCACCCGAGCCAGACAGGGGCACAACTCGTAGGAGTGTGCCCAATGCCTTCGTCGGCTCCCATCTCAACGCCTGTCGCACCGGCTGACATCGTCGCCCGTGGCGTCGATGCGGCCTCGCCGCAATCCGTTCGCGCGCGACTCGTCGCTCTCCTGAGTGGAGCGTTGCGGGGATCTCGTATGTGTCTTCTGCACGGCAGCAGCTGCATGAGGATCGCACGGCTTTAGTGGCACCCAGAACTACTCTCGCGTTAGTCTCGCCCTCATGACAGGTCTCGAGGGTGTGGCGGCAGGGATGGCAGCGAAGGCAGCGGGGGAGATGGTGAAAGCTGGGAGCGAGACCGCCAAGGTTGGGCGTGATGTGAGGAAAGCCGAGCAGATGGCGATCGTCGAAGCGGCCAAGGAAACTCCTGGCTTCAAGAAGGCGGCGGAGATTCGGGGCCGCAAGCTCGCCGTGAAGGAGCAGTGGGGTCTCGCCATCATGAAACCCATCTCCAAAATTCTCGGCGTCCAGCAGGAGTACTTCCAGACGGAGTTTGCGAAGGACTTCGGTGCGGTGATCGAGGACATCCCCGAGGAAAATCTGCAGACGCCGAAAGCGATCATCGCCGGACCGGTCGTGGAGGGGCTTGGCTACTCGTTGGACGAACCAGAGCTCAAGCAGCTCTACTTAGAGTTGCTTGCTCGGGCTTCCGACGATCGCATCGCAGATTCCGCCCACCCATCCTTCGTCGAAGTCATTCGGCAGCTGACCTCAGAGGAAGCTCGGTTGTTGCCGCCGCTGCTCGCAGTTCGGGCCGGTTGGATGACTGGCATGGTCGAGTTCCGCGCCGAGTTCGACAACATGCAGGGGCATCAAACGCTCCTGCGTCACGTGATCGACCTCCGTGACGATGATGGAGCGATCTCACTGCACGCACAGCTCGACACGTTCGTCGACAACTGGTCGCGGCTCGGGCTGGTCGACGTGAGCTACGACCGGCACCTGAGCGCGCCAGATTCGTACGCGTGGGTCGATGACCGACCCGAGAAGGCACTTGCTCAGTCGGCGGTGAAGTCTTTGCGTGAAGGCGCCGAGTGGTCCCGGCTGGCTGCGAGAGGGATCACGACCGTAGCTCTCGACGTGAACAAAGGAGTGCTTGGAGCGACCGCGTTCGGGCACCAGTTTGCTACGTCCGTCGGCATGGGAAGCGGTACGCCCTAGCGACGGGTGGCCGCCCGCGATGGACGACCTCGGGCCGCACACCCCGGTGGTCCTCTGGACGCGCAGCACGGGTGCACGCCTCGGCGACGGGATGCCGGCGCTGGGCGTCGTGGGGTCCCGGGCGAACACGGTGGCCGGTGCCGAGGCCGCGGCGGAGATCACCTCGACCGCGGCGGACGCGGGATTCCTCATCGTGAGCGGGGGTGCCTACGGCATCGACGCGGTGGCGCACCGTGTCGCCGTCGCCGCCGGGACGCCCACGGTCGCCGTCCTGGCCGGTGGCATCGACCAGCTCTACCCGGTGGGGAACGCGCAGCTGCTCCACAACGTGGCGCGGCAGGGAGCGTTGCTCGCCGAGTCGGCACCGGGGACGCGACCGACACGGTGGCCTTTCCTCGCCACTCGGTGCAAGCCCTATGCGTCCCGAGTTGAAATGCAAACCATGAGCTGGACGCGCAACTGCTTGGAGGGGGACAACCTCTAACCGGCTTTAGCCACCGCGCCGGTAGTGAACAGATGAACGATTGCTACGGCGAGTACAACTGTCGCCTCTGCGGCTCCGGGCGTCACGGCCACCGGCTCCTGCTCACCAGGTTCCACGTCGCCTCCGTGGCGGTCAACTTGACCGGCCCATATTGTTCGTAGGATCGCAGCGAGGGCGTCGTTGCTTGTGTACCTCGAGTCTGCTCGCTGAAAAGGCAGAGTCCAGCGCGGATCGGCACTGATCTGACCGTTGATACGACCAAGCGTCGCACCGGCGTCGTTTGGAGTGACAACCGGCTTAGCAGCATCCTCGATCGCCTTGATCGCCAGCGAGTACGCCATCGAGGGGTTCGGGTGCAGTCCGAACGCCGAGTTCCACGCTTTTGCAAGTCTCTGTCCAGCGTGCCCCTGCCGGACCGCCTCGGAGACAGCGTCCGCCAAGCTTTCGTCGACCCGGCGCAGAAGTCCCTGCGAACCAGATCGCGCGCCGGTGGTCCAGACAGATCCAGCCTCGTAAAGGATGAGGTTCAGCTGATTTTGCTCGTCCGGCGTCGCTTCGAAGGCCAAAAGGTAGTCAACAAGGCGAAGACGAAGCGACTCTTCAACGAAGGACCGGTGCACCGCGAGCCTGCCCAAACTACCCTCGGACCCCGAGTAAGGGATCGACACTCGGCACATCCGCTCGACTCGTCGAGCGAGTTCGGCATTGAAGTTGTCGAACTGGTAGGTACCGGACCACTCCGTAACGCTGAAGAATCCATCGATCCAGTCCCACAGCGAATGCTCTAGCCACGTCGGTACCCCTTCGTGAGGGCCGTCCAGGTTCTCGTCGTCATCCATTGCGCCGAGAGGTCGCCAGTGATCCGTCATGCCTGTCCTCCTGAGCGCAAGTCAAGCAGCCTCAGCGCTCGCCCCGGTCCCGCCACGCTGACATGTCGGCATGGCACGCTCCGCGTAGAAGTGCCAACGGCTTCAACCGCAGAGCCCGGCGCGTCGCCGCGCCTTGCAGCGGCTCGCGGGCGAGAATCCGACCGTGAGTCAGGGAACGGAGCCCACGTTGGACGCTGAGCAGATTTTGACGACTGCGTGGAAGGCCGTAGAGCAGTCTGGAGTCCCGCAGGAACTTCAGCAGACAGCTTTCTTGCTGGCCGTCGAAATCACCTGAGGAGCAGTTGCCCCCGCCACGCCGAGCGTTCCTACGCCCGAGCAGTCGGCACCTGTGGCGCAGGCTCTGTCCCCAGTGGGCGGGAAAGCCTCTGACCCCAGCCCTGACGCACCCACTTCCATGAGCGAGGATGATCTGTGGAGCAAGTTCGCTGAGGAGTCGGAGGTCGGCCGCGAAGAGCTAGAGGCTCTGTTCTACCTCTCGGAGGGCCAATTGCATCTCAATGTGAAGGCGCACAAGCTAGCCGCCAGCAAGCCCGCACAAATGAAGGCGGTAGCTTTCGCGCTGGCCGTTGCCTACGACTTTGTCTTCGATAGGACGGCGCTTGACACAACCATCGTGCGAGTGGAATGCGAACGCCTCAAATGTCTCGACAAGAAAAACTTCGGGACCTACATGGGGTCCATCGAAGGCCTGACTACGTCCGGCCCGGCAAGCAAGCGTGTCCTTAAGATGAAGGGTGGCGCGCGGGAGCTGTTCAAGACTTGGGTCTCGAGCATGACTACTGACTCCGCAAGTGAATCCGCGTGACGAGCGCACGAGCTCGCGTCGAGACTGGCTTATTGGCCGGAGGCGTGCCAGCCTCACTCGTGACGGAGGTTCTAGACTCTTTCGAGGACGCGAAACGTCGCTTTCACCTCGGCGACTATCGCCCATAGGCCATCGACGGCGGGAGGTTCTCAGAGGGAGTCGGACGCATCGTCGAATTGGCGACCACGGGCAACATCACACCCCTCGGATCAAACACCTTCGCAATGGAAGCGACGATCCGAGCCGCCGAGAACGCGACATCGTCTTCGGATACGATGTGGTTCCACATCCCACGTACCCTGCGGCTTATCTACGATATTCGAAATAGGCGTAACACCGCCCATCTTCGAGACACTATCGATCCGAATCTTCAAGATGCGACTCTCATCGTCTCGACGATGAGCTGGGTGCTGGCTGAACTGGTGAGAGAATTT
This sequence comes from Curtobacterium sp. MCBA15_007, assembly GCF_001864905.1. Lineage (NCBI taxonomy): Bacteria > Bacillati > Actinomycetota > Actinomycetes > Micrococcales > Microbacteriaceae > Curtobacterium > Curtobacterium sp. MCBA15_007. The sequence goes on from NZ_MJGM01000021.1 coordinate 75,056, forward strand.
CACAGTATGCCCGCCGCCGATGCGCAAGAACTCATCGAAGCCATCGTGACACGAGAGGTTCCGATGATTCAGGAGTTCGGTGGATTCCCGCGATTACTCAAAACCGTCCCTGCCAGCGAGCATTGCCTCGTCCTACTTTATTGGGTCGGCCGCAGAGTGTCTCGATCAGAGCTTTCAGGCTGGCTGCCCTTGAAAATGCGGAAAAATCTCAGCCGGACCCTGCCCGGGTTCCATGAGCGGCACATGGTGCATGTTGACACTGAGGGCGTCGAGATCACTCACCTTGGGCAACGAGTAGTCGAGTCGGGTGGCTTGATAGCGCCTATCTAGGTGAAGAACCGCATTCACCCTCACCGAGCCCCGTGCTGCGAGGGGGGGGGGGGGCACCTGTCGGATTTGCCGCGCCTCACGAAGACTGCGTCCGGGGGCGAAGCGGCGACCGTGTCAACCTTGAAGGGCCCCTTCCGGGTCTCCGTGAGCACACGAAGCGCCGATACCCGGGCCGGCACCTTAGTCCGGCCCCTCCACCGCGCCGCGATCGCAAGCGGTGCTCGCGCAGCCTCACGCACGAAGGCGCTATGGTCCTTTTGTGACAGACACTCAGGGGACTGAAGAGCCAATATCTCGCGGCGAATGGTGGTTGCTGATCGTCGGCGTCCTCGTCGTCGTCCTTTTCGTGGTGCTCGCCTTCCTCTACGCCGATGGCTTTGTCGAGTGGATCGGCGTCGCCGGGGTTGGCGTTACCATCCTCGCAGTTTTCGTCGCCGGCGCGATCTACTTTAATCAACGACGCACATCAGCTGCTTCTGAGGGTCGTCTCTCTAGGGTAATCGAGAGGAGCTACGCAACAGCGGTTGAGAGCGATACTAGCGACGCGATTGTTGAGGATGAACCGGACAACTTCCCACCGGAGTACGCACAGCTCGGCGCTCCCGTCCCAGGCGCCCCGAAAGTTCTACGCCTAGAGCCGGCGGAGGTTCCGCTCCAATTGATCCGCGATCTTGTAAGCGGATGGGAACGCGCGAAAGTCGAAGGTGCTTGGGTGCTGGGTGATTTGCGTCTGGTGTTACGGCGGCAGGGGAAGGGTAATCACGCTTGGTGGTTCGTGTTCCGGCGCCCAGACGGTGAGCACCTCCTGAAGTTGAGCCGCGGTGGTCGTGGCAATGGCCCCGATGACATCACGGTGCGTGAAATCACGAGGTAGTTTCCGGAATCGCCGGGTACGGACGCAATCTAGAAATGCTGGAGTCTTCCGATGTTCGAGTGGGGAAGTTTTGTTACGGGTCTTGTCGGAGCACTGATGGGAGGTGCTGCATCGCTCTTGGTCCAGAATCTTAGTGCACGGCGCGATCGACGCGCTAGGCAGAGGAAGGTTGCATTGCAAGTAGGTGAGAGTTTTCGTGCGGCCGTGGAGCCACTTCTTCTGCACGAGGAGATTGAACAGCGAGACGCAGATTGTCTCCGAGCGCTGCAGGCGATCTACGCGGCGACTGTGGGGTTGCGCCTAGAGATCACCAAAAGAGAGCTGCCGATCGCCGAATGGATAGCGTCTGCGCACAAGGAGCTGGCGGGGCTCGTGCAAGTATGGGGAAAGCATTCGTATAGCGAGAAGAACGTCAAGGGTCTGACAGGGACGGTCAACAGCGTTAACAAGCATCTCGCGGAATGAGCGACTGGCAGGGAAGCGGCGGGCTGGTTCAAGGACAATCCGTTCCCGGCGCAGACCGCCTCGAAGGCAGAACTCCCGTCCTCAAATTGAGTCGAGCCATACCAGCCGGACGGCCGACCGGCGCGGGCTTGCTCGTGCTCGTGCCCAGCCGTACACGAGCGAAGGCGGCGCAGGCCGAGGACGTCCGCGAGTGACTGCGAGCGGCGCGTACCCGAGAGGGATGGGCGGTGATCTTCTGGTCGTCACCGTCCGGATGCCACATCGCCTGGCTGGCGCATGGTGCAGTGGAAGATTGAGTTCGTTCCCCTCGGGAGAGTGCGGCCGACCTACAGCGTTGTGGCCTGTCACGGCAGGGAGCGCCTGCGATTCGACAGCGGACCGTCGCCGCTCTGTCACTTCCGGAACGGCGAAAGGCCCTGACAATCCGCGCGCAGCGCGCTCAGAGCCTGTCAGGGGGGGGGGGGGGGGGGGGGGATTGAAGCGTGCGTGGCCGAATGGCCCTGGGATTAGT
>NZ_MJGM01000022.1:0-107233 GCF_001864905.1 Curtobacterium sp. MCBA15_007
TCCGTTGGTCGCGACTCGTCGCGCGCGCCGCGTCGACTGGTCACGAACTGTCGGCCGCTGCGGCGCCAGCCGACAGGTGGTGACCACCCGGCGGACGTGAGCGGGGTGTCGTGACCGCGCGTGGGCCGCCGACCCGCAGCGCGGCGCCGCGCTGCTACTGCATGGTGGCGTACGAGACGCAGGCGTCGCGGAACATGTCGAGGGTCTCGTCGGTGGTCGACGGGAACACCGACACGCGCGCGACCCCGAGCCGCGTGGTCGCGGTGACGCCGTGGTTGTGCATCGCCGCGGACAGGGCGGTCACTCGCCCCTGCGTCGGCCGGAGCACCACGATGCCGGCGCGCTCTGCCGGGTCGCGGCTGGACTCGACCTCGAGCCCGAACTCGTCGGCGATCGCGAAGACACGCTCGACGCGGTCGGCGACTCGCTCCTGCACGGCGGCGACACCGACGGCGGTGAGGCGCTCGAGCGACACCGCGAGACGGGCCTGCGCGACCGGGTCGATGCGGGACATCTGGAAGCCGGCGGCTGCCGGACGGACGGCGGGGACCTCGGTCGGCCAGCCGGACGTGCCGTGCGGACCGGACAGCGCCGGACGGATCCGGTTCAGGGCGCGGTCACTGAAGGCCACGAACCCGGTGCCCCACCCGGCGTGCAGCCACTTCTGCCCGCCGGTGGCGACCACGTCGGCGACCTCGTACGGGGCGTCGACGACACCGAAACCCTGGATGGCGTCGACGATGAGCAGGCGGTCGCCGATGACCTCGCGAATGGCGGCGAGGTCGGTCAGGTAGCCGGTGCGCCAGTCGACCAGCGACACCGCGACGGCGGTCACCTCGTCGGTCAGGCGCTCACGGATCAGCTCCGGCGTCACCCAGCCGGCACCCGACTCGATGACGACGGGCTGCACGCGGCCGCCGGTGGCCGACGCGGCGCTGGCCAGTGCGAGCGGCAGCGACGGGTACTCGTCGGCGGACACGAGCACACCCCCGGTCAGGCCGAAGGCGGTGTGCAGCAGGCCGGGGGTCGTGGCGGCCTGCGAGACGACCTGGTCCTCGCGGCGGCCGACCAGCCGCGCGGCGACGGCGCGGACGCGGGCGTCCTGCTCGTCGAGGGTCTCCATCGCGCCGAATCGCATGTGGGCCTGGATCGTGCCGAGCACGCGCTGCTCCTCGAGCACGGCGGTCTGCACGGGGCCGAACGCAGCGTGGTCGAGGTAACCGGGGTCTTCGGAGAAGCCGGCGGCGTACTCGTCGATGTTCACAGGTGGTGCACCTTTCACAGGGTTCAACCCTGAGAGCCTACTGGGACGTGGCTCCGCCGACGAACCCGGTGCGGCAGGTGGCTGGTGGCTGGGCGACCAGCCGCGCCCGACCGCACTCAGCCGCGCTCGGCCGCCGAAGCGACGCTCAACGGACGAAGCGACGCTCAGCCGCCGAAGCGACGCGAGCGGAGCCCGAAGTCGCGGACCGCACGGAGGAAGTCGACCTCGCGCAGGTCCGGGTAGAACGCCTCGACGAAGTAGAACTCGCTGTGCGCGCTCTGCCACAGCATGAAGTCGGACAGCCGCTGCTCGCCCGAGGTCCGGATCACCAGGTCGGGGTCCGGCTGGCCCTGCGTGTACAGGTGGTCGCCGATGAGCTCCGGCGTCAGCACCTCTGCCAGGGTGTCGATGGTGCCGCCACCCGCGCCGTGCGACTGCACGATGCTGCGCATGGCGTCCGCGATCTCGCGACGGCCCCCGTACCCGACGGCCAGGTTGACGTGCAGCCCCGTGCGTCCGGCGGTGCGCTGCTCGGCCCGTTCGAGCGCGGTCACCAGGTTGTCCGGCAGCCCCTCGTTCGAGCCGACGTGCTGCACGCGCCAGTCACGGTTGTCGGCCAGCACCCCGGCGAGGTCGGCGATGATCCCGACGAGTTCCTCGAGCTCTTCGCCGCCACGACCCGTCAGGTTGTCGGCGGACAGCAGGTAGAGCGTCACGACCTCGATGCCGAGGTCGTCGCACCAGGTCAGGAACTCCGGGATCTTCGCGGCGCCGGCGCGGTGGCCGTGTGCGGCGGACTCGAGCCCGAGCTGCTTCGCCCAGCGGCGGTTGCCGTCCACGATCATGGCGACGTGCTTGGGCTTCGCGGCCCCTTCGAGCTGGCGGCGGATCCGGCGCTGGTAGGCGCGGTAGAGGATCCCCCGCCCTGTCCATCCCGCCGTCCCGGTCACGCACCGAGCGTAGTGCACCACCTGGACGAGAGCCCTGGGGGTGCCCGCTCTGCGGACACGTGGCGGTCGTTCGGGATCAGGCCCTATGGTCGGGTCCATGCAGGACGAGCACGAGACCGGCACCCTCCCCCACGTCCCGTTCACGGAAGAGGCGACGGCCCCCACGTCGGAGCCCCGTCCCGCCTGGCGCGGCTGGATCCACCTCGGCGCGTTCCCGTTCGCGATCGCGATGGGGGTCGTCCTGATCACCCTCGCCGACAGCACCGCGGCGAAGGTCGGCAGTGCGGTGTTCATGGCGACGTCGCTGGCGATGTTCGGCGTCTCGGCGACCTACCACCGGTTCCCGTGGGGACCGAAGGTGAAGGCCGTGCTGAAGCGCATCGACCACACGAACATCCTGCTGCTCATCGCCGGCACCTACACACCGATCGCGATCTGCGCCCTGCCGCACACGCTGATGGTCGTCGTGCTGTGGGTGATGTGGTCGGGCGCAGCGCTCGGCATCGCGTTCCGGGTGCTCTGGATCAACGCGCCCCGCTGGCTGTACGTGCCGATCTACCTGGTGCTCGGGTGTGCTGCCCTGGCGCTGCTACCGCAGTTCTTCGCGGCGAGCGTCCCGATGACCGTGCTCATCCTGTCCGGCGGCGTCGCGTACATCATCGGCGCGCTGGTCTACGGCTTCAAGCGGCCGAACCCGGTGCCGACGCAGTTCGGGTTCCACGAGGTGTTCCACGCCCTGACCGTCGTGGCGTTCGGTGCGCAGTGGGTCGGCGTGCTCATCGTCGCGCTGGACCCGGTGCGCTGACCGTCGCACGTTCCTGGTGCGCCCGCGCCCGATTCCGGTCGGCGCGCGCACAAGGCCGACTGGAGGCCCGTGGCGATGCCGCCACGGGCCTCCAGTCCCTACCCGGTCGCGTCAGCCGCGCTCGGTGTCGTCGCCGACGTCGGCCCGGCCGTCTTCGGCCACACGCCGCTCCGGCTCGTCCGTCGCGGTGCCGTCACCCGCGGTGCCGTTCGCCTCGGCCTCGAGCCGCTCCCGCACCTCGGCGCGGTAGCGGGTCCGGCGGATGCGCCGGGTCATGTCGACGACGAGCAGGATCGTCACGACGGCGACGAGCGCGATCGCGATGAACCCGACGACACCCGGGGTGACGTCGACGTCGGGGACGACCGAGGGGCTGGGACTGGGGGTGGCGGCGAGTGCCGCCGCGATGGTGCTCACGAGGTCGGTTCCTTGTCGGCTGGGATCCCGGCGAACAGGTCGGTCTCCGGGAGCTCGGTCGGCACGCGTGCCTCCACGAGCTGGTAGTCCTCGGTCGGCCACACCGTCGCGAGGAGGTCGTTCGGCCAGTAGAAGAAGGCGCTGTCCGGTGCGACCTGGCTGGCGTGCGCGCGGAGTGCGGCGTCACGCTGGTCGAAGTACTCGTGCACGTCCACGTGGGTGGTGGCGAGGTCGGGCCGGTCGGCGAACCGCTCGACCCACTCGCGCAGCTGCTCGACTGCGGGGCTGTCCGGGTCGCGCTCCTGCAGGGCTTCGAAGATCGTGCTGAAGCGGCGCGGGTTCATCGTGCGCTCGTAGTAGAGCTTCGCGATCGACCAGGGTGCACCGGCGGTCGGGTACGCCGACGGGTCTGCGGCGGCGGACCACGCGGCCATCGACACCTCGTGCGTGCGGATGTGGTCGGGGTGCGGGTAGCCGCCGTTCTCGTCGTAGGTGACGAGCACGTGGGGGCGGAACCGGCGGATCACGCGGACCAGCGCCTCGGTGCTGTACTCGAGCGGGACCGTCGAGAACGTGCCCGGCCGCACCGTCTCGCCCTTCTCGGCGTCGGGCAACCCCGAGTCGTGGTACCCGAGCCACAGGTGGTCGATGCCGAGTGCCTGCTGCGCCGCGGCCATCTCGGTGCGGCGGTACCCGGCCATGTCGCGGTGCGCACGGCTCGTCGCCGGCTCGCCGAGCTGGTCGTTCAGGATGTCGCCGGCCTCGCCGCCGGTGCAGGACACGACGAGCACCTGGTGCCCGTCGGCCACGTACTTCGCGGCGGTCGCGGCACCCTTGCTCGACTCGTCGTCGGGGTGGGCGTGGACTGCCAGCAGGCGGTAGGGCACGTGGGGTTCCTCACTGCGGGTGAGCGGCGTCGGACGCGGGCAGCGCACAGCATCGCGTGAACTACCCTGGGATCAGGATATCCACCCCGGGAGCCCCGAACTGTCCGAACAGCACCAGACCGCCACGCTCGACGAGCGCTACGGCCGCACCCCGGCCCGCAAGCGCCGCAGCCGCCTCTTCGCGATCGTCGCGGCCATCGCGGTCGTCGTGGTCTTCGGGGCGTGGGTGATCTGGGCGGGGCTCGACCAGTCCGATCGTGGCCTCGACCAGGACGTCATCGGGTACGAGGTCCTGTCCGAGCACAGCACCGTCGTCCACTCGCAGGTGTCCGTCGATCCGGGCGTCGAGGCGAAGTGCGCCGTCCAGGTGCTCGACAAGAGCTACTCGATCGTGGGCTGGAAGGAGATCACCGTGCCGGCGTCCGAACAGCGCAGTCGGAGCATCTCCACGCAGGTCACCACGACGACGCGGGGCGTGACCGGGTTGATCCACGACTGCTGGATTCCCTAGACTGTCCTGATTCGCCTCTCGAGACCGACCACTCGGCCGGTCTCGTTTTTTCATGGTCGAAGGGACAGAACATGAGCAACGACACGCAGGTCACCTGGCTGACCCAGGAGGCGCACGACCGTCTCAAGGCGGAGCTCGACGAGCTGAGCGGCGAGGGCCGTGCCGAGATCGCGCGCCGCATCGAGGCCGCTCGCGAAGAGGGCGACCTCAAGGAGAACGGCGGCTACCACGCCGCCAAGGACGAGCAGGGCAAGATCGAGGCCCGCATCCGCGTCCTCACCGAGCTCCTCAAGCACGCCACCGTCAGCGAAGCCGAGTTCGACGGCACCGTCGAGCCGGGCACCGTCGTCACGGCGGTCATCGCCGGCGACGAGTCCACCTTCCTGGTCGGCAGCCGCGAGATCGTGGCCGAGGGCTCGGACCTGACGGTCTACAGCCCGGTCAGCCCCGTCGGCGCGGCCATCGTCGGCCTCAAGGCCGGCGACAAGGCCACCTACACGGCGCCGAACGGCAAGGAGATCGCCGTCGAGGTCGTCAAGATCGAGCGCTACGAGCCGTAGACCCGGCCCACTGCAGACAGGAGGCCCGTGGCGAGACCGCCACGGGCCTCCTGTCTGTCCGCTGGTCGCGCCCAGGGCGCGGGGCGGACGCGGAACGACATGAACGCTGTCGGACGACAGCGACATCGTCGCGTCAGCCCGTCGCGGACTAGTGCTCCAGGAGCTCGGGGCGGAACCCGACCTCGTGCAGACGCTGGATGACCTCTTGCGCGTGCTCGGGGCCGCGGGCCTCGATCGACAGGTCGAGCGCGACCTCGTTGATGACCAGGCCCTGCCCGTGGCGGGTGTGCAGCACCTCGACCACGTTCGCGCCGGCGTCCGAGATGACCTGGGCGACGCGGGACAGCTGGCCCGGGCGGTCCGGCAGCATGATGCGGATCCCGATGTACCGGGACGCTGCCACGAGACCGCGGGTGATCACGCGCTCCATCATCAGCGGGTCGATGTTGCCGCCGCTCAGCAGCACCACGGTGCGGCCGGTGTCGCGGACGGCGCCGGACATGATCGCGGCGACGCCGACGGCCCCCGCGGCCTCGACCACGAGCTTGGCGCGCTCGAGCAGGACGAGCAGGGCGCGGGCGGTGTCGTCGTCCGAGACGGTGACGATGTCGTCGACCAGGTCGCGGATGATCGGGAAGTTCAGGTCGCCGGGCCGCGCCACCGCGATCCCGTCGGAGATGGTCGGCTTCGTGGTGATCGTGACGGGTTCACCGGCGCGGATCGACGACGGGTAGGCAGCGGCGTTCTCGGCCTGCACGCCGATCACCCGGATCGGCCGACCGAGCCGTTCGGCCATGCCCTTGACCGCGAGTGCGATGCCGGAGATGACACCGCCGCCACCGATCGGCACCACCACGGTGTCGACGTCCGGCACCTGATCGATGATCTCGAGGCCGAGCGTGCCCTGCCCCGCGATGACGGCCGGGTGGTCGAACGGCGGGATGAACACGGCACCGGTGTGGGCGGCGAAGTCCTTCGCGGCGCTCAACGCTTCTTCCACGGAGTGGCCCCGCAGCACGACGTCGGCGCCGTAGTGGCGGGTGGCCTGCAGCTTCGGCAGGGCGACCCCGACCGGCGTGAAGATCGTCGCGGGGATCCCGAGCTCGCGCGCAGCGAGCGCGACGCCCTGCGCGTGGTTGCCGGCACTGGCGGCGACGACGCCCTTGGCACGTTGTTCGGCGGACAGGGTGGAGAGCCGGTTGTAGGCACCGCGTACCTTGTACGCACCGGTGCGCTGCAGGTTCTCGCACTTCAGGTGCACCGGGGACCCGAGCAGTTCGGCGAGGAACTGCGACGTCTCCATCGGGGTGACTCGCGCGACGCCCTTGATGGTCTCGCGCGCCGCTTCGATGTCCGCGAGGGTCGGGATCGCGGTGAGCGTGTGCGGGGATGCGCTGGTGTCGGTCACTCCCCCATCATCGTCGTTCCGAGCCGCGGCGGCGAACTCGTGTGACGCTCAGTTGGTGCTGGCGGTGCCTTCTTCGGCCGAGGGACCGGCGTCGACACCCGGGGCCGGGACGTCGTCGCCGACCTTGTGCCGGCGCCGCCGGAGCAACTGGATCTGGCCGTGCTGCCCGCGCTTCGGCGTCGCTTCGAGTACGTGGTCGGAGTCGAGCCGGCGCCAGCGGCCGCTCGCGATGGTGGTGACCATGGCGTTCAGCGTCGCGATCAGCGGCACGGCGAAGAACGCTCCGGCGATGCCGGCGAGACCCGACGCCGCGGTGACGCCGAGGACGACCGCGAGCGGGTGGACCTTGACCGCGTTGCCCATGACGAGGGGCTGCAGGATGTGCCCCTCGATCTGCTGCACGAGGAGCACGACACCGAGCACCAGGACGGCGGCGAGGGGGCCGTTGAAGATCAGTGCGACGAACACCGCCAAGAAGCCCGTGACGATGGCGCCGACGACCGGGATGAAGGCGCCGAGGAAGACGAAGGCCGCGATCGGGATCACGAGCGGCATGCCACCGAAGAAGAGCCCGACGATGAAGGACCCCAGGCCGATGCCGACCGCGTCGACGAAGGCGACGAAGATCTGCACCCGGATGAAGCTCGTCAGGGTGATCCAGCCGGCGACACCGGCGCCGTCGACCGCTGCGCGCGCCTTCTTCGGGAACAGCCGGACGGACCAGCGCCAGACGTTCTTGCCGTCGATCAGCAGGAAGATCGTGGTGAACAGGGTGATGAAGAGCGCTGCGAACGCATGGGTTGCACCCGACCCGGCACTGGCGACACCGGACAGGATCGACGCGGAGTTGTCCTGCAGCCACTTCGTGCCGTCGTCGAGCCAGCCGTTGACGTCGGTCTGGCTGATGCCGAACCCGGAGTTCAGGACGAAGTCCTTGATGTTGGCGTACTGGTCGATCGTCCGGTCACGCAGGGACGGGTACGACGCGATCACCTGGTCGACGACGAGCCAGACCAGGGCACCCAGGGCCGCGACGCCGCCGAGCAGGCTCATGACGACCGCGAGCCACTTCGGCACGTGGTGGCGCTGCAGCCAGTTCGAGATCGGCACCAGGAGCGCCGAGACGACGATCCCGACCAGGAAGGGGATGAGGATTTCGCTGAAGACCGTGACCAGCCAGATGAAGACGGCGATCACACCCACGACGACGAGCGCTCGCCACGACCACGCACCGGCGATGCGGACGCCGATCGGGACCGATTCCTCGACCACGGGGTCGGGATGAGTCTGCTTGCTTCCCCATGCCATGGCCTGATTGTACCGACGTGCTTCCGGTCAGGTGCCAGATGCGGCATACGTGCATGGATCCTCGTGTCGGCGGCCTTCGGTAGCGTCGCCGCATGCCCAGGTCGACGCTCTCCGCCGCCGAGGCCCGTCGGGTCGCACTCGCCGCACAGGGGTTCGGACGACCACCCGCCGACGCGGTGTCGACACGTGCGGTGAACCCCGCGTTCGGGCGGCTCGGGCTGCTGCAGATCGACTCCGTCAACGTGTTCGAACGCAGCCACTACCTGCCGCTCTTCGCCCGGCTCGGCACCTACGACCGGTCGACGCTCGACCGGCTGACGCTCGGGCGGTCCGGCCCGTACACCGAGTACTGGGCGCACGAGGCCGCGTTCATCCCCCGCGACGACCTGCGGCTGTTCCGGTGGCGGATGGACGCCCTGCGGGAGCGCGACGCCGGACCGACCCGGATCGACGGGGTCACCCGGACCGCTGCCGTCCGCCGCGAGCTGCACGCCCTGCTGCGGGCCGAGGGGCCGATGCCCGCCAGCGCGGTGGAGCACGAGTCGAACGTGCGACGTGGCCCCTGGTGGGGGTGGAGCGACGTGAAGCTCGGGCTCGAGCAGATGTTCCGGTGGGGCGAGACGGTCAGCGCCGGACGCGCCGGGTTCGAGCGCGTCTACGCCCTGCCCGAGCAGGTGCTGCCCGACGGCTTCCTCGAGACCGCTCCGGCACGCGCCGACGCCGTGCTCGAACTCGTGCGTCGGGCATCGCGCGCGCTCGGTGTCGGCACCCGAGCGGACATCGCGGACTACTACCGACTGCGCTCCGACGACACCGCCGCCGCGATCGCCGCACTCGCCGCCGCCGGGGAACTCGTCCCGGTGCGGGTCGAGGGCTGGGGCGAGCGGGCCTGGCTCCACGCCGATGCGCGGGTACCCCGGCAGCTGACGGCGGACGCGGTGCTGAGCCCCTTCGACCCGGTCGTCTGGTTCCGACGGCGGGCCGAGCGGATGTACGGCTTCCACTACCGGATCGAGATCTACACGCCGGCGCCGAAGCGGGTGTTCGGCTACTACGTGCTCCCGGTGCTGCAGGACGACCGGCTCGTCGGTCGGATCGACCTGAAGAGCGACCGGCAGCGGGGCGTGCTCCGGGTCCGGACCGCGTGGCAGGAACCCGGCGAGCACCTGGACCCCGAGCGACTCGCCGAGACCCTGCGGCGGACCGCGAGCTGGCAGGGCCTGGGGGCGATCGAGGTGACCGATCGTGGCACCGCAGCACCTGCCGTTGCCGGAGCGCTCGGTCTCCCCCTGGTGCCGCACGTGTCCGCGGACGACACGGATGCGGCTCAGCCGGTCGCGCGTGCCGAGCAGGACGCGGCAGTCGACGACGCTGGTGACGCTCGCTGACCCGTCAGAACCGCTCGGCGTTCGCGCGCAGACGAGCGATGCGGTCGGGCAGCGGCGGGTGCGTCGAGAACAGCCGGTCCATCACCCCGGGGCGCATCGGGTCGGCGATCCACAGGTGCGCCATCGAGGAGTTCTGCGTCTGCACCGGACGGCCGTACGCCCCGAGCTTCTCGAGCGCCCGCGCCAGGCCCTCGGGGTACCGCGTGGTCATCACGCCCGTCGCGTCCGCCAGGTACTCGCGCTGCCGGGACACCGCGGCTTGCACGCCCGCCGCGGCGATCGGGGCCACGACGACGGCGGCGATGCCGGCGATCAACAGGACCGGGTTGGCGCTGCCGCCGTTGTCCGAGTTGCGGTTCCGCCCGCCGGACAGACCGCTGAAGACCGAGATGCGGAGCAGGATGTCGGCGATGAATCCGACGGCCACGACGAGACCGAAGACCATCGTGGACACCCGGATGTCGTAGTTGCGGACGTGCCCGAGCTCGTGCGCCATCACGCCCTGCAGCTCCTGGTCGTCCATGAGCTCGAGCAGCCCGGTCGTCGCCGCGACGACCGCGTGCTCGGGGTCCCGCCCGGTGGCGAAGGCGTTCGGGGCGGGGTCGGGGATGACGAACACCCGGGGCATCGGCATGCCGGTCGAGATGGCCAGGTTCTCGACGGTGCGCCAGAGTCGCGGCTCGGCGGCCCGGTCGATCTCGATCCCACCCGCGATGGCGGTGGCCTGTCGTGCCGCCAGGAAGTACTGCAGCACGGCGTAGCCCAGTGCGACCACCAGGACGATGAACCCGATCGAGACGTTCCCGGCGAGGTACCCGCCGAGGAACCCGAGCGCACCGATGATCAGCAGGAACACCAGGACGATGACGACGGTGTTCCGCTTGTTCCGCGCGATGGCGCTGTACACGTCGGCTCCGACGCTGGGGTCAGAACTGGACGCGCGGCGGCTCGGCGATGGCCGCCGGCTCGTTCGTCTCGAAGAACGTGGCCTCGGTGAAGCCGCGGTTCTTCGCGAACGTGGAGTTCGGGAACACCCGGATCTTCGTGTTCAGCTCGCGCACGCCACCGTTGTAGAACCGTCGAGCGGCCTGGATCTTGTCCTCGGTGTCGACGAGCTCGGACTGCAGCTGCAGGAAGTTCTGGCTCGACTGCAACTGCGGGTACCCCTCGGCCACCGCGAAGACGCTCTTCAGTGCCTTCTGCATGTGTCCCTCGGCAGCGGAGGCCGTGTCTGCGTCACCGGCCGACAGGGTCTCGGCGCGGGCCTTCGTCACGTCGTCGAAGACCGCCTTCTCGTGCGTGGCGTACCCCTTGACGGTGTCGACGATCGTGGGGATGAGGTCGGCGCGGCGCTTCAGCTGCACCGAGATGTCGCTCCAGGCTTCGTCGACCCGGACCTTGAGCGTGACGAGGGCGTTGTACGTCACCCAGAGGTAGATCCCGATGATCACCAGGATGACCACCACCACTCCGACGACGATGAGCGTCGTGACGAGTCCGGTGTCCATGCGGGCGTACTCCTTTGCGCGTCGGGATCCGCGGTGCTGCGATGGCCTGAACGGCCGTCGTGAAGTCTATCGATGCAGTCTGCATGCTCCGTTCGCTGAGCAGTGTTCACGGCCGATTCCCGAGTCACGCACACCGCGCATTCGGACTGCTGCCCGATCCGCAACCTCATCCGCGAGGTGTATTGACCAGAGGCGCTCGATCCCGTGGGATGGGTCCGGTGAACACGCGCGGGGACAACGTGGACGAAGGGGCCGTCGGGGGCGACGGCCCTCGTCGTCGACCCCGCTTCGCCCTGCTCGCAGCGGCGACGACGGTCCTCGTCGCGGCCCTCCTCGGTGCCGCGGCAGCACCGGCCGTCGCGGTCGCCGTGACTGCGGAGCCCCAGGCCGCCGCGGCTGCGGAACCCCGAGCCGCAGCGGCTCCCACCGACGCGTCCCCGCCCACGGCCGAGCCGACGGCGAGTCCCGATCCGAGCGAGATCGCGCCGCCGAGCACGGGCCGACCGGGCGCTCCGTTGCCGACCCCCACGCGTCCGGCCGTGCGGCCCACGATCGCGGATCCCGGTGACGTCACGACGGGCACCACCCGCTTCCACGGCACCGGCACGCCGGGGCACAGCGTCCGGGTGTCCGGTCCGACCGCGACCGGTTCGTCCGGGTGCACGGCCCGGGTGGGGTCCGACGGATCCTGGGCATGCCTCGGCACCGTCCGGTCCGGCCCGCAGCAGGTCTTCACGGTGCGTGACCTCGTCGCCACCGGACTCCCCGTCGCGAACGCTCCGGCCTCGGACGTCATCGTCCCGCCGACCCTGCAGGCTGCCGGCCCCACCGGCGGCACCGTGTCCGGCACCGGGTTCCCCGGATCGACGGTGACGCTGTCGGTGTCCGGGTCCACGACCGAGCAGACCGCCCTGGTCGGCCCGGACGGTCGGTGGGTCGCAGCACTCGGCACCCGAGCGGACGGCCGGTTCACCGTGACCGCCTCGCAGACGGCCAGTACCGCGCGCGGCTACCGGTCCGACCTGCGGAGCGCGGCATCGGCGCCCGTGACGGTCACGGTCGACCGCACCGCACCGGCTGCCCCGCGCATCACGACGCCGGACGACGGCCAGCGGATCGGCACCCGGTCGACGACGGTGACCGGCACCGGCGAGCCCGGCGCTCGCGTGACGGTGTACGTCGATCGTGCTCCGGTGTGCGGCGTGGTGGTGGGGACGGACGCCTCGTGGTCGTGCTCCACCGCGGGATCGACCCTGCGCGCCGGCGAGCACCGGCTCACCGCGACGCAGCACGACGCTGCGGGCAACTACTCCCAGTCCTCGGCCGCCGTGCGGGTCACGGCGGGATCCGCGACGACGGCGCCGACCGGCACACCGACCCCGGGCGCGACGGACACCCCGGGGGGCCCCGGAGGGCCGACGCCGGGCTCCGACGCGACGGCGGGCACCCCCGGCACGGCGGGCACCGGCGTCGATGGCACGCCCGGCGCTGGCACGCCCGGCACCGGCACCGGCACCGGAACGGACAGCGGCAACCACGGCAACGGTGGCAACGGCCCCACGGCCGGCGGTGGCTCAGGCAGCGGCAGTGGCAGTGGCAGTGGCAGTGGCAGTGGCTCCGGCACCGGTAGCCCGGCCGGCGTCGGCAGCGCCGGAGGACACACCGACTGGTCCGGCCCCGCCGGCGACTGGACCGCGGCGACCTCCTACGACGGCACCGTCCCGACCATCCAGGCCGCGTTCTCGTGGCGGACCGTCCTGGTCGCCACCGCCGTCGCAGCCGGGTTCCTCCTGTTGATCGCCGCGCCGCTGGCGCTGGTGGCCGCCGTCGCCCGCGGCCGTCTCCGGTCGCCGTTCGCCGGGCTCCTCGGCCGCAACCGCTCCCGGTCCGACCGTGCCCGGGGCGACGACGTCCTGCCGACCTGGGCATCCATCACCATCGCGGTGTCCATCGCGGCCCTCTGCACCCTGCTCGGCGTCGGTGTCGAGCTCGAGGCCCGGTACGCCCGTCTGGCGATCGCGGTCCTCGCCGGTACCGCGGTCCTGACCGCCGCGGTCGTGTTCGCCACACGGTGGGCAGCGGGCACCGACCACCGGACCATCGGCTTCCGGGTGTCGCCGTGGCTGGTGCTCGCGGCGCTCGTGGCCTGCGGCATCACGCGCGTGGCAGACCTCTCCCCCGCCCTCATCGTCGGCGTCGTACTCGTCCCGTCGGGCAGGCCCGGTCTGGGCACCGGCCCGCTCCGCCTCGGCACCGGGATCGCCGCGAGCGCCCGGGGAGCGACCTGGCGGGTGCTGGCCCTGCTCGGTCTCGCGGCGGTCGGCTGGGTGCTGCACAGCCTGCTCGCCGGCGGGGGCTTCTGGGTGTCGCTCGGGTCGGAGTTCGCCATCACGCTGTGCGTCGGCGGCCTGGGTGCCGTGGTCGCGACCCTGCTGCCCGTCACCGGGTCCGCCGGCAGCGCGCTGCTCGCCGCTTCGCGCGGTCGGTACGTCGCGCTCGCGGTGGTCGCCGTGGCGCTGACCACGGCCGTCTACTCGGGGACCACCGGGACGCACGCTGCCCCGGTACTGCTCGTCGGGATCGCCGCAGCGTGCGTGGCGGCCGCGATCGCGGCCCTGGTCTGGCTGCGCACCGAGCGGCGC
The DNA here is from genome assembly GCF_001864905.1 of Curtobacterium sp. MCBA15_007. NCBI lineage: Bacteria > Bacillati > Actinomycetota > Actinomycetes > Micrococcales > Microbacteriaceae > Curtobacterium > Curtobacterium sp. MCBA15_007. The sequence goes on from NZ_MJGM01000022.1 coordinate 13,649, forward strand.
GCGGCGCGCGTCTGAAACGAGCCGGGCCTCCCGACCGGGTCCACTGGTCGCGTCACGACGGTGCTCGGACGGCGCTCGGACGGCGACGGCCTGGAGGCCCGTGGTGACGCCGCCCCGCGCCTGCCGTCCGTCAGCCGGTCGCGTCCACCGCGCGCCGGGGCGCGTTGCGGGCGAAGAGGCCGGGCAGGAGCCCGCCGATCTTCGTCCCGATGCACAGGCTGACGAAGGTCGCGAGCGGAGTGGCGAGCGCCTCGGGGTCGAAGGTGGCCACCGCCACCAGCCCGACCGTCCCCGGCACGAGCAGCAGGAACGCCGGGAAGAACGACACCGTCGCCGGGATCGCCGGCACCAGCCGCTCGAGCAACCGTGTCGCGACGAAGAGCAGCGCCGCTGCGGCGCCGGTCGCGACGACACTGCCCCAGAGCGGCGTCGTCCCGCTCACCACGGCGTAGGCGGTGACCATGACCGCCACCGACACGAGCGTCAGGCGCCACCCGGACCGGAACACCAGGCCGAGTCCGACCGCGAGCACCACGACCGCCACCCACGAGACCCAGTAGACCGGCACGGCCTCCCAGCCGGCCAGGTCCGTGCCGACGCCCGCGACCTCGCCCACGAGCGCCGCCGACGACGGGTCCACGTGCAGCCCGGTCAGGGCACTGCCCGACGCGATGCCGGCGGCCATGAAGCCGAGCATGATGAGGCCCTGCACCAGTCGCGACGACCCGGTGACGATGTCCGCGGCGGTGAGTTCGAGCAGGGCATTGGTGATGAGGGCGCCGGGGACGAACACCGCCACCGGAGCGCACACGGCGAAGAGCGGGACCTGCTCGAACCCGGCACCCGCGGCGACGAGGCCGACGATGGCCGTCGACACGAACGCGGCCAGGAACGGGATGATCGCAACGGCCTCGCGGAAGCGCCGGAGGACCAGGCCGATCACCCCGACCAGCCCACCGACGACGAGCGCCAGGACGATCGCCCACCACGGGCAGCGGAACACGACGGCCAGGCCGGCCGAGGTCAGGGCGTTGCCGAGGATCCACGGCAGGGCGGGCGGCGGGACGGTGCCGACGCGGATGGCCCGGACGCGGGCGGGGATCTCGGCGAGGGCGATGGAGCCGCTCTCGAGCCCGAGCACCACGCGGTTCGCACGAGCCGCCTGGCGGGAGGACAGTTCGATGCCCTCGGCGTTGACGATGGTGGCGGCGCCGGTGGAGACCTCGCTCACCATCACCAGGGCGGGCAGGACGCCGATCGCGAGCGTCGGTCCGACCCCGGCGGCATCCCGGGCCTTCTCGAGCGCCGACCGGACGTCGGTGACGGAGCTACCGGCGTCCAGGAGCAGCGCACCGAGGGTGCCGAGGAGCATGCCGACCGGGACGCTCTCGCCGTCGACGACCTCGACGTGGGCCTCCGGTCGGCGGAGGGCGTTCTGCAGGTTGGCGAGTGCGCTTCCGAGTCCGACCACGATCGTCGATGCTACTGGTCGCGCGGGTTCCGCGGGGTGCGCGGTAATTGGTACCCCCGGTGGGACTCGAACCCACAACTCAGCGATTGTACGTCGTGTGTCGGTTCTCGAAGTCGGTACCCCCGGTGGGACTCGAACCCACAACTCAGCGATTTTAAGTCGCGTGCCTCTACCGATTGGGCCACGGGGGCGGGCCGCAACAGCCTACCGATGCACGAAGGCGGTCACCCCGCACGGGGTGACCGCCTTCGTGGCGAGCGGTGCTACTTGGCGTCGGCCGGGGCCGTCACCGGCTCGGGGGCGTTGGAGACGTCCTTCGCGGGCTCGCCGTAGACGGGGCCGGCGGCACCGGCGACCTTGCCCTCTTCCGGAGCGGGGGCTGCGGCGGGCGCAGCCGGGGCCTCGGCAGCGGGCTTCGGACGGGACGCGAACGCCTCGAACGCGGCACGCGGGGCCTCGCGGTCGTCGAGCGACACGATGTCGCGGCCCAGGAAGAAGCCACCGACCCAGTCGCCGATGACGCGCCACTTGCGCTCCCACGACGGCATGGCCAGGCCGTGGTAGCCACGGTGTGCTCCCCAGGCCAGGAAGCCCTTCATGGCGAACTTGCCGGACTGGAACACACCGGTGCCCAGGCCGAGGCCCGCGACGGCACCGAGGTTCTCGTGCTTGTAGTCGGTCGTCGCCTCGCCACGGATGGTCGCGACGACGTTCTTCGCGAGCTGCTTGGCCTGGCGCACGGCGTGCTGGGCGTTCGGCACGCAGAACCCGCCGACACCGCCACCGGTCAGGTCCGGCACGGCTGCGACGTCGCCGCAGGCCCATGCGTCGGCGATCACGCCGTTGTCGTCGACCACGCGCAGGTCGGGCTGCACGCGGATGCGGCCACGCTGCTCGAGCGGGAAGTCGGTGCCCTTGACCATCGGGTTCGCCATCACGCCGGCGGTCCAGATGATGAGGTCGGACGGGATCGTCTCGATCGCGCCGTCGCTCGTCTTGAGCTCGCAGACGCCGCCGACGGCCGAGGCCAGCTGCGTCTCGAGGTGCACGGTCGCGCCGCGCTCGGCGAGGTTCTTGAGCACCCAGTGCGAGGTCTCCAGCGAGACCTCGGGCATGATGCGGCCCATCGCCTCGACCAGGTGGAAGTGCGTGTCGTCGAAGGACAGCTGCGGGTGGCTCTTCAGCAGGTCGGTGACGAAGGAGCGGAGCTCGGCGAACACCTCGATGCCGGCGAAGCCACCACCGACGACGACGACGGTGAGCAGGCGGTCGCGCTCGGGACCGGCCGGCAGGTTCGCCGCCTTGTGGAAGTTGCTGAGGATGCGGTCACGGATGGACGCGGCTTCCTCGATGGTCTTCAGGCCGATGGCCTCGTCCGCGACGCCCGGGATCGGGAACGTGCGGGACACCGCGCCGGCGGTCATGACGATCTGGTCGTAGGACTCCTCCCACGCCTCGCCCTCGGTGGGGGTGATCGTCGCCGTCTTGGTGGCGTGGTCGACCTTGGTGACCTTCGCCGTGACGACGCGCGTCTTCTTGAGGTGACGGCGGTGCGCGACGACCGCGTGACGCGGCTCGATCGAACCGGCGGCGACCTCGGGCAGGAACGGCTGGTACGTCATGTACGGCAGCGGGTCCACCATGACGACCTCGGCTTCGCCCTGGCGAAGGTGCTTTTCGAGCTTCCATGCGGTGTAGAAACCGGCGTAACCGCCGCCGACGACGAGGATCTTGGGCACGGGGGATGATCTCCTTGGATGGGGGTGTGCGGGAGTCGGGTCAGACTTCGCCGCCACCCGCCCCGACTCCAGCGTCTGCACCGTCATCATACGCCCGGCACACACACCGGGAGGGCGACCAGTCCGCGCGCTCCAGCGCGAGGTCGCCGATGGGGTTGACGCCGGGTCCGGCGGCGAGGGCGTGTCCGACGAGGGCGTGCAGGCACTTCACGCGGGTGGGCATGCCACCGGCGCTGATGCCGTCGATCTCGTCGACGTGTTCGATCGACTCGCGGTCGGCCAGGTAGGCCTGGTGGGCCGCGCGGTACTGCGCGGCGACTGCGGGGTCCTCGAGCAGGGCTGCCAGCTCGGGCATGACCTGGTTGGCCTCGAGGGTGCTGACCGCAGCGGTGGCCGCGGGGTGGCACAGGTAGTAGAACGTCGGGAACGGGGTGCCGTTCGACAGCCGGGGCTTCGTGGAGACGACGGTGGGGTTGCCACAGACGCAGCGTGCCGCGATCCCGATGACGTCACGTGCCGGTCGGCCGAGCTGCGCCGACACGACCTGGACGTCGCGGTCGGAGGGCGGGTCGAAGGGAGGGGTCGTCACGGGAACGTGAGCCTACCGGAGAAGCGGAACCCCGCGCACCGTCGGCCCGGACGGCTCCGCGCCTCGGACTACTTGCTGTCGCCCGTACCGGAGACGTCGGGGGCGACGAGGTCGGCAGCACGCTCGTCCGTCAGTCCGGACTGCATCACCGACGAGAGCATCGCCTGCACCCAGTCGACCTTGGGGGTCTGCACCTTGGCGCTCACGGGGGTGCCGGATTCGGTGGTCGGGGTCTTCGCGGCCCGCTTGTCCTCGGTGCCCATCACGAGGTAGCTCTCCTCGCCCGGGTACACGTAGAGCAGCCGGTCGCGGGCCTGCGCCTCGATGTAGGCCGGGTCGTCCCAGCGCGCGACGTCCTGCTTCTTCTGCGTGACGTCGGCCTTCTGGTTGGCGACCTCCTGCTGCTGCTGGGCGATCTGCTCCTGCTGCTGGATGAGCGTCCGGAGCGACGGCGCGAGCACCACCACGAACAGCACGATGATCGCGAGCATGAGCAGGCTGAACCCGGAGAAGTGGATCGAGCGGTACCAGGGGTGCGCGGGCGTGCTGCCGTCGGGCATCGCCACGGGGACGCGGCGGACGCGGGGCTTCTGGCTGGGCACGGTCCGACGATAACCCGGGCTGGTCGGTCGGGCAGCCCGGCACGCGGCCGTTCGGCGCCCTCTCAGCGTCTCGCGTCCCACGGTGCTGCCCAGCAGAAGACGCCGTCGTCTCGTCGAGACGCCTCCGGATTCGACGGCGTCTCACGGACTTCGCGGCGTCAGGCTGACACGACGGCGTGACGCCGGCGGCGGGCGGGTCCGGGTCCGATCGAGGCAGCCGGGAGGCACGGCTCCGGCCCGTCCGTCCGCCCCGCACTCGGAGTGGTCACCACACACCGCCCGACGCACGTCCGGTGGTCACGTCCTGTCGTCCGGGCCCGGGCCAGCCGACGACTCGTGACCACTCGACGCAGCGCGCGCGGCACGTCCTGACCGCTCGGCACGTCCTGACCGCACGGCGCGTGCTGACCGCTCGGCACTCCGGGGCCGCACACACGACGAGACGCCGTCCTCGTGGAGGAGGACGGCGTCTCGGTGGTGCGGGTGCTGCTGGCCGGCCTGGTTACAGCGAAGCGGCGCGCGGGAAGGCCGAACGGCCGGCGTACACCGCGGCGTCGCCGAGCTCTTCCTCGATGCGGAGCAGCTGGTTGTACTTCGCGACACGGTCCGAGCGGGCCGGGGCGCCGGTCTTGATCTGACCACCGTCGACCGCGACCGCGATGTCCGCGATCGTGGTGTCCTCGGTCTCGCCGGAGCGGTGCGACAGGATCGAGGTCAGGCCGTGACGGTGCGCGAGCGAGACCGCGTCGAGGGTCTCGGTGAGCGTGCCGATCTGGTTGACCTTGACGAGGATCGAGTTCGCGGCCTTCTCGTCGATGCCCCGCTGCAGACGCTTCGGGTTCGTGACGAACAGGTCGTCGCCGACGATCTGGACCTTGTCGCCGAGTTCGGCGGTCAGGTGCGACCAGCCTTCCCAGTCGTCCTCGGCCAGCGGGTCCTCGATGGTGACGAGGGGGTAGTTCGCGACGAGCTCGGCGAAGTAGGAGGTGAACTCCTGGCTCGAGAGCTGCTTGCCCTCGAACTGGTACTTGCCGTCCGAGAAGAACTCGGTGGACGCGACGTCGAGGCCGACGGCGATGTCCTTGCCGGGCGTGTAGCCGGCCTTCTCGATCGCGGTGAGCAGGAAGTCGAGCGCGGCGCGGTTCGACGCGAGCTCGGGCGCGAAGCCACCCTCGTCGCCGAGGCCGGTGGCCAGGCCCTGCTTCTTCAGCTCGCCCTTGAGGGCGTGGTAGGTCTCGACGCCCCAGCGGAGTGCCTCGGAGAAGGACTCGGCGCCGTACGGCACCAGGAAGAACTCCTGGATGTCGACGTTGGTGTCCGCGTGGGCACCGCCGTTGACGACGTTCATCAGCGGGACGGGCAGCGTGTGCGCGTTCGGGCCGCCGAGGTAGCGGAACAGCGGCAGGTCGACCGAGTCGGCTGCGGCACGGGCGACGGCGAGCGAGGCACCGAGGATCGCGTTCGCGCCGAGGCGGGACTTGTTCTCGGTGCCGTCGAGCTCGATGAGCGCGGCGTCGACGAGGCGCTGGTCGGTGGCGTCGAAGCCCTCGAGCGCCGGGCCGATCTCGTCGAGGACGGCGTCGACGGCCTTGAGCACGCCCCTGCCGCCGTAGCGCGAGGCGTCGCCGTCGCGGAGCTCGTACGCCTCGAACGCGCCGGTGGATGCACCGGACGGGACGAGCGCGCGGGACACGACGCCGTCGTCGAGGAGGACCTCGACCTCGACCGTCGGGTTGCCTCGGGAATCGAGGACTTCGCGTGCGCCTACGGCATCGATCAGGGCCACGGGGTACTCCCTACACATTGGTTGTGGTGATTGCGGTGTCGATCCTAGCGAGCGGAGGTGAACACGACGTCGGCCGTGACGCCGACCTGTGGACGAGTCCGTGCTGGAACGGGGACTGGGTGCTCAGTCGAGCGGGCGGAACGCGACGCCCTCGAGCGACGCGGTGTCGGCCGAGACGGTCGCGAATGCCGTGAAGCCCTGCGCGGCGAGGCCGGCGAGCAGGTTCTTCGTGTTCTTCGTGCGGCGCTCGAGCCGGACGCGCCGGTGGGACGCCAGCGCCTCGGTCTTCAGCGCGGCGAGCCGGACCGGGTCGACGTCCTTGTCGTACACGAGCACGACGGCGTCGGCCTCGGCCGACTCCGGCAGGGTCACCAGGTCGACGAGCCGTTCGAAGCCGAGCGAGAACCCGACGGCGGGGACGTCCTGCCCGAGGAACCGGCCGATCATGCCGTCGTACCGGCCACCGCCACCGAGGCTGTAGCCGAAGTCGGGGTGCGCGACCTCGAAGATCGTGCCCGTGTAGTAGCCCATGCCGCGCACGAGCGTCGGGTCGAACCGCAGGTCCACCCCGGGCAGCGCCTCGCGCAGGCGGAGCAGGTCGGCGAAGGCCTCGGCGTCGAGCCACGGCGCGCCCTCGACCGACGTCCAGTCCGCGGCCTCGAGCGCACGGATGGTGTCCTCGAGCCCGGGCAGGTCGGCGCCCACGGTGCTGCGGAGTTCCGCCGCAACGCCGTCCGCGCCGACCTTGTCGAGCTTGTCGATCGTGATGAGCGCGCGGTCGGCAGCAGCGGGCTCGGTGATCCCCCACGACGCGAGGAGTGCCAGGAGGATCCGGCGGTCGTTGATCCGGATCGTCGTGCCACTGACACCCAGGGCGTCGAGGGCCGCCGTCGTCGCGCGGATGAGCTCGATCTCGGCGAGCTGCCCGGGCTCCCCCAGGATGTCGATGTCGCACTGCACGAACTGGCGGTAGCGGCCCTTCTGCGGACGCTCGGCACGCCAGACCGGGGCGATCTGCACGGAACGGAAGACCGACGGCAGCTCCGCACGGTGCGAGGCGTAGAAGCGTGCGAGGGGAACGGTCAGGTCGAACCGCAGACCGAGGTCGGCGAGGTCCAGCGGGGCCTCGGCGCCCTGCAGGTCCTCGGTGGTCAGCCCGCGCTTCATCACCGCGAACGCCAGCTTCTCGTTGTCGCCACCCAGCCCGGAGTGCAGCCGCGCAGCGTCCTCCACCACCGGGGTCTCGATCTCGTCGAAACCGTGCCGCGAGTAGACGTCCCGCACGACACCGAGCACGTGCTCGCGCCGGGCCTTGTCCGCCGGGAGGAAGTCACGCATGCCACGGGGTGCCGTCACGGTCGTTGCCATGCGGCCAATTCTGGCAGACGGCCGCCCCGGCTTGCGCGCCTTCCGATCCACTGGCATACTGCATGCAGAACCTCGGTCCGGATCGTGCCTGATCCACGTTCCGGATCGTTCGCGGGGCGACGTGCTGCAGTGCGTCCCGCGGTTCGAGCGGGCTTCCCTGTCGGCCCCTCTCCCTGGTGGAGCCGACGCCCGCTCACGGGCGCCCTCTCTTTTTCGGGTTGGGAGGGCGCCCGTTCTCTCCCGCCCGGATCCTCCGAGCCCGGAGCGACCTCGCGCACCCGGGATCACTCTGCAGCGCGACCGGCCTCCTCGAGCTCCGTCACCGCGGCGCGCAGACTCGCGACCGGGTCCACCCCGAGCCCCGCCGCAGCCGCGATCTCCCCGAGCACCGCTCGCCCCCACACGGGGTCGGCCGTGCCCACCCCGTCGTCCGCCGCCAGCGCGGCGGACGCACCACGGGCCTCCAGGCCGACGCCGGAACCGGCCCCGACGACGGAGGCGACGACCGCGTCGGCGTCCCCACGCTCCTGCAGCCGTTCCAACAGCTTCACCGCACGCTCCAGCGGCGGCATCGCCCGCGGCACCCCGTCGAACGCACTCCGCCGGCTCGCCTTCTCGGACGCCTTCGCCGCACGCCAGACCCGCACGACGTCCTCGACGGTGTCCGCCGTCTCGTCACCGAACACGTGCGGGTGCCGCCTGGTCATCTTGTCACGCACCCCGGCGGCGACGTCCTCGAGCGTGAAGTCCCCCGCCCGGGCGGCGATCCCCGCGTGCAGGACCACCTGGTAGAGCAGGTCGCCGAGCTCCTCGCGGACGTCGGCCGGGTCGCCGTCGTCGATGGCGTCGACGAGTTCGTACGACTCCTCGACGGCGTACCGGGCGAGTGAGGCGTGGGTCTGCGCCCGGTTCCAGACGCACCCGCCGTCCTCGGCGAGCAGGCGGTCGACGACGGTCACGAGGTCCGGTACGGCGGTCATCCGGCCATGGTCCCACTCCCGTAGACTGGCGGTGGTGTGTCGGGAAGTCTGGTCGACGGACACTCACCCGACCCCTCGAGACGGAGATCCATGTCGTCCCTCGTCCGCTCCCCCCGCTTCAGCGCCATCGCGCTCCTCACCGCCGCCGTGCTCGGCCTGGTCGTGGCGAACTCCCCGATCGGCCCCGGCCTCGAACGGCTCCTCGACGCGCACCTGCCGCTCGGTGCGCTGGGCCTCGACCTGTCGATCGCGCACTGGATCAGCGACGGCCTGCTCGCGGTCTTCTTCCTGCTCGTCGCGATCGAGCTGAAGCAGGAACTCGTCGACGGTGAGCTGTCGAACCCCAAGACCGCGATCATCCCCGCCATCGCCGCGGTCGGCGGTGTGCTCGTCCCGGCCGGCATCTTCCTGCTCGTCACCGCGGGCACGCAGTACACGCACGGGTGGCCGATCCCGACGGCGACGGACATCGCGTTCGCGCTCGGGGTGCTCGCCATGTTCGGTCGCGGGCTGCCGAGCGGCATCCGGGTGTTCCTGCTCGCGCTGGCCGTCCTCGACGACCTCATCGCGATCATCATCATCGCCGTGGTGTTCGCCCACGACACCGACTTCCTGGCCCTCGCCGGTGCCGTCGTCACGCTCGCGGTGTTCTGGCTGCTCGGCCGGATGCTCCGTCCGGGGCGATCCGGGCAGACGCTGCTCATCGTGGCGATGGTCGTCGTCGGGCTCCTGACCTGGTGGCTCGTCTACCACTCCGGTGTGCACGCCACCATCGCCGGCGTCGCGCTCGGGCTCGTGCTGCCCCGCCGTCCGGGCCACACCCTGCACGAGAACGTCGAGCCGTGGTCGAACGCGATCGTGCTGCCGGTGTTCGCGTTCGCGTCGGCCGCCGTCATCATCCCCGCGGTCGGCATCAGCGAGCTCTCGCCCACGTTCTGGGCGGTCGTCCTCGCGCTACCGGTCGGCAAGGTGATCGGCATCACCCTGTTCGGCACGATCGCCACGCGGATCTTCCGCTCCCCCGGCCGCTCGTCGCTGTCGTTCTTCTCGATCATCACCGTCGGCGTGCTCGGCGGCATCGGGTTCACGGTGTCGCTGCTCATGAACGAGCTGGCGTTCGCCCGCAACGAGGAGATCCTCGACGAGGGCGTCCTCGCCGTGCTCGTCGGATCGGGCATCGCCATCGTCGCGTCGGCGGTCGTCGTCACCCTGCGTGCGCGGGCGTACCGCGCGCGCCGCGAACTGTCCGAGGCCGAGGACACCGAGTAGCGGCTTCGCACCCGTTCCGCGACACGGCACGCGTCGTTCGACGCGTGGATCGTCGCGAGCGGCGTGCGCGCCGTGGACCAGTCCGTGACGGGCCGCGTCTACGCGGCCGGCGCCTCCGCCGGGGTCGTCGCCCCGTACACGGCGGTGAGGATGCTCTCCACCCACTGGATGAGGGCGTCGTCCGGCAGCGCCTGGTCGTGCGGGCGCGGCACGGGGATGCTCGACGCGTTCTGCTGCGGGAACCAGCGGGCCCCCGGGAACATGCGCTTCAGGCGCACCTGTGACGAGTCGGCGAGTTCCTTGCCGGCAACCCGCAGGTTGGAACCCATCACGACGACGTCGGACAAGCCGACCTGCTGCGCCATCCGACGCAGGCGGGAGACCTCGACCAGGGTCTGCACGGCCTGCGGCGGCTGCCCGTAGCGGTCGGTGAGCTCGTCGAGCACCATGTCGATCGCGTTCGGCTGCGCCGTCGGGGCCGAGGCCGCCGACAGCTTCTGGTACGCCTCGAGCCGGAGCCGCTCGGACTCGACGTAGTCCTCGGGGATGTGCGCGTCGACGGGGATCTCGAGCCGGAGCTCGGTCTGCCCCTCGGCGACGTCGCCACGGAACTGCGACACCGCCTCGCCGATCATCCGGAGGTACAGGTCGAACCCGACACCCGCGATGTGGCCGGACTGCTCACCACCGAGCAGGTTGCCCGCCCCGCGGATCTCGAGGTCCTTCATGGCGACCTGCATGCCCGCACCGAGCTCGTTGTTCGCGGCGATGGTCTCGAGGCGGTCCTGTGCGGTCTCGGACAGCGGCTTGTCGGAGTCGTAGAGGAAGTACGCGTACCCGCGCTCGCGGCCACGGCCGACCCGACCGCGCAGCTGGTGCAGCTGCGACAGCCCGTACTTGTCGGCCTTGTCGATGATGAGCGTGTTGGCGTTCGCGATGTCGAGACCGGTCTCGATGATCGTCGTCGAGACGAGGACGTCGAAGCGACGCTCCCAGAAGTCGACCATGACCTGCTCGAGGGTGGTCTCCGACATCTGCCCGTGCGCCACGGCGATGCGGGCGTCCGGCACGATCTCGGCCAGGTGCGCGGCGACGCCCTGGATGTCCTTCACCCGGTTGTGCACGTAGAACACCTGGCCCTCACGCAGGAGCTCGCGGCGGATTGCGGCGGCGACCTGCAGGTCGGACTGCGGCCCGACGAAGGTCAGGATGGGGTGCCGGTCCTCTGGCGGGGTGGCCAGGGTCGACATCTCGCGGATGCCCGTGACCGCCATCTCGAGCGAGCGCGGGATCGGGGTCGCCGACATCGCCAGCACGTCGACGTTCGTCTTGAACTTCTTGAGCTGGTCCTTGTGCTCGACGCCGAACCGCTGTTCCTCGTCGATGATGACGAGACCGACGTCCTTGAAGGTGATGCCCTGCGACAGGATCCGGTGGGTCGCGATGACGATGTCGACCGTGCCGTCGGCGAGCCCGGCGATGGTCTCCTTCGACTCCTTCTCGGTCTGGAACCGGCTCAGGGCGCGCAGGTGCACCGGGAACCCGGCGAAGCGCTCCTGGAAGGTCTCCATGTGCTGGCGGACGAGCAGGGTCGTCGGGACGAGCATGACGACCTGCTTGCCGTCCTGCACGGCCTTGAACGCGGCGCGGATCGCGACCTCGGTCTTGCCGTAGCCGACGTCGCCGGAGAGCAGGCGGTCCATCGGGATCGGCCGTTCCATGTCGCGCTTGATCTCGTCGATCGTGGTGAGCTGGTCGGCGGTCTCGGCGAACGGGAACGCCTCTTCCAACTCGCGCTGCCACGGGGTGTCGGGACCGAACGCGTGCCCCTTCGACGCCATCCGCGCCGAGTACAGCTTGACCAGGTCGACGGCGATGTCGCGGACGGCCTTGCGCGCCTTCGACTTGGCGGCGGACCAGTCCGAGCCGCCCATCTTCGACAGGGTCGGGGACTCACCACCGACGTAGCGGGACAGCTGGTCGAGCTGGTCGGTCGGCACGAAGAGCTTGTCGCCCGGGTAGTTGCGCTTCGACGGCGCGTACTCGAGCACGAGGTACTCGCGCTGCGTCTTCACCGCGTTGCGTCCACCCGAGCTCACTTCGCGGCTGACGAGCTCGACGAACTTGCCGATGCCGTGGGTCGCGTGCACGACGACGTCGCCCGGCTTGAGCTGCAGCGGGTCGACGACGTTCTTGCGCCGGCTCGCGAGCTTCTTGACGGTGCGGGCCCCCTGCTGGACGCTGCGGCCGTAGAACTCGGCCTCGCTCAGGACCGCGATGCGGGGGTCGGGGATGGCGAAGCCGTGCTCGACGGTCGCGGTCGTCACGACGGCGAACCCCGGCTCGGGCGGCGCGTCGACCGCTGCGGCACGGGCAGCGACCCCGGCGTCGGCCAGCACCTGGACCGCACGTTCGACGAGGCCCTGCCCCTGCGCGGTCACCACGACCGCCCACCCGTCGTCGGTCAGCGACTTGACGTGCGCGATCGCCCCGTCGGCGCTGCCCGCGAAGCTCGGCACCGCCTCCGCCCGGACGCGGATGTACTCGCCGGCTTCGGCAGCGGCCTCGGCGTCGGTGAGGACGCGCTCGGTGTCCCCTTCGTCGAGGCCGGAGTCGAACGGCGACACCGTCCACCAGGTGCGCTGCCCGCGGGTGTTCTTGAGCTGCTGCACGGTCAGGAAGTTGCCCGCGTCGAGGTCGATCGGGGCCTGTGCCCCGGCGACCGCTGCGCTCCAGGCCGCCTGCAGGAACTCGGTGTTCGTCTCGGCCAGGCTGTTCGCGCGGCCGTTCACCCGCTCGGGCGAGAACACCGCGATGGTGGCGTCGTCCGGCAGGTAGGAGGTCATCGGAACGAGGTCCTGCACGAGCGCCGGAGCGAGCGACTCCATGCCCTCGACCGGGATGCCCTCGGCGATCTTCGCGAGCATCTGGGACAGGTTCGGGAACTCGTGCAGCATCTCGCGGGCCCGCTGCCGGACTTCCTCGCTGAGCAGGAGTTCGCGCGAGGCGGTCAGCTCGACCGAACCGAGGTCGTCCTCGGTGGTGCGCTGGTCGGCGACGGAGAACGCCTTGATCGCCTCGATCTCGTCGCCGAAGAAGTCGACACGCGCCGGGTGGTCGGCCGCCGGCGGGAAGACGTCGAGGATGCCACCGCGCACCGCGAACTCACCACGGCGGGTGACGAGGTCGACGCGCGAGTAGGCGAGGTCCACCAGCTGCGCCGAGATCGCCGCCAGGTCGTTGCCCCGCGAGTCGGTCCGGAGCACCACCGGCGCCAGGGACGTCAGGTTGCTCGCGATCGGCTGCAGCGCGGCTCGGACGCTCGCGACGACGACGGTCTGGCGCCGCTCGGTCGGGTCCGTCGCCTGCCACGCAGCGAGCTTGCGGAGCGTCGCGATGCGTGTGCCGACGGTCTGGGGGCTCGGGCTGAGACGCTCGTGCGGCAGGGTCTCCCACGCGGGGAACTCGAGCACCTCGGCGTCGGGGACGTAGCTGCCGAACGCTTCGCGGACCGCTTCGGCTTCACGCCCAGTCGCCGTGATGACGAGGACGCACTGCGGACCGTTGCGCTCGGCGAGCAGCGCACCGAGCAGCGGCACGCGCAGGCCGTCCACGACGGAGAAGTCGGCGTCGCGCGGTGCGGCGCGCAGCACGCGATCGAAGGCGGAGGCGCGCGAGAGCGCAGGGATGATGCCCGAGATCGTCACTCAGGAGATGGTACCGGCCACCACCGACGCCGACCGCGCCGTGCGCGACGGGCGAACAGCGCGGAACACTCAAGACGGAGCGTGCACGCGCTGCTGTGCGGCGAGCAGGCCGACCTCGGCGATCGCCTCGACCGCGTCGGCGGCGTCGGCCAGCAGGATCGGGAGCGTCTTCTTCTCGGCTGCGGAGAAGTCACGCAGCACGTAGTCGGCCGGGTCCTGCCGACCGGGCGGACGCCCGATGCCGACCCGGACGCGCATGAACTCGTTCGTCCCGGTGGCCTTGATGATGTCGCGCAGCCCGTTGTGCCCGCCGTGCCCGCCACTACCCTTCAGGCGGACGGTGTCGAACGGCAGGTCGAGCTCATCGTGCACGACGACGAGGTCGGCCGGGGTGGCGCTGTAGAACCCGAGCACCGAGGAGACCGGTCCGCCCGAGGTGTTCATGAACGACCCGGGCTTCGCCAGCACGAGTCGTGTGCCGCCGGGCACCAGGCGCCCCTCGGCGACCTGGTTCGGCGTCTTGTGCTTCTTGAACGTCGCACCCATGCGGGACGCGAGTTCGTCGAGGACCATCTGGCCGACGTTGTGGCGGTTGCCCGCGTAGTCGGGCCCGGGGTTACCGAGCCCGACCACCACGAGGATGTTGTCCGTCACAGCGTCGACCAGATGTCTTCGAAGGGGGTGTTACTCGGCGTCCGCGGCGCCCTCGGCACCCGACTCGGCGCCGGCCTCGGCCGAGGCTTCGTCCGCAGCGTCGTCGTCAGCGGTGCCACGCGGGGTGACGATCGCGACGACGAGCGCCTCGGGGTCGGTCTCGAGCTCGGCGCCCTCGGGGAGCTCGAGCTGCGAGGCGTGGATCTGCACGCCGTCCTCGAGGCCCTCGACGTTCACGGAGACGTGCTCCGGGATGTCGGTGGCGAGCACGAGCAGCGAGATCGTGTTGAGGTCCTGCACGTGGATGGTGCCGGAGAAGGACTCGCCCTCGATGACGACGGGCACGTCGACCGTGACCTTCTCGCCACGGCGGAGGACCACGAGGTCGATGTGCTCGATGATCTGACGCACCGGGTCACGCTGGACGTCCTTGACGAGGGCGAGCTGGGCAGCACCCTCGATGTCGAGGTCGACGACCGCGTTGGCGGTACGGACGAGCAGCATGGTCTCGTGACCGGGCAGCGAGATGTGCTTCGGCTCGGTCCCGTGGCCGTAGACGACGGCGGGGATCTTGTCGGCCGCGCGGAGCTTGCGAGCAGCGCCCTTGCCGAACTTGGTGCGGACTTCCGCTGCGAGCTTGGTGTAGTCGGCCATGGTGCCTCCTGGTGTCGGGGACGACGCCGGGGTGCCGGCATCGTGGGGGTCTGTGGTGTTGCAACTCGAACGCGTGCACGCGTGAGGAACGATCCCAGGGTCTTGCCGGGTATCCCACCGCGTCGATCACGGCCGCGCGTACGCAGCCCTCGCCGAAGTCAGGGACCGAGTCTAGCAGTACCGTCCGGGCGTGTCGCGCGGCACGGTCCGGACGCCAACCGGGACGGACAGGAGGCCCGTGGCTGTCCCGCCACGGGCCTCCTGTCCGTCGTCCCCATGCGACGGGCGCGGGGCGCTCCCCCCAGGACCGCTCCCCGCGACCGCCGCGTCAGTCGATCCCGGCCGGCGCCGCCGGCGCGAGCCGCGCGATCACCCGGTCGAGGCGGGCATCCACCTGCGGTTGCCGGGTCGACCCCTTCCGGAGCACGGCGGCGTCGGTCGCGGTGACGTGCAGCAGCCGTTCCCACTCCGCCGCGTACAGCGCGCTGCGGTAGCCGGAGGACTCCTGGCACGCGACGTCCCGTTCGGCGACGGCGACCTCGGCCTTCCCCGGGTCGTCCGAGAACAGGACGACCTGGTCGCCGTCACGGACGCTGACGTGCATCGAGGGGGTCGGCATGCCCTCCGGCCCCTCCGGCAGGTCCGGCACACCGGACGGCGCCATGCAGGTGCGCCACTCGGCCGCCGCCGTCCGGACCGTGTCGTCCTGACGTGCGTCCAACGCAGCCAGGTACGTCAGGCGCTGGGCGAGCTCGGAGGCCGCCTGCTCGGTGCCGCGCAGCGTGGTACCGAGGGTCTTCCGGGCGGCCTTCCAGCAGCGGGCGGCCACGTCGTCCGGGAGTGCCGCGAACGCCGCCTGGCGGTCGGGGTCGTACCCCCACTTCCGCATGCCCGCCTGGTTCGCACCGGCCACGGACGACCCGTGGTAGCCGCGGGTCTCGGCGAGCGCCGCGGTGAGGGGCCGGGTGGTCGCGAGTGCGGGTGACGGGTTCGCCCGGGCGGCGGTGTCTGCCGCGTCGTCGTCGGCCTGCAGCCCGGCCGCGGTCGCCCAGGGCGCCGGATCGTCGATGCCGGCCTTCCGCAGGCAGGGCTCGGCCACGAGGTCCTCTGCGTACGTGGTCTTCGACGAGGCCGGTGCGACGAAGGCGTCGAGCGGCATCGCCCACGCGGTGCTGTCCTGTTCGACGGTGGGTGCGACCGCGACGTCGGCGCGTTCGGGCAACCCGTGGACGACCGCGGTGGCCAGTCCGGCGAGGACGACGACGAGGGTGCCGGTCTTCGCGACGCGGTTCGTGATCTGCATGGTTCCCCCTAGGCGCGGACGAGGCCGCGTTCGTGTGCGGTGATGACGACCTGGATCCGGTTCCGGAGGCCGAGCTTCGTCAGGACGGCGCGGACGTGGGTCTTCACGGTGGCGTCGCTCAGGAAGACCGACTCGGCGATCTCGGCGTTGCTGAGCCCCTTCGCGACGAGCATGAAGACCTCGCGCTCGCGAGCCGTCAGCGAGTCGAGCACCTCGTCACGCCGATCGGTGACGGCCGGGGTGCCCTGCGCGCGCAGCAGGTCGAGCGCCTCCGCTTCCGTCGGTGCCGGTCGGCCCGCGTGCACGTCGCGGATGGTCGCGGTGACGACGTCGGGCAGGGCGTCCTTCGTCAGGAACGCTGCGGCGCCGGCGCGGAGTGCGGCGAGCACGGCGTCGTCGCGGCGGATGGTCGTGAGCGCGACGACCCGCGGGCGGTCCTGGGTCGACGCGGCGAGCCGGGTCAGGGTCTCGATGCCGTTCATGACCGGCATCCGCAGGTCGAGCAGCAGGACGTCGGGGTGTTCGGCGGCGCAGAGTTCGAGGGCGGCGGCACCGTCGCCGGCGGTCCCGACACAGGTCATGTCGTCCTGGGCGTCCACGAGCATCTGCATCCCGGTGGCGAACAGTCGTTGGTCGTCGACGACGGCGACGCGGACGGCGCTCATCGGACGCGCTCCGGCCGGACGGCCGCGGTGTCGGTGTCGGTGTCGTGCGTCGGCACGGCGGCGGTCGTCGGCAGCCACGCGGTGACGACCCACTCGTCCGTGGTGTCGCCGACACCGGCACGCAGCCAGCCGCCGGCCAGTCGTGCACGCTCCTGCATCCCGGCGACACCGGACCCGAAACCGTCGAGCTCGACGAGCGGTTCGCTGCCCCGTGACGTCACGACGACGCCGAGCCCCGGCCCGCGCCAGTCGAGCGCCACCCGGGCCGTCGCTGTCCGCCCCTGGTGCTTCAGCACGTTCGTCAGGCTCTCCTGGACGATCCGGTGCACCGCGCTGGCGCTGCCCGCGGGGACCTGACCGGCTGCGCCGTGCTCCTCGAACGTCGCGGTCATCCCGAGCTCCCGCATGTCCTCGACCAGGTCGGGGACATCGAGCAAGCCGTGACGGTCGGCGTCGTCGCTCGCCTGGATGCGTTCGACCAGGGCCCGGACGTCGCCCAGTGCCGAGCGGCTCACGTCAGCGATGTCCTGCAGCGCCCGGGCAGCGTGTTCGTCCCGCACGGCGATGGCTGCGGCCCCCTGGGCCTGGGACACGACGACCGCCAGCGAGTGGGCCAGCGAGTCGTGCACGTCGCGGGCGATGCGGGCACGGTCCTGCTCGGCGCGGAGCTCGGTCGTGGTCACCTCGGTGCGGCGCTGCGCCTCGACCACACGGACCCGGGCGAGGCCGATCCGCCACGCGGCACCGATGGCCACGCCGACGGCCCAGGCGACACCGCTGACCCCGACGAACGCGAACGTGATCGTGACGAGGTCCGACCGGGTCCCGCCCTCGTTCCCCACCCAGCTGCCCCAGACGTCCTGGTCGGCAGCGGTCGGGACCGCCATCGCCCAGGCGGCCGCCGCGCTCGCGAGCAGGAGCACGGGGACCGCGAGGTAGCGGAGCAGGTCGGACCGACCGGCGCCGACGACGCCGACGACGATCGCGATCGCCAGGTACTCCGGCCAGGTCGTGTCGGTCGGCCGGGTGAGCAGCCGGGCAGCCTGCAGGAGCGGGATGCCGACGACCAGTCCGAGCGCGGTCGCGGGCATCCACGCGGCGAGGCCGATGGCGACGGCGAAGGCCGACACCACGACGACGTGGTCGGCGAGTCCCGCACGTCCGGCTTCGGCGACGATCCAGAGCACGAGGTACACGGCACCGGCGGCCGGGGCCAGCAGGTGCCGGTACCGGCGGAGGAAGGAGGTCATGACGCGAGCGTATGGGCCGCGCTGCACGGGGACCGAGCCGCGCGACCGCTTTTCATCCGAGGTGATGAGGACGCGTCGGTTCGCTCAGCGACGGACCTTCCGACGGTGCTCCTGCGCGGCGTGGAGGACGTCGCGGGCCCGGTCGCTCGCCGCCTCGGCCTGGTCGCGGGCTGCTTCGAGCCGGGTGATCTCGGCTTCGGCCTGCTCGAGGGCACGCTGGAGCTCCGCGCGGCGCTCCTCCGCCTGTTCGAGATCGGCCTCGGCGGTGTCGAGTGCTGCGTCGGCGTCGCGGGACTCCGTGCGCGCTGCGGTCTCGGCCTGGCGCGCGGCCTTCCGGTCGGCGGCCGGGTCGCGCTTCGGTTCGGGTTCGGCGTCCGGTTCCGCGGCGTCGCGCTGCGCGGGCCTGGAGGCACGGCTCGCCTTCCGCGCACCCCTCGCCTGGGAGATGGGGATGGGTGGGGCATCGCTGCCGGACCAGGCATCGGGCACCGCGTCCGGATCCGCGAGCGCCCCGTCGAGGTCGACCGCGTCGAACCCCACGCTCTCGAGCGCCGTCACGAGCAGCCCTGACCGGACGGCCGCGCCGGCGTGCGGATCCGCCATCGCCGCCTCGATCGTCGACCGGACCTGCTCGAGCACCGCCGGGGTGACGGGATGTCCGGCGTCGGACGCCAGGTCCGCACCGGCCTGCGCGAGGGCGTCGACGACCTCGGCGCGCTGCCGACGGAGGGTCCGGATCGCGTCGGGGTCGGCGTCGGCTTGGGCCTTGCGGAGCGCCGGTCCGAGGTCGACGGCGTCGTCGAGGGCACCGTCGTGGGCGAGCAGGTCGATCACCCAGGCGGCCGGTGAGGGCTTCCGGAGCTTCCCGATCGCCGTCGCGAGGGCACGGTCGTCCGGCCGCACCGCGCGCTGCCGTGCGGTGCGCTCGGCGACGAAGTCCGGCGGCGCGACGAGCAGCAGCTCCCTGGCGACGTCGGCGAACTCCATGCGACCACTGTGCCCGTTCACCACCGTGCCCGCGCAGCACCGTGCCCGCGCAGCACCCTGCCCGCGCAGCACCCTGCCCGCGGCTTCGGGGACTACCAGTCGTGGACGGTGCCGTCGGCCAGGCGGTTGAACGGCAGGTACGCCTGCTCGTACGGGTACTTGCCGGCCTCGTCGACATCGAGACTGACCCCGAGACCCGGCTCGTCACCCGGGTGCAGGTAGCCGTCGCTGAACGTGAACGTCTGGTGGAACACCTGGTTGGTCTGCGGCCCGTGCTGCATGTACTCCTGGATGCCGAAGTTGTGGATCGCGAGCCCGAGGTGCATCTGCGCGGCGAGGCCCACCGGGGAGATGTCGGTCGGCCCGTGGAACCCGGACTTGACCTGGTAGAGCGCGGCGTACTCCATCGTCTTCTTGAGCGGGGTGACGCCGCCCATGTGCGTGACGGCACCTCGCACGTAGTCGATGAGCTGGTCGCGGATGATGTCCTTGAAGTCCCAGATGGTGTTGAACACCTCGCCGATCGCCAGCGGCGTCGTGGTGTGCTGCCGGACGAGCTGCAGGGCCTCCTGGTTCTCGGCGGGGGTGCAGTCCTCGAGCCAGAACAGGTCGTACGGCTCGAGCGACTTGCCGAGCTTCGCGGCCTGCAGCGGGGTCATCCGGTGGTGACCGTCGTGCAGCAGGGGCAGCTCCGGGCCGAACTCGTTGCGGACGGCCTCGAACACGGTGGGCACGTGGCGCAGGTAGGCACGGGTGTCCCAGTCCTCCATCGCCGGGTACGCACCGCGCTGGGCGGGTTCGAAGTCGTAGCGGACGCCGGCGTTGCCCTCGGTGGTCGTGTTCGACGCGATGCCGTAGATGGACTCGAGGCCGGGGACACCGGTCTGCACGCGGATGGAGCGGTAGCCCTCTTCCTGGTGCTCTCGGATGGAGTCGAACAGCTCGGGCAGTTCCTTGCCCGAGGCGTGGCCGTACGCCATCAGCCCGGTGCGCGATGCCCCGCCGAGCAGCTGGTAGAGCGGCATCCCGGCGACCTTCGCCTTGATGTCCCAGAGGGCCATGTCGACGGCGGCGATCGCGGCCATCGTGACCGGTCCGCGGCGCCAGTACGACGACCGGTACAGGAACTGCCAGGCGTCCTCGATGCGGCTGGCATCACGGCCGACGAGCAGCGGGACGACGTGCTCGGACAGGTACGCGGAGACGGCGAGTTCCCGGCCGTTCAGGGTGGCGTCGCCGAGTCCGGTGACGCCGTCGGCGGTCGTGAGCTTGAGCGTCACGAAGTTCCGGTTCGGGCTGGTCACGATGACCTCGGCCCGCTCGATCAGCTGCCCGCGGTCCGCCGAGGCCCAGGTGTCCGGACGTCCGGCGGTGGTCTCGGCCGGCCCGCTGTCGGTGGCGCCGGGGACCGGGGCCGCGGGGTTCGTGGTGTTCGTGTCGGTCATGCGTGGACTCCTCCGTTGGAGCTCTGGCGGGCTGCTGCCGCGGCGGTGCGGATGCCCTCGGCCGCCGCCGTCACGGCAGCGACCACGGGGGTGGTGTCGAGTTCGGGGGCGACGACGGCCAGGACGTCGTGCACGTCCGAGTCTGGCCCGGGGGCGCCGGGGTCGTCCACCAGGTCGGGCCGCCCCGTGACGTGCAGCCACCACGCGGCGAGGGCGGTGGCCGCCCCGGCACCGATGCCGGCCGAGGGGTCGCGGCTGAGCCGGTGCCGCACGACGTCGACGATGCGCACGGGCAGCTTCTGCGAGCCGCCGGACGCGATCTGCCGCAGGGTGTGCCGGATGCGCGGGTTGGCGAACCGCTCGACCAGGGCCTCGCGGGCGTCGGTGACCTCGGCCTCGGGCAGGGGCAGCTCGAGCGCGGCTTCGTCCCAGAGCTGCTCGACGGCGGTGCGGCAGACGGGGTCGTCCATCGCCTCGGCCACGGTGTCGTGGCCGAGTTCCAGCCCCAGGTAGGCCAGGAGCGAGTGCGAGCCGTTCAGCAGCCAGAGCTTCCGCTGTTCGTACGGGGTGACGTCGTCGACGATCCGGACGCCCGCCGTCTGCCACGCCGGGCGGTCGATCCCGTCGAAGGCGTCCTCGAGCACCCACTCCGCGAACGGCTCGGTCACGACGGGGACCCGGTCGCCGGCGAGCGCACCCGGCAGTTCCGGCAGGTGCGCGACGTCGTCGTCGGTGGTGGCCGGGGTGATCCGGTCCACCATCGAGCTCGGGAACGTGACGTTCGCCTCGATCCAGTCGCGCAGGGCGTCGTCGGTGACGGCGTCGAGCACGGCGTCGCGCAGGACCGCCCCGTTGTGCGTCAGGTTGTCGAGGCTGACCAGCGCGATGCGCCCGGAGCCGGCGGTGCGGCGGGCATCGAGCCCTGCGACCAACCGGGCCGGCACGTCGGAACCGGGCCGGTAGCCCTGCTCGGTGACCGTCAGCGTGACGATGGTCGTCTCCGGGGACGCGACCACGTGCCTCCAGGCGGTGTCGTCGCTGCCCGGGTGGGCGGCCGTGATCGTGTCGACCACCTCGGCGCTGTCGCCGGACGCGGCGCGGGTGACCAGCGTGTACCGGCAGCCCTGGGCAGTCAGGGCGTCGGCGACGTCGGGCGAGCGCCCGGTGAAGGCGGTGATCCCCCACGGTTCGCCGCCGGTGTGGGTGGTGTACCAGGCGAGGTGGGCGCGCGCGAACGCGCCCACCCCCACGTGGACGATGCCCGGTCGGCGATCGGTCATGCGGTCACCGGGACGAGCGAGCGGAGGTAGGCGAGGTTGTCGGCGGTGCGGGCCTCGAGCGGCAGGTCGGTGGAGAAGTCCTCGATGGTGACCCAGCCGTCGTAGCCCACCTGGCGGAGCGCGTCGAGGTACTCGGACACCGACGCCTGGCCGGTGCGCAGGGGTGCCCACTCGTGCTGCCAGATCGAGCTGCCGTCGGCACGGGTGTCGCCGGTGTCGACCCAGCGGGCGTTCTTCACGTGGGCGTGGGCCAGGTACGGCCCGAGCAGTTCGAAGGCGGCGAGGTGGTCTTCGTACCCCTCGATCACGAGGTTGCCGAGGTCGTGGATGACGCCGACGTGCGCGGGGTCGAGACCGTCGATCAGCCGCAGTGCCGCGGATGCCGACGGCGTGATCGTCATGTGGTGCAGCTCGACGAGTGCCTTCACGCCGAGCTCCGACGCACGCGCCGCGACCCACTCGAGGTCGGCCCGGGTGCGGTCGAAGAGCTGCGGGTAGGTCTCGCCGGTGCGTTCCTTCTCGGCCCGGTAGTGCGGCATCGTGACGCGGACCTGCCGGGCACCGAGTTCGCTCGTCACGCGGAGCATCGTCTCGACACCGTCGTGGTCGGCGGCCGGCTGGTAGCCGCCGATGCTCGAGTACTCGAGCCCCGCGGCGTCGGTGACCCGGGCGATCTCGCCGACCCGGTCGCGGATGCCGGTGTACTGCCAGGTCGAGTTGTTGCCCGCCCAGAACGACCGCTCGGCGGGGACCTCGGCGCCGTCGGCCGGGCGGTCGTCGACGATGCGCCACTCGATGCCGTCCCAGCCCTGCGCCGCCAGGGTCTCGGCGGCTTCGGCGGGGGTCCAGTCGGGAGTGGAGGCGGTGAACACGGAGAACTTCATCGGGTGGCTCCTTCGGTCGCGGCGGCGGTTGCGGGGGTGCCGACGACCGGCACCACGTCGGCTGGGCTGGCGCTGCCTTGCCCTCGATCAGCCCCGCCGACGACCGGCACCACGTCGTCGTACGTCCCCTCGATCACGTCGTCGATGCGCACGGGGTGTCCGAGCGTCGCACTGACGTAGAGCCCGCGGACGGTGGCGAGCGAGACCAGGGCTGCGTCGACGGTGACGCCCGGTTCGCGGCCCTGCCGGATCGCGTCGACGATGTCGGTGTACTGCCGAGCGTGCCCGGCGGCGAAGTGGTCGGGCTCGGCCGGGCCGCCGACGACGTGCTCGGGCGGGACGACGTCGTCCTTCTGGTCGACGGCTCCGGCGACCGCGCTGGCGTTCGACGTGGTCGCGGCGGACTCGAGCGTCGCGGTGTCCGGGGCGATGTGGAAGTAGGCGAGCCGGTCGTCGTCGACGATCGCGGACCCGTGCGTGCCGTACACGGCGTACCGGGCGGAGAGCCCCGGGTACGCGGCGGTCGTGCAGTGGACGACGCCGAGCGCCCCGCCGGCGAACCGGACGGTGGCGACCGCGGTGTCCTCGACCTCGATGCGGTCGTGGGCGAGGAGCCCGGTCTGGGCCGAGATCTCGACCGGACGGCCGAGCGCCCAGACGAGCAGGTCGACGGTGTGCACGCCCTGGTTCATCACCGCGCCGCCGCCGTCGAGCGCCCAGGTGCCGCGCCAGTCACCGGAGTCGTAGTACCCCTGCGACCGGTACCAGGCCACGCTCGCCAGGCCCGAGGTCACGGTGCCGAACCCGCCGTCGTGCGCCGCCCGGGCGACGGCCGCCGAGGCCGGGTCGAAACGGTGCTGGCTGATGACGCTCGTGACGAGCCCGCGGTCGCGAGCGGCTGCGGCGAGCGCCGCGATCTGCCGCGCCCGGGGCATCGTGGTGTCGAGCGGCTTCTCGATGACGACGTGCTTGCCGGCGGCCAGGGCGGCCTCGGCCAGCTGCACGTGCATGCCCGAGGGCGAGCAGATCGCGACGACGTCGATGTCGGACTGGTCGATCGCCTCTCCGATGGTGGACGTCGTGATCGGACGGGCGACGCCCATCGCCTCGATCGCGTCGGCCGCGCTCGTGGCGGCTTCGGGTACGGCGTCGACGAAGGCGACGACCTGCAGGTCGGGGTGGTGCACGGCGACGGTGGCGTGGTGACGGCCGATGACGCCGGCGCCGACGACTGCCAACTTCAGTGGGGTGGTCATCGCAGGGTGACTCCGATCTGGTCGGTGAGGGTGCGGAAGGCCCGGCCGGCACGACCGAAGGCCGCGGGGCCGGAGAACCCGCCGAGGGAGGTGAAGTCGCTGAGGTGCGGTTCGAGCGAGGCGTACCCGGAGTACCCGGCGTCGCGGAGCGCGGTGAGGGTCTGGAGCAGTTCGCCGTCGCCCTCGCCCGCCGGCACCACCGACGAGTCGTCGGCGAGGGCGTCCTTCACCTGCAGGTAGTCGACGTACGGGGCGAGCTGCTCCCAGCCGTCGGTGAAGGGCCGGACTCCGCACTGCACGTAGTTCGCGTTGTCCCAGGCCAGTCGGAGCGCGGACGAACCGACGCTCTCGACGATGTCGAGCACGCGCGCGGGGACGTCGCCGTAGATGTCCTTCTCGTTCTCGTGCAGCAGGGTCACCCCTTCGCGCTCGGCGAGGTCGGCGAGCGCCCGCATCCGGACGAGGACGTCGTCACGGACGTCGTCCGGCTGCCGACCTTCGAAGTAGAACGAGAAGATCCGGATGTTCGTGGTGCCGAGGGCGTGCGCGGCACGGATCGCGCGGGCGAGGCGTGCGACCTCGTGCTCGACGGGTTCGTCGACGGGCACCTTGCCGATCGGCGAGGCGATCGCGGACACGGTCTGCCCACGCTCGTCGAGCAGCCGGTGGAGTCCGGCGAGCTGGTCGTCGTCGAGGTCGACGACGTTGACGCCCCAGGCGCTGCGGACCTCGATGGCGCTCGCGCCGAGCGCCTGCAGGACCGCGACCTGGACGACCGGGTCGGCGTCGATCTCGTCGCCGAAACCGGAGAGTTCCCACGTGGGCTGGTCGGTCATGGTGTCCTTTCGTTCGGACGGGAGGCGCGTGGCGGGGCCGCCTCGGGCCTCCAGTCCGGTTCTGGGTTGCGGACTACTTGACGGAGCCGGCGGTCAGACCGCCGACCAGGTAGCGCTGGAAGATCAGGTACAGGGCGACGACGGGGACGGCGCACACGATCGAGGCGGCCATCATCTGGCCGTAGATCGGGACGGCACCGCCCTCTTGCGTGGTGCCGAGCACCTGCAGCACCACGGCGACCGTCCGGGTGTTCGGGGTCGTCATGATCGTGGAGAACAGGACGTCGTTCCACCCGAGCAGGAACGCGAAGATCGCGGACACGACGATGCCCGGCCACGACAGTGGGAGCACGATCTTGGTCAGGATCTTCGTCGAGCTGGCGCCGTCGATGCGCGCCGCTTCCTCGAGTTCCTTCGGCAGGCCGCGCAGGTACGTGACCATGACCCACGTCGAGAACGGCAGCGCGAACGTCAGGTAGGTGACGAACAGGCCCCACCGGGTGCCGATGATCTGCACGCCGGTGGCACTGGCGATGTTCGAGAACACCACGAAGACCGGCAGCAGCAGGAGCGTGCCGGGGATCGACTGCAGGGCGAGGAGTCCGCGGAGGATCGTCAGGCGGCCGAGGAACCGGAACCGCACCAGCACGTACGCCGTGGACACGGCGAGCGCGGCACTCGCGACGGCGACGGCTCCGGCGGTGAGCATCGAGTTCACCAGTCCCTCGCCGAGGGCGACGGTGGACCAGATCTCGACGTAGTTCGACAGGGTGAACTCGGACGGGAAGTACTCGCCGCGGGCGACCGCGACGTCGGAGTTGACCGAGCCGAACAGGATGTAGAGCACCGGGACGGCGATGAACGCGATGATCACCGCGATGACGGTGACGAGCAGCCAGCGCGGCAGCAGCCGGGTGACGTCGGTGTCGTAGGGGCGTTTGGTCCGTCGTCCGCCGCTGCCGGTCGTGATGCTCTCGGTGAGCGTCGCGGTGGGGCGGGTGCGGGTGCTGAAGGACGTGCTCGGGGTGGTCATGCGCGTGCTCCGTCGATGTCGGCGGCGGTCGGGGCGGCGGCGAGCGTGGCGCGGTCGGCGCGACGCTGCTTCCGGTTGGGGCCGGCGTCGTCGCCGGTGTCGAGCTTGACCGCCCGCAGGTAGACGAACAGCGGGATCGCGACGATCACGAGTGAGCAGATCGCCATCGCCGCGGACAGGCCGAAGCGGAACGACTGGAAGCTCGCGATGTACGTCAGGACGGGCATCACCTCGACGCTGGACGGCAGCGGGATGCCGAACAGCACGAACGGCAGCGTGAAGTTGTTGATGTTGTGCAGGATCGAGATGATCACCGCGAGGCTCAGCGGGCCGCGCAGGTACGGGAAGATGATGTACCGCAGCTTCGCCCACCAGGTCACCCCGTCGAGTGCGGCGGCCTCGTGCACCTCGTTGTCCACGGCCTGCAGCCCGGCCAGGGACAGCAGGTAGACGAAGGGCCAGCTCGTCCAGATCATCACGCCGGCGAGCGCCCAGTACGACGCCGAGCCGTTCAGCCACAGCACGTCGGTGTGCAGGATCGAGTTCACGACTCCCTGCGGCTGGAGCATCGTGCGGAAGAACGTGCCGACGACGAATGCCGGGAGCACGTACGGGATCAGGTAGATCGAGCGGACGAGCCCGCGACCGGGGAACCGGTTCTGCGTCGAGATCGCGGCGGCGACGCCGATCGGCACGGTCACCGCGGTGACGAGCACCGACAGCGACACCGAGATCCAGATCGAGTGCAGCAGCGGCGAGTTCGTGAACGCCTCGGTGAAGTTGGCGAACCCGACGAACGGGGCGCTGAACCACTGGCGGAGCGTGTACTGGTCGAGGTCGAGCATCGCGATCCAGAAGCCCACCACCAGCGGCACCACGATGACGGCGAGCATGAGGAGCCCGCCGGGCAGGAGCATCCACAGCGGGCGCTCGCGTTTGTACAGGGGCGTCTTGCCGGCCGGACGGACCGGGCGGGGCGGCGCCGAATCGGTGCGGGGCCTGGTCTGCGTGCTGGTCATCACAGACCTCCGTTCTTCTGACGGTCGAGGGTGGCCTGGGCGTCCTTCTGGGCGTCCTGCAGGCGCTTGCGGAGCTGGTCGTCGGTGACCTCGCCGGACTTCAGCGACGGGATCGACTGCACGACCACGTCGACCAGGGCGAGCTGGATGTCGGACCAGGCGCCGGTGAACGCGGTCGGCTTGGACAGGCGGCCGGCGTCGATGATCGGCTTGAGCTGCGGGTTGTCGGCGGCCAGGTCGGCGGCGGCCGATGCGTTGGTCGGCAGGTTGCCGAACAGGTCGTAGTACTCGAGCTGCGCCTTCGGGGCGCTGAGCTGCTTGACGAACGCGAACGACAGCTTCTGCTTGGTGCCGTAGTCGGCGACGACCCAGTTGTCGCCGGACAGGATGCTGGCGGCCTCGATGCCGTCGGACGGCCGCTCGGTCGCACCCGGGGGGACGGTGGGCAGCAGGGCGAACTCGTAGTCGCCGTCGACCTTGGTGCCCTTGAACGAGTTGATCGCGGTGGTGGTGGTCATCGGGAAGAACGCCGCCTTGCCCTCGGTGAACTGCGCCAGGGCCTGGGCGTTGTTCCAGCCGATCGCGGCCGGGTCGACGACACCGTCCTTGGTGACCCAGTCGAAGTAGGTGCGGTAGGCGTTCTCGACGGCCTTGCTGTCGATCTCGGCCTTCGAGCCGTCGACGATCGTGTTGCCGGCGTTCTGGGCCATCCCCCACACGAACTTCCACGGGTCGAAGCCGTCGGCGTAGGCGATCGCCATGCCGTACCGTCCGTCACCCGTGGTGGCCTTCGCGTCGGCGGTCAGCTCGTCCCAGGTGGTGGGCATGTCGGTGATCCCGGCCTTCGCGAGCAGGTCCTTGTTCACGGCCATCACGAACGGCCGGCTGGCGAACGGGATCCCGATCTGCTTCGACGCACTCGGACCGGAGATGCCGAACGACGCGGGGTCGAACTGGTCCTTACCGCCGATCGCGTCCCACTCCTTCGTGCCCATCTCGACGAAGGCGCCGGTGGCGTAGGCGGTCGGGGTGAACGTGGTGCCGATCGCGTACACGTCAGGGCCCTGGCCGGAGATGACGCTCGTCTGGATCGCGGTCAGTTCCTCCTGCGCGGACGAGTAAGTCTCCCACTGGATGTCCGCACCGGTGGTGCGCTTGAACTCGGCGGCGGTGTCCCGCTGCCACTGCTTGCGTTCCTTGGGGTAGGTGGTGTCCGCGCCCATCATCACGCGGAGGGTGTTCGGGTCGTCGCCGCTGCCGTTCACCACGGCGCATCCCTGCAGGGACAGTGCGGCGAGGGCGACCACGGCGACGGCACCGACGAGGGTGCGGACTTGCAGTCTTCGCGTCTTCACGGGGGTTTCCTCCTCGAGACCTCCTCCGAGCGGCGCTGCTCGGTGGCACCACTGTTCCGCCGTTGGCAACATGCGGCAACCGGTTGCCACTTGTTGCCAGACGCGAATACGTTCGGCCTCGTGAAGGACCTCTCGACGGACGGCGGCGGGCGCACGGGCGGTGCCGCGGGCGCTGCTGGTGCCGCTGGCGCCGCTGGCGCGGGCACCGCCGCTGGTGCTCGCACTGCCGACGCTGCAGGCGGTGCTCGCGCTGCCGGTGCCGCCGCTGGTGCCGCGCGTCGCGTCACCATCCGCGACATCGCCGACGCGACCGGGGTCGCCGCCTCCACCGTCTCCCGCGCCCTGTCCCTGCCCGACCGGGTCAACGCCGTCACCCAGGAGCGCATCCAGCAGGCGGCCCGCGAACTCGGGTACGTCGCCAACTCGCAGGCCCGGGCACTGACCTCGGGCCGCACCCGCGCCGTCGCCGTGCTCGTGTCCGACATCACGAACCCGTTCTACTTCGACGTCATCCGCGGCACGCAGCACCAGCTCGCCGGGGCCGGCTGGACCCAGTTGCTCGTCGACACCGAGGAGTCCGCAGACGCCGAGATGGCCGCGCTCACCGCCGTCGGGGCGAAGGCCGACGGGGTCGTGCTCACCGCGTCACGACTGTCCGACGCGCAGATCGCCCGGTTCGCCGAGCGGATCACCCTGGTCGTCGTGAACCGCAGGCCCGCAGGCGTGCCCTCGGTGCTCATCGACACCCCCGGCGGCGTCGAGCAGGCGGTCCAGCATCTGGTGTCGCTGGGACACCGGGAGATCCTGTACGTCGCCGGGCCGGACAGCTCGTGGTCGAACGAGCGACGGTGGCGAGCACTCGTGCAGGTCGCCAAGCGCCTGGGCGTCCGCGTCGCCCGGGTCGGCCCGCACGCGCCCTTCGTGGACTCCGGTGCCGCCGCTGCCGACGCCGCCGTGCACGCCGGGGCGACCGCGTGCATCGCCTTCAACGACCTGATCGCCATCGGGATGCTCGCCCGACTGCGGGAGCGCGGGGTCCGCGTCCCCCGGGACATGAGCATCGTCGGCTGCGACGACATCTTCGGCGCCGACTTCTGCAACCCGCCGCTCACCACGATGACCTCGCCGATCGAACGGGCCGGCCGGGTCGCGATCCGGATGCTGCTCGGCCGCCTCGGCGCCCTGCCCGCCGACGAGCTGCCGGGGGAGCACATGTCCGGCGCCGTCGCCCTGCCCACCCACCTGACCGTGCGCGAGTCGACCGGGCCGGCGCCCCGGGCTGGCATCGCCTGATCCCGCACGCCCCCAGAACTCACCGCCCCGAACTCGCCGCCCCGAAGGAGTCGATGATGACCCGCACCAGCACCCCCACCCGGCTCGCGCCGCACCCCGACCGGCTGTTCCCCGCCGACCCCGGGGCCCGAGCCGTGGCACGCACCGTGTACGAGGCGGTCAAGGACGCCCCGATCATCTCGCCGCACGGGCACGTCGATGCAGCACTGATCGCCGCGGACCAGCCGTTCAGCGACCCCGCGTCGCTGCTCATCACGCCCGACCACTACGTGCTCCGCCTGCTGCACGCGAACGGGGTGGACCTGGCTGCGCTGGGACGCGCGGACCTGTCGGGGCCCCGCCCGGGCTCGCAGGCTCGCCCGGCGGCGTCGGCGCATCGCTGGCGCGATGCCGCTGAGCCGACGCCGCCAGGCCGTGCCGTCTGGCGGCAGCTGGCGGAGCACTGGGACGACTTCCTCGGGACCCCCGTGCGCTACTGGTTCGAGACGGAGCTCCACGACGTGTTCGGGCTCGACCAGGCACCGTCCGCGGCGAACGCGGACGACCAGTACGACCACATCGCCGGCCTGCTGGCATCCCCCGCCTTCCGGCCACGCGCGCTCTTCGACGCCTTCGGGATCGAGGTCCTCGCCACCACGGACGGCCCGGCGGACGACCTCGCTGCGCACGCGCAGCTCGCCGCCGACCCCGGCTTCACCGGCCGGGTCCTCCCGACGTTCCGCGCGGACGCCGTGTTCGACCCGACGCGGTCGGACTGGAGGCCCGTGGTCGCGTCGATCGGCGAGGCCGCAGGCATCGACACGGGTACCCACGCAGGACTGTTGGCGGCGCTCCGCGCACGTCGCCACCACTTCATCGAGCACGGCGCGACCGCCACCGACACCGGGGTGCTCGACGCGGGCTCCGCCCCACTGTCGTCGAGCGAGCGGGAACGCATCCACGCGGCGGCGCTGCGGGATGCGTCCTCGGTCACCGATGCCGAGGCGACGGCGTACCGCCACGACATGCTCTACCGCTGGGCCGAGATGAGCGTCGAGGACGGCCTCGTCATGCAGCTGCACCCCGGGGTGATCCGGAACCACCACACCCCGACGCTCGAGCGCTTCGGGCCGGACACCGGCCACGACCTGCCGGCCGTCGGGTCGTTCACCGAGCCGCTCCGGCCGCTGCTCGAGTCCTTCGGCACCGCTCCCGGGTTCCACCTGGTGCTGTTCACCGTCGACGAGACCGTCTTCTCGCGCGAGATCGGGCCGCTCGCAGGCTTCTACCCCGCCGTGTACGCGGGCGCGCCGTGGTGGTTCATCGACACCCCGGCGGCCATCGGGCGCTACCGCTCGGCCGTCACCGACTCGGCGTCGTTCACCAAGACCTCCGGGTTCATCGACGACACCCGCGCGTACTGCTCGATCCCGGCGCGGCACGACATGGCTCGGCGGGCGGACGCGGCGTACCTGGCGTCACTCGTGGTCACGCACCAGATCTCGGAGGAGGACGCCGTGCACACGGCCCGGCGCATCGTGTCCGACATCCCGAAGGCGACGTTCAAGCTCTGAGCGGGGGGGGGCGCGTGGTGCGGGGTGCGGCGCGCTGGTGGCCGCGTGGTGCGAGGTGCGGCGCGCTGGTGGCCGCGTGGTGCGAGGTTCCGTGCCTGGTGCGAGGTTGCCGGGTCGCACGGGACACGGAACCTCGCACGGTTCGGTGATGCGCCGGTACCGTCGGGCACATGACGGAGCGGGTGACGGCGGCGTACGGCGCTCGGGCCGATGAGTACGCGGCACTGCTCGGGTCGATGAGCGCCGTCCACCCCGACGACCGAGCCCTCGTCGACGCCTGGGCAGCCGGTCGCAGCGGTCCCCTGGTCGACGCCGGGTGCGGTCCCGGGCACTGGACGGCGCACCTCGCACGGCAGGGGCACCGCGTCACCGGCATCGACGCGGTGCCGCAGTTCGTCGAGCACGCACGACGGACGCACGGCGCTGTGGACGCGGACCTCGACTTCCGGGTCGGGTCGCTCGACGCGCTGCCGCTTGCGGACGGCAGCGTCGACGGGGTCCTCGCGTGGTACTCGGTGATCCACCACGACCCATCGCAGATCGGTGGGGCACTCGCCGAGTTCTGTCGGGTGCTCGCCCCCGGCGGTGGGCTGTTGCTCGGGTTCTTCGAGGGCGCCGCGGTCGAGGCCTTCGACCACGCGGTCGTCACCGCGTACCGCTGGCCGGTCGCGTCCCTGGCGGCGCTGCTGGACGAAGCGGGGTTCGACGTCGCGGACGTCCACACCCGCACGGCTCCGGAGCACCGGCCGCACGGGGCGATCAGTGCGGTGCGCCGCTGATCGCTGATCGCTGACCGCTGACCGCCGTCCGTCCGAGCGGCCGGTCAGGCGTCCGAGACCATCGCGCTCAGAGCAGCGGCGATCTCCGTCACGGCATCGAGTTCCCCTTCCGCGATCGCGACGATGAAGTCGTACGCCTGATCGTTCGAGGCGTGGAGCCGGACACCGTTCACGCCGAGGAAGACCACGAGCAGCATCAGCCCGAGGCGCTTGTTGCCGTCGACCAAGGCGTGGTTCCGGAGGGCGGAGTGGACGAGCGCCGCCGCTTTCTCGACCAGTGTCGGGTAGGCGTCGTTCCCGCCTACCGACGCGGCGGGTCGCGCGACCGCCGCCTCGAGCAGTCCGACGTCGCGGATCACGGAGTCAGCCCCCAGGGTCCGACGAGCGATGTGCAACGTCTCGTCGGTCGTGAGGTGGATCACTTGCCGAGTCGTTCGAGCGCCTCGGCGTAGCGCGGGAGCTCTCGGTCGAGGATGCCGTCGATCAGGTCGCTGCGGCTGTGCTGCTCGACGTACTCGCGGATGGCGGCGCGGGCGACGTCCTGCATCGAGCGCTCCTCGAGGTCAGCACGCTTGCGCAACGCCGCTGCCTCGGCATCGTCGAGTCGGAGGGTCATGGCCATGGAGTCGATGGTATCAACGGTGGTACCTGAACGGGCTGCAGTGATCGTGGTCATGGAACGACGGTACGAGCGTCCCCGTCGACGCAGACGAGACCAGGGGGCTGATGGGGATGACGACGGCCGCGCTGCGCCCTGTGGAGGAACTGCCAGGATCCGTCGCAGGTCGTCGACGTTCGTCAGTCGGTGGTGACCGCGAGCGCGGCGAGGATCTCCCGCACGGTGTCGTCGACCGATCCGTCGATCGACACCGCGACCGCCGCCTCGTCGGGCTGCGGCCGCTCGAGGGTCGCGAACTGCGAGTCGAGCAGGGTCGTCGGCATGTACTCGTGGTGACGGTGGGACTGCCGCTCGGCGATGAGGTCGCGGGACCCGTCGAGGAAGGCGATGACGAGCCCCGGTGCGGATGCGCGCAGACGGTCCCGGTAGACGCGCTTGAGCGCTGAGTTCGCCATCACGCACCGGGACCCGTCGGCCTCGACCGCGGCGATCCGCTCGGCGCAGGCGTCGAGCCACGGCCAGCGGTCCTCGTCGGTGAGCGGCGTGCCCTGCCGCATCTTCTCCTTGTTGGCGGCCGGGTGCAGGTCGTCGGCGTCGACGAAGACACAGGGTTCGCCCTGCGCGACCAGGGCGTCGGTGAGGGTCTGGCCGATGGTGGACTTGCCGGAGCCCGAGACTCCCATGACGAGGACGGGCGGGTGGACAGCGAGCTCGCTCATCCCTCCACAGTATTGATCCGGTGAACTCTGGTCCCCAGTTCCCGGAACTCCTGTGCGGTCCCAGACCACCGGTCGTAGGTTGGGCGCCAACGTCAGGACAAAGGAGACCCTCGTGGCAGACAACAACGGTCAGGCGAACATCGGAGTCGTCGGACTCGCAGTGATGGGCTCGAACCTCGCCCGCAACCTCGCATCGCGCGAAGGCAACACGGTGGCGGTCTACAACCGCACGTACGCCCGCACCGAGGAACTGCTCCAGGAGCACGGCGACGCAGGGTTCATCGCGTCCGAGGACATCGACGGGTTCGTCGCGTCGCTGTCGAAGCCCCGTACCGCGATCATCATGGTGCAGGCCGGCAAGGGCACCGACGCCGTGATCGGGCAGCTCGCCGAACGGTTCGAGCCGGGCGACATCATCGTCGACGGGGGCAACGCGAACTTCCACGACACCATCCGCCGTGAGCACGATCTGCGCGAGCAGGGGCTGAACTTCGTCGGCACCGGCATCTCCGGTGGTGAAGAGGGCGCACTCAAGGGCCCGTCGATCATGCCCGGTGGCTCGAAGGAGGCCTGGGAGACGCTCGGGCCGATCCTCAAGTCGATCGCCGCGGTGGCCGAAGGTGAACCGTGCGTGACCCACATCGGCACCGACGGCGCCGGGCACTTCGTCAAGATGGTGCACAACGGCATCGAGTACGCCGACATGCAGCTCATCGCCGAGTCGTACGACCTGCTCCGTCGCGTCGGCGGGCTCTCGGTGGAGGACCTGGTGCAGGTCTTCGACGAGTGGAACAAGGGCGACCTCGAGTCCTACCTGATCGAGATCACCGGCGAGGTCCTCAAGCAGCGCGACGCCGCCACCGGCAAGCCGCTCGTCGACGTCATCCGTGACGCGGCCGGCTCGAAGGGCACCGGCGTCTGGACCGTGCAGAACGCGGTGGGTCTGGGCATCCCGGTGTCGGGCATCGGCGAAGCCGTGTTCGCCCGTGCGGTGTCGTCGAAGCCGACGCAGCGTGCCGCCGTGCAGCAGTCGGTCAAGAGCCGTCCGCAGATCGCCGAGGTGCCGGACACCTTCGCCGACGACGTCCGTGCGGCGCTCTACGCCTCGAAGGTCGTCGCGTACGCGCAGGGGTTCGACCTCATCATCGCCGGGGCGAAGGAGTACGGCTGGGACATCGACCTCGGCAACGTCGCGAAGATCTGGCGAGGCGGTTGCATCATCCGGGCGCAGTTCCTGAACCGCATCGTCGAGGCGTACGACGAGAACCCGAAGCTCGAGTCGCTGCTGGTCGACCCGTACTTCGCGAACGCCGTCGCCGAGGGCGAAGCAGCCTGGCGGCGCATCGTCGGGATCGCCGCCGCATCCGGTGTCCCCGCGCCGGGCTTCTCGTCCGCGCTGTCGTACTTCGACTCGCTCGCGTCCGACCGGCTGCCCGCAGCGCTGATCCAGGGCCAGCGCGACTTCTTCGGAGCGCACACCTACCAGCGCATCGACAAGGACGGCACCTTCCACACGCTGTGGTCCGACGACGACCGCCGCGAGGTCGAGCAGGAGCCGTCGACGCACTGACGAACCGCGCCCGCCGACGACCGACGTCGGTGCGTGCGCAGCACGGAGGGCCTCGCCGAACGCGGGGCCCTTCGTCGCATCAGGCGACGATGCGCTCCCGTGCCAGGTCGGCGACGAGCCGGTCCAGCCGCGGACCACGCCCGAGCAGCCGCCGCGAACCCGGTGCAGTCCGGACGAAGAAGGTCGCGACGGCCGGGGTGTCGTCCGGCCGCACGTGGTGGATCGCCACCGCACAGGCTCGGCGAGCACCGTCCGAGCCGCCAGCGCGACCCGAGCCACCCGAGCGGCGCGAGGCACCCGAGCCGTCCGTCCGTTCCGGCACGTCCTCGAGCCCGACGTGCACGACCCGACTCCACCGGATCACGAGCAGCCGGGTCGCCCGCCGTTCGTCGAGTTCCCACAGGGAGGCCTCGGTGGCGCCGAAGGCCCACGTCACGCGCGAACCGAGGTGGGTGTCCGGACGGACTTCGTCGATGACGCCGCGGAGTTCGGGCGTCGGCGCCGCCGGCACCAGCCACACCGTCGGGTCGATCCGACGGATGGCGAGCGCGAGCGCCTCGTCCGCCTGCCGCCGCCGTGCCGTCGCGGTCCGCACCACCGCGATCACGATGACCACGACACCGAGTCCGATCGCACCGAACTCGACGATGCCGTACCAGGACAGGTCCACGCTGGGTGCCGTCGAGACGACGACGATCCGGGTGATCAGGAGTGCCAGCCAGACGGCGACGATGACCCAGCGCAGGGTGGCGAGTCGACGTGCCGGCGACATCGGTGTCCGCCCGGCGCCGCGGGCACGACCGGACCGCGGGACACCATCCGGACGCTGCAGCACGGTCTGATCCTCCCACGAGGCGCGCGCCACCTGCTGGCCGGACCCGGTGAACGCGCGGGGAAGCCCGCACACAGCCCACGAGCGGCCTGACGACCTACGCTCGGGCGGTGACCACCGAGACGACGGACGAACCGATCGGCCGACCGACGGCGGATCCGTCCTCCGGGACGCGCGGGCCCGATGCACCTTCGAACCGACGTTGTACGCTGATCGCCGCGATCGTCGGCGTCGTGGCCGCCGCCGCGTTCCTCGGTGTCGCCGAGTTCGGCGCACTGCTGCTCGGCGGGGCGGGCAGCCCCCTGGTCGCCGTCGGTTCAGCGGTCATCGACCTCGCTCCCCCGGGTGCGAAGGACTTCATGGTCGCCGTGTTCGGCACCGGGGACAAGGTCGCCCTGTTCGGGCTCATGACGGTGATCGTCATCGCGATCAGTGCCGGTGCCGGAGTCCTCGAGCGCGCACGCCCGCCCTTCGGTGCGCTCGTGTTCGCCGCCGGTGGTGTGCTGGCGCTGTTGGCCGTCAGCACCCGCTCGGGCAGCGGGAGCCTGGACGGCGCCCCGACGGTCCTCGGGATCGCCGCGGCCGTGGTCGTCCTGCGCCTGCTGCTCCAGCGGCTGCGACGGTGGGAAGCAGCGGCTGCCGTGCCGTCAGCGTCCCCGCGACCCGCCTCGGCGGAGCGCCGGACGTTCTTGATCTGGGGCGTCGCGACGGCGACCCTCGCGGTCGTGGTGGGCACCGCCTCCCGGCTCGGGTCGTCCGCGATGCAGGCGGCCGCTGCTGCCCGGCGGGCCATCCGGCTGCCCGCGGCGGCGACCGCGGCACCGGCGGTCCCCGCCGGTGCGTCGCTCGACGTCGACGGCATCACCCCGTACATCACGCCGAACGCTGACTTCTACCGGATCGACACGGCCCTGCGCGTGCCCATGGTCGACCCCGCCGACTGGTCGCTCCGGATCCACGGAGCGGTGGAGAACGAGATCACGCTGACGTGGGACGAGCTGCTCGCCCTGCCGCTCGAGGAGCACGTCGCCACGCTGAGCTGCGTGTCGAACGAGGTCGGCGGTGACCTCATCGGGACGGCCCGCTGGCTGGGCTACCCGATCCGCGAACTCCTCGCCCGGGCGCGTCCGACGGGCGACGCCGACATGGTGCTCTCACGGAGCATCGACGGGTTCTCCGCCGGCACCCCGCTCGACGTGCTGCAGGACGACGGCACCGCGGCGCTCCTCGCGGTCGGGATGAACGGCGAACCCCTGCCGACCGAGCACGGGTTCCCCGTGCGGATGGTCGTGCCGGGGCTGTTCGGGTACGTCTCGGCGACGAAGTGGGTCACCGAGCTCGAGGTCACCCGCTTCGCCGACGCGCAGGGCTACTGGACCCCGCGCGGCTGGTCGGAGCGTGGCCCGGTCAAGCTCGAGTCGCGCATCGACACACCGCGGAACGGGTCGACCGTGACCGCGGGCAAGCCGGTGGCGATCGCCGGGGTCGCATGGCAGCCGCACAAGGGCGTGAAGGCCGTCGAGGTCCGCGTCGGAGGCGGCGACTGGCAGCGCGCCGAACTCGCCGACTCGGTCTCCGCGGACACCTGGCGGCAGTGGGTGGTGCGGTGGACGCCGACCTCCGGCTCGCACCGCATCGAGGTGCGCGCGACCAGTGCGGACGGCGAGGTGCAGACGAGCGTGGACCGGCCGCCGGCGCCGAACGGGGCGACGGGCTGGCACACGGTGACGGTCGACGCGCGCTGACGCTCCGGCAGCGGAGTCTCGGAGTCGCAGGGTCGCGGGACACGCCCGCTGAGGTCCGCCGAGGGAGCAGGAAAGGTCGGTTCGCGGACGCGCAGGCGACACTTCGTGCCGCCCCGGCGAACCTGAGCGGCATGTCGTGACCACTGGCCGCAGGCGTGCTCCGGTCACCCGACGGCCTGGAGGACCGGTGCCGGCCCGCTCCGCCCCTCACCCCGGTCGCGTGACACGCCACATGCGTCGCGCCGGGGGTGCAGGAAGCGTCCGTTCGCGGACGCGCAGGCGACACTTCGTGCCGCCTCGGCGAACCTGAGCGGCATGTCGTGACCACTCGGCGGCGGGCAGCGTGCGGTCAGGCGGGCAGGGTCGCGACGATGCAGGTGCCGTCGACCTCGGCGTCCCGCTCGACGGCGGTGGTGAAGCCGGCGGCCGCGAACGCAGCGGCGGACGCCTCGGCCTGGGCTTCGGACACCTCGATGACGACCGCGCCACCGGGCCGGAGCCACTCCCCCGCGCTCGCGGCGATCCGACGGTGCAGGTCGAGACCGTCCGCACCACCGTCGAGGGCGATGCGGTGCTCGTGTTCCCGGGCCTCGGTCGGCATCAACGCGATCGACGCCGTCGGCACGTACGGGGCGTTCACCGCGATGACCGCCACGGCCCCGCGGAACCGCTCGGGCAACGGCGCGAACAGATCGCCTGCGACGACGATGCCGCGGTCGCCGATGTTCTCGGCCGCGACGTCGACGGCGTCCGGGTCAATGTCGGTGGCGAGGAGGTCGAGCGCACCGACTCGACCGAACAGGGCGACCGAGATCGCACCCGCGCCGCAGCACAGGTCGACCACGCGGTCGTAGCGCTGCAGCCGAAGCGCAGCCTGCTCGACGACGACGGTGGTGCGGGATCGCGGCACGAAGACCCCGGGGGTCACCCGGATGCGGTGCCCGTCGAAGGCGGCCCAGCCGAGCACGTACTCGAGCGGCTCACCGGCCAGCCGACGCTGCACCAGGGCGCGGAGTCGCACCGGCTCACCGTCACCGGCCTCGAGCAGCAGGTCGGCTTCGTCCTCGGCGAAGACGCTCCCCGCGGCCCGGAGCCGGGCCGCGAGGGCGTCACGCGCGGGATGGGTCACCACGGGCAACGGGACACGTCACGTCGCGGAGATGGTCCTGCGCCGTCGGCTGTGCCCATGGGTCGACGGCTCCGCTACGCTGCGCCGTCGAACATCGACGTCACGGAACCGTCGTCGAAGACCTCGTGGATGGCACGGGCGATGAGCGGCGCGATCGGCAGCACCTCGAGGCGGTCCCAGCGCTTGTCCATCGGCAGGGGCAGGGTGTCCGTCACGACCACGCGGTCGATGAACTCGCTCTGCAGCAACTCGGTGGCGGGGTCGGAGAACACGGCGTGGGTCGCGGCGACGACGACACCCGTGGCGCCGGCGTCCTTGAGCGCCTCGGCAGCCTTCGCGATCGTGCGGCCGGTGTCGATCAGGTCGTCGACGAGCAGGCAGACGCGACCGCTGACGTCACCGACGATCTCGTGCACCGAGACCTGGTTCGGCACGAGCGGGTCGCGACGCTTGTGGATGATGGCGAGCGGCGCACCGAGCTTCTCGGACCAGATGTCGGCGACACGGACGCGGCCCATGTCCGGCGACACGACGGTGAGCGTCTTCGGGTCGAGGATCTGGCGGAAGCGCTCGAGCAGCACCGGCATCGCGAACAGGTGGTCGACGGGGCCGTCGAAGAAGCCCTGGATCTGCGCAGCGTGCAGGTCGACGCTCATGATGCGGTGCGCGCCGGCAGCCTTGAACAGGTCGGCCACGAGGCGGGCCGAGATCGGCTCGCGGCCGCGGCCCTTCTTGTCCTGGCGGGCGTAGGGGTAGAACGGCGCCACGACGGTGATGCGCTTCGCCGAGGCACGCTTCAGGGCATCGACCATGATGAGCTGCTCCATGAGCCACTCGTTGATCGGCGCGGTGTGCGACTGGATGACGAAGGCGTCGCAGCCACGGACCGACTCGTCGAAGCGGGCGTACAGCTCACCGTTCGCGAACGTCCGTGCATCGGTCGGCACGAGGTCGACCCCGAGCTCCTCCGCGATCTCGGCAGAGAGCGCCGGGTGTGCTCGCCCCGAGACGAGGACGAGTCGTTTCTGGCCGGTTGTCTTGATTCCGGACAAGTGCGGTGCTCACTCCCTGACCCACGAGGGGTCGATGTCGGCGACGGGTGGTCGCCAGGATCTATTCGCCGTTCGCGAGCCGAGCAGCCTCGGCCGCCGGTGTGCCGGGTCGGTGTTCCTCGACCCATCCGTCGGTGTTGCGCTGTGGGGCGTAGCTGATCGCGAGCGATCCTGCCGGAACGTCCTTGCGGACGGTGGTCCCGGCGCCGGTGTACGCACCGTCACCAATCCTAACGGGGGCGACGAACACGTTGTGCGAGCCTGTACGGACGTTCGAGCCGACCTCGGTTCGGTGCTTGTGCACGCCGTCGTAGTTCGCGGTGATGGTGTTCGCGCCGATGTTCGAGTCCTCGCCCACCTCGGCGTCGCCGATGTAGGACAGGTGCGGGACCTTGC
This sequence comes from Curtobacterium sp. MCBA15_007, assembly GCF_001864905.1. NCBI lineage: Bacteria > Bacillati > Actinomycetota > Actinomycetes > Micrococcales > Microbacteriaceae > Curtobacterium > Curtobacterium sp. MCBA15_007. The sequence continues at coordinate 53,468 of NZ_MJGM01000022.1, forward strand.
TGCCGCGACCGATCCGGGCGTTCTTCGTCTCGACGAAGGTGCCGATCTTGCCGTCGTCGCCGAGGATCGTGCCGGGCCGCAGGTAGGCGAACGGGCCGACCGAGGCGCCGTCCCCGACCACCGCGAGGGTGGCGTCGACGCGGTTGACCGTGGCGCGGGCACCGACCTCGGTGTCGCGCAGCGTGGTGTCCGGACCGACGACGGCACCGGCGGCGATCGCGGTGGCGCCGATGAGCTGGGTGCCGGGCAGGACTTCGGCGTCGGGCTCGATGGTGACGTCGAGGTCGATCCAGGTGGTCGCCGGGTCCTGCACGGTGACACCGGCGAGCTGGTGGCCGCGGACGATGCGGGCGTTGAGCTCGCGCGCGGCGTCGGAGAGCTGCGCACGGTCGTTGATGCCGGCGACGAGCCACGGGTCGGTCAGGGTGACGACGTCGATGCGCCCGCCGCGCTCACTGATCAGCGCGGGGGCGTCGGTGATGTACTTCTCGCCCTGCGCGTTCGCCGTGGTGAGCGACGGCAGGACCGCCCGCAACCGCGCGACGTCGAACGCGTAGATGCCCGCGTTCGCCTCGGTGATGGCCAGCTGTTCGGCCGTCGCGTCCTTGTGCTCGACGACGCTGACGAAGGCGCCGGCGTCATCACGCACGATCCGTCCGAGGCCCGTCGGGTCGGGGGCGATCGCGCTGACGAAGGTCGCCCCGTTGGCGGCACCGACGTGGGCGTCGACGAGCAGGCGGAGCGACGCCGCGTCGAGCAGCGGCACGTCGCCGGAGAGCACGACGACGGCACCGTCGAAGTCGGCGGGCAGGGCGTCGACCGCCACCTCGACCGCACGGCCGGTGCCGGGGATGGCGTCCTGATCGACGATGATCGCGTCAGGGGCGCGCTCCGCGACCTCGGCCGCGACACGATCACGCTCGTGCCGCACGACCACGGCGACGTGCTCGGGGCTGAGCGACGACGCCGTGCGCAGGACGTGCCCGATGAGCGGCAGCCCGGCGAGCCGGTGCAGCACCTTGGGCGTGGACGACTTCATGCGCGTGCCCTGCCCGGCGGCGAGGACGACGACGGCGATGCGCTGGTCGGTCATGGACCCATCCTGGCGCACCCGAGCCCGTAGCGTCCGACGCGAGCACGGTCCTGTGCGCAACCGTGCGCACAACCGCAGCCTGTGGACGGACCGGCACCGTGCCTCCAGGCAGCGCTCGCGCCCAGCAGCCGAGTCCTGGTGGCTCAGCCGAGGTCGGCGGCGTTCCCGGTGCCGCACCGCGACACACCACTCATGCTCGACTTCGTCGTCGCCGCGCCGAACTGGATGCGCTCGACGTCCCCGCCGCTCCCGTTCACCAGGTACCGCTTCGCCCCGGAGGTCATCCGGTCCGTCGAGTACTCCACGGTGAGCCCGTCCGCAGACCACGCCGTGCCCACCGACTTCGTCACGGCCTCGGGGTCCGCGACCCCCGCGCCGGTGCGGACGACGTTGTACAGTGCGCCGGTCGAGCCGTCGGCGAGCACACAGTCCTGCGCGTACTCCTCGGACCGATCGGCGTCCCAGTCCACGCCGGAACGCTTCATCGTCGAGTCGACGTACGCCACCGCGAGCTCCCGCTGGTGCTCCGCCGTCGGTGCTGCGCTCATGCTGTTCTCCTTGTTCGGGGTTCCCGCCGCACAGCCCGCGAGCATCGTGACGAGCATCACCAGGCCGATCATCGCCGGTCGTCGGTTCACAGAGACGGTCCCATCATGTTGTCGAGCAGCATCTGGTCGTGCTCGCTCACACCAGCATCGTCCGCCGGGGTCATCCCCGTGCCGTCGGCGACGGTCGCCCTGGCGACGTTGTTCAAGGATTCGGTGCCGAGGTCGAAGTACCCGTCGCCACCGCCGTACCCGATCGGGTCGTGCATGGTGACGCCGGCGCCCTCTGACGGGTCCCCGCCGTTGGTCCCGAACGTGGTGGCCCCGAACGACGAGTCCATCGGGTTCTCCCGCCCGCTGCCGAGTCGGCCCAACCACGCCCACTGGTCGCGCGGGTTGTCGGCCGGGTCCTTCGTCGGCAGGCCGGACGATCCCTGTCCCGCGTAGACGTGGTCGGCGTCGATGCCCGCTGCACCACCGACGTCGCCCTCGATCCCCGCCGACGCGACGCTCACGAAGTTGTCGACGTGGACGCCCTTGCCGTGCAGGGTGTCTGCTGCGGTCGTCGTGCCGTACGAGTGCGCCACGACGTTGAGGGTCGGTGGATCGGATCGAGATGCCTGGAACCCGAGCAGATCATCCGCGAGGCGGTCGGCACCGACTCGCGCCGCGTCCCCGTGCAGGACGCCCAAGGTCGTCGGCCCGCTCGGCACGGGCGGCGGCTCGTAGTTGATCCACGCGACCACCGCGTGGCTGCCACCCGAGTCCTCGAGGTCCTCCTGCGTCTGCCAGAGGTTCTGCGCCGCCGTGGTCCACCCCGACATGTCCTTCGTCGTCGTTCCCATGCCCGGCACCATGTAGGAGACGTTCGACGCCGTGTCGACGTCCCCCACGGCGACCGCGGCGAGCGGTGGTTCGTGTCCGGTGTCCAGGGTCAGCAGGGTGCGACCGGGCTCCTTGCTCGAAGCGAGGGTCTTCTCGATGTTGCGGTAGGCGTCCAGGTCCGCCTGCGCCGCGTCGATGGACATGTCCGCTGACTGGGACGCCGGCCATCCGAGCCCCTCCCGCCGCTCCTTCGCGTCGGCGAGGTCCTGCTCCGCCTGCGCCGTCGCGGTCACGAGGGTCATCCGGTTCGCCCGGTCCCGCGCCCAGGCGGGCAGCCCGCTGAGGTTCCCGACGACCGCGGGCAGCAGACCGATCAGGGCGTCTTGCGCTGCCGTGTGGTCTGCGCCCGTGGTGTCCTGTCCACCGCCGAGTGCTTTCCAGAGCGCCGCGACGTCCTCCGGGGACATCTCACCGAGGCGGTCGGCGAGGTTCCGGTCGAGCATCAAGAGCGCGCCGAGCTCGGTCGGCGACAACGACGCGAGGGTGCTCGCCAGGTCCGCGTCGGACAGGCCCACGCCACGACCGTCGATGCTCCCCAACCGCCCGAGGGTCTCCGGCCCCGTGATCACACGGAGCAGGGCGGCGTCCGCAGCTGCGCGGTCGAGCACGAGCTGGTCCCACTGCGCATCGAGCGCCGACGACTGGTCGGCGTTCTCCGTGACCGCCCGTTGTGCGTTCGAGAGGCTCGTGGCGTCCGCCTCGGTCGCGCCGTCCGCCTTCGCTGCTCGCTCGATCGCCGGCATCGCGGACTGTTGGGCGGCGACCGCGATCGCCAGCGTCGCGCGCTGCAGGCGGATGGTGTCCGCGTCGTCCTTGATCCGCTGGACGTCCTTCGCGTACTGGTCGAAGGCGTCGCCCGCCGCGTCGAACAGGGCGACCAGCCCCGTGGCACTCGGGCGCATGTCGTCGAGCAGGGCCGCGAACCGCGTCTGGGCCTCCCCCTTCCACGACGGCGAGGCAGTGACGTCCGACGCCGCGCCGATCTTCGCGAGTGCGTCCTGCACCGCGTCGGCGCGGTCGTGCCAGTGCCCGGCGAGCGCGGTGATGCCGGCCGGATCGCCGACGTCGGGCTCTTCGCCGCTCACTTGCCGTCCGCCTTCGCGGCGAGTGCTGCTTCCTCTGCATCGACCTGCAGACCGAGGTCGTGGGGGAACGTCGCGGCTTGCTCGAGCGCGGAGTCGACGGCATCGATCATGCCCTGGTGTGCCAGGGAGAGACCCGCCGTCCGGCTGATGACCTCGGACACTCCCAGGCACGCGGTGCTCTGTCCCGTGAACCGGTCGGTGTCCGCACCGAGCGCGGTGCGGGCGTCGGTGAGCGCGGTCGCGACCGACGCGAGTGTCTCCGACTCGATCCTGAGTTCTGACGCCCCCATGACGGTCCCCCCATCGTTCCGGCTGTCCGACGGTGACGATAGCAGCAGCGGATGTCGCTGTCAGCCCTGCACCTGCGGCTCTCGCTTGACGAACGCCATGAGCACCAGCCCGGCGATGAGCACGACGACCACGCCGAGGATCCCGAACCGGGTGGACCCACCGACGGTCACCGCGACGCCGAACAGCGCCGGCGCGAGGAACGACGCGGCGCGGCCGGTGGTGGCGTAGAGGCCGAAGAGCTCGCCTTCGCGGCCGGGGGTCGTCAACCGCGCCAGGTGGGCACGCGACGACGACTGCACCGGGCCGACGAACACCGCGAGGGTCAGCCCGAGCACCCAGAACCACTGCGTCTCGTTGCCGGCGGCGAAGACCCCGACCCCGCAGACGGCGAGTCCGACGAGCGAGACCATGATGAGCGCACGCGACCCGAACCGGTCGTCGAGGCGTCCGGAGACGAACGTCGCGATGCCGGCCACGACGTTCGCGGCGATGGCGAACAGGATGACCTGGGACGGCGTGAACCCGAACACCTGGGCGGCGACGATCCCGCCGAACGTGAAGACGGCACCGACGCCGTCGCGGAACACCGCGCTGGCGAGCAGGAACGCCAGGACGTTGCGCCGCTCGCGCCAGAGCCGGGCGATGTCGCGACCGAGGTCCGCGTAGGCGCCGAACACGCCACCGCCGCGGGTGCGGTCCGGCACTGCCTCGGGCACGGTGAGGAACAGCGGGATCGAGCTGACGGCCAGCCAGACGGCGGCGATGCCGATCGCGACGCGGACGTCCCACTGCCCGGTGGCGACGGTCGCCGGCAGCTGCAGGAGCCCGCCGACGACACCGTCGCCCCGGAAGTCCTGGATGCAGAGCACGAGCAGCAGCACGAGCAGCACGATCCCGCCGAAGTACCCAGCCGCCCACCCGATGGCGGACACCCGGCCGGTGCGTTCCCCGGAGGCGACCTGCCCGAGCATGGCGTTGTACCCGACGGTCGCGATCTCGTAGGCCACGGTGCCGATGCCGAGCAGGGCTGCGCCGAGGAACAGGTACGGCTGGCTCGGCGCGACGAAGACCATGCCGCCGATCGACAGCGCGACACCGATCGTGGCGATGAGGACGGAGCGACGGCGGTGTCCGGACGAGTCCGCGAGCCGCCCCATGGCCGGCGCCACGAGCGCGACGACGATCCCCGCGATGGTCAGTGCGGTCGACACGACGGCGGCGTTGTGCGCGAGCTCCCGCTCCACGATCGCCTTGCCCGCCGCCGACGTGTCGCCGACGAGCGCCGGGTCCACGAACGCCCGGCTCGCCAGGTACGTGCTGAACACGAAGGTGGTGACGACCGCGTTGAACGCGGCCGACCCCCAGTCCCAGAGCGCCCAGGAGACGAGCGCGCGCCGGTCGGTGCGCTGCGGCACGACGGCGGCCGGTGAAGCGGTCATGCGCGAACCGTAGCGCGTCCCGGTGACGCGGCGGTGGCCCCGTTCCGGGTCACGTGCGGGACGGGAGGCACGTCGTGGCCCGGCCCCGCGCCGCCCGTCCGCACCGTGCGCGCGCCGTCACCCGGTGCGAGCTTCCACGCACCGTGCCCGGCCGCAATGCCGCACCAAGCACGCAACGCGGCCCGAGCCAGCGAAGCCCGCACCGTGCCGGACCGGAGGCACGTCGCAGCCCGGCGCCGCGCCTCCCGTCCGCACCGTGCGCACGTCGTCACTCGGTGCGAGCTTCCACGCACCGTGCCCCGCCGCAACGCCGCACCAAGCGGCCGAGACCGCACCGTCCGACAGACCCCGCACCGTGCCGGACGGGAGGCACGTCGCAGCCCGGCGCCGCGCCTCCCGTCCGCACCGTGCCCACGTCGTCACCCGGTGCGAGCTTCCACGCACCGTGCCCCGCTGCAACGCCGCACCAGGCACGCAACGCGGCCCGAGCCAGCGAAGCCCGCACCGTGCCGGACGGGAGGCACGTCGCGGCCCGGCGCCGCGCCTCCCGTCCGCACCGTGCGCGCGCCGTCGCCCGGTGCGAGCTTCCACGTACCGTGCCCGGCTGCAACGCCGCACCAAGCGGCCGAGACCGCACCGTCCGACAGACCCTGCACCGTGCCGGACGGGAGGCACGTCGCGGCCCGGCCCCGCGCCTCCCGCCCGCACCGTGCACGCGTCGGCACCCGGTGCGCGCTTCCACGCACCGTGCCCGGCCGCAACGCCGCACCAAGCGGCCGAGACCGCACCGTCCGACAGACCCTGCACCGTGCCGGACGGGAGGCACGTCGCGGCCCGGCCCCGCGCCTCCCGTCCGCACCGTGCCCACGTCGTCACCCGGTGCGCACTTCCACGCACCGTGCCCCGCCGCAACACCGCACCAGGCACGCAACGCGGCCCGGGCCGGCGAAGCCTGCACCGTGCCGGCTCAGGCCGGGACGCCGCCGGGGTAGACGACGGACTTGAGCGACTCCGGGTCGGTGTCGCTCTCGAGAGCCTCGCGGACGTCGTCGAGCCCGAACCGGCCGGTGACGAGCGAGTCGAGGTCGACCTGCCCGGACGCGACCAGCTGGATCGCCACCGGCCACGTGTTCGTGTACCGGAAGATCCCGGTGACCGTGACCTCGAGGTTCTGGATGTGCTCGACCGGCAGGGTCATCTCGGAGTTGCCGAGCCCGACCAGCACCGCGGCACCCGCCGGACCGACCGCCTTGATGCCGTCCGAGACCGCACGGGGCGCACCGCTGGCGTCGATGAACGCGTCGACGGGGACGATGTCGGACGCGACGGACACGGCGGTGGGGTCGACGACCTCGGTGGCGCCGTACTCCAGGGCCCGCGCACGGCGCTCCGGGACCAGGTCGCTGACGACGATGCGTGACGCACCGAACGCCTTCGCGACCTGCGCGCAGATGATGCCGATCGGACCGGCACCGGCGATGAGCACCGACGAACCGGGCACGATGCCGGCCTTGCGGACGGCGGCGATGCCGACCGACAGGGGCTCGAGGAGCGCACCGGCCTCGAACGACACCGAGTCGGGCAGGACGTGCGCGAACTCGGACTCGATCGTGACCAACTCGGTGAAGGCACCGTCGACCGGCGGCGTCGCGTAGAAGCGCATGTGCGGGCAGAGGTTGTAGCGACCGGCCAGGCACTGCGCGCAGCGGTGGCAGGGGCGCTGCGGCTCGATGGCCACGCGCTCCCCCACACGGGACGGGTCGACGCCCTCGCCGACCGCCTCGATCGTGCCGGAGAGTTCGTGGCCGAGGACGAGGGGCTCCTCGACGACGAAGTCGCCGATGCGGCCGTGGCGGTAGTAGTGCACGTCGGAGCCGCAGACGCCCACGGCGGCGACCCGGACGAGCACGTCGCCGGCGTCGACGGCGGGGACGGGGCGGTCCTCGACGGTGAGGTCCTGGGTGCCGAGCAGGACACTGGTGCGCTGGGTGGAGGTCATGCGGTTCTCGCTTCCTCGGCCGCGTCGTCGCGGCCGGACGTGAGGGTGGTGGAGGGGGCGGCGGCGGATGCCGCGGGCGCGGTCGCCGCGGTGGCCGGTCTGAGCCGCGATGCCGTCGGGTCGCGCAGCAGATCACGGAACCCGAGTTCAGCAGCGCCTCGGAGCAGGACATCGGCACCGAGCGCCGCCGGTGCGATGCGCAGCCGCTCGGTCACGGCAGCCATCGACTGCGCCCGGACCTCAGCCTCGATGCGGTTCCCGACGTGGCCGAGGAGCACTCCGAGGAACCCACCGAGGACGACCACCTCGGGGTTGACGGTGTGGATGGCATTGCGGAGTGCGGTCGCGAGGGCCGTGACCTGGCGGTCGACCACCCGCTCGACCTCGGGACGGCGCTGCGCGAGCGCCGCGGCGAGCGCTGACGGGTCGTCCGAGGCGACGCCGGCGGCAGCGACCAGGGCATCACGCGACGCCTCGGTCTCGAGACACCCGACAGCACCGCAGTGACAACGGACACCGTTCGCTGCGACGAAGGTGTGACCGAGCTCGCCGGCGTACCCGTCCGCACCGCTGAGGGGCCGAGCGGCACTGATGACGCCGCCGCCGATACCGCTCGCGCCACCGTTGAGGTAGATCAGGTCGTCGACTCCGCGGCCACTGCCGTACAGCCGCTCCGCCCAGGCGCCGGAGTTCGCGTCGTTCGCGGCCCGGACCGGCAGACCGGTGCGCTCGGCGAGGGGACGGGCGATCGGTTCGTCGTGCCAGCCGAGGTGCGGCGCGTAGCGGACCACGCCGTCCTCGACCCGCACGGTCCCGGGGACCGCGACACCGATTCCGGCGATCCGCGTGGGCGGGCCTTCCCCGGCGATCAACTCGTCCAGGAGTCCGGCGATGGTCTCGACCGCCTCGGCAGCGGTCGGGGCGCTCTCGCTCGCCGCCACCGCGCGGGTGCGCACGCTGCCGTCGAGTCCGACGAGTGCGACGGTCACGGCGTCCACCTCGACCGTGACGGCGACCGCGACCACCTCCGCCGAGGCACGGACCACCGGGCTCGGGCGGCCGACGCCAGCACTCGTGCTGCCGGTCCCGGGCACGTCCTCGTGCACCAGCCCGAGTTCGACCAGTTCGCCGACGAGCGTGAGCGTGGTTGAGCGGTTGAGTCCGGTGCGGCGGGTGAGCTCGGCGCGGGTGATCGGACCGTCCTCGTGCGCCAGGCGGAGGACACGTGCGGCGTTGCGCAGCGCCGGGGTCTGCGCGACACCGGGTGCTGCAGCTGTGCGTGCCATCGGGTCCTCTCGGTCGGTCCTTGCTTACTTGCTTGCTTGCTTGCTTGCTTGCTTGCTTGCTTGCTTGCCCATCCTCGCGTGCTCGGTCCTTCCCAGAACGCCGGCGATGGAAAGCGGGATCGGGCGTACCTGGTCGAAACGAACGACCAGGTGTGCCCGGATTCAGCAGGTACGCCCGGAAGCGGTGAGCGCGTTCGAACGCAGGCGGCCCGGTCAGCGCGACTGCGAGAACGCGGCGTCGAACGACGCCTCCGGCGGCGCGATGGTGCCGAGCCGCCGTACGAACGCCAGCGCCTCGGGCCCGCCGACGAGGCGGTCCATGCCGGCGTCCTCCCACTCGACGCTGGTCGGGCCGGCGTACCCGATGTGGTTCAGCACGCGGAACACCCGCTCCCACGGCACGTCCCCGTGGCCGGCGGTGACGAAGTCCCACCCGCGCCGGGGGTCGCCCCACGGCAGGTGCGACCCGAGCCGGCCGTTGCGACCGTCGAGCTGCTTCACCGACTCCTTGCAGTGCACGTGGTACACCCGGTCGGCGAAGTCGAGCAGGAACGCGGCGGGGTCCAGGTCCTGCCAGACGAAGTGGGACGGGTCGAAGTTGAACCCGAACGCCGGGCGGTCCTGGAACACCTCGAGCGTGCGCTTCGCGGTCCAGTAGTCGTAGGCGATCTCGGACGGGTGCACCTCGAGCGCGAACCGGACCCCGACCTCCTCGAAGACGTCGAGGATCGGTGACCAGCGGTCGTGGAAGTCCTGGTACCCGGCGTCGATCATCGCCGGCGGCACGGGCGGGAACCCGGCGACGGTCTTCCAGATCGACGAGCCGGAGAACCCGGTGACGGTGTCCACCCCGAGCGCGGCGGCGGCACGGGCGGTCCACTGCAGTTCCTCGGCCGCACGCTGCCGCACGCCCTCGGGATCGCCGTCGCCCCACACGTGCGGCGGCACGATGTCCTCGTGCCGCTGGTCGATCGGGTCGTCGCACACGGCCTGGCCGACCAGGTGGTTGGCGATCGTCCAGACCTGCAGCCCGTTGCGTTCCAGGATCGCCTTGCGCCCGGCGACGTACTCCGGGTCCGTCGCAGCGCGCCGGACGTCCAGGTGGTCGCCCCAGCAGGCGATCTCCAGCCCGTCGTAGCCCCACTCGCCGGCGAGTCGGGCCACCTCTTCGAAGGGCAGGTCGGCCCACTGTCCGGTGAACAGGGTGACCGGCCGGGAGGCCCGGGTCGTGTCCGTCGTGTCGCTCGCGTCCGTCGTCGTCATCGTCGTCGTCCTTCTTCGCGGTGGTCGGGTTCCGTCACCAGGATCCGGGCGCGGACCCGGCCGGGACGGTGGCGGGTCGCTCGACGCGCGAGTGCACATCGACGACCGAGTGGTCTCGGGCGGCGGCGGAGACCGCCTCCATGACCTCGAGCACGTGGAACGCGAGGTCGCCGGAGGCCCGGTGCGGCCGGTCCGTCGCGATCGCGTGGGCCATGTCGGCGAGGCCGTAGCCGCGACCGGCGTCGGCGTACCCGGCGGCGACCGGCAGGTCCCGCCACGAGCGGTCGTCGGCGGTGGCGATCGACACGGTGTCCGAGAACCGGTTCGGGTCGGGGACGCCCAGGGTGCCCGCGGTGCCGTACACCTCGAACAGCGGGGCGCGGGTGGCCCAGACCTCGAACGAGACGGTCACGGTGGAGACCACGCCGCCCTCGTGCTCGAGGATCGCGACGACGTGCGTGTCGATGTCGACCGGGATCGGGGTGCCGGCGTTCGGCCCCGTGGCGACGGTGCGCTCGCGGGTGGAGCGGGTCGCGCTGCCGCTGACCCGGACGACGGGCCCGAAGAACGTGACGAGGCTGGTCAGGTAGTACGGCCCCATGTCGAGCAGCGGTCCGCCGCCGGGCTGGTAGTAGAAGGCCGGCGCCGGGTGCCAGCGTTCGTGCCCGGGGGCGCTCCAGGCGACGGCTGCGCCGACCGGGGTGCCGATCGCACCGTCGTCGAGCGCGGCGCGCGCGGTCTGGACGCCGGTGCCGAGGACGGTGTCCGGGGCGCTGCCGACGCGCAGGCCGGCGGTGCGGGCGGCCTCGAGCACCGGGGCGGCCTCGGCGGTGGACATCGCGAGCGGCTTCTCGCCGTAGACGTGCTTGCCGGCGGCGAGTGCCCGGGTGGCGATGTCGGCGTGTGCGGCCGGGATCGTCAGGTTGAGCACCACGTCGACGTCGTCGGCGGCGAGCAGGTCGTCCACGGTGGTGCCGCGCACGCCCTGTGCCGCACCGACCTGCTGGGCACGGGCGACGTCGAGGTCGGCGACCGCGGCGAGTTCGAGTCCGGGCAGGGCCGGGAAGTGCTCGAAGTACTGCTGGCTGATGACCCCGACGCCGACCACGCCGACCCGGAGCACTCCCTCGTTCAGCGTGCTGCCCACAGGAGTCCCCGTTCGATGATGGTGCGGAGTGGCTGCGACTCGACGACCTCGAGGCGGTGCCCTGGTGCGGAGACGAACACGCGGCCCTCGCCCCACTGCCGTGTCCAGATCGCCGGTGCGGTGACCGGTCGGTTCCAGGCGTCGAAGTCGCGCACGTCCTGAGTGGTGGTCGCGAGGACGTCGTTGTACTCGTCGGACAGCACCCAGTACTGCTCGGTGACGAGGTCGAAGTCCTCGATGCCCTGCGTGATCGGGTGCTCGTGCCCGAGGTCGGTGAGGTGGACCGTGTACGGGATGTAGTTGTCCGACTGTTCCCCGACGCGCTCGTCGGGGTGCTTGCCGGCGTGGTGGGCGAACTGGCCGCCGACCATGTGCAGGTAGTCGGCGGTGTTCCGGAACGCGTCCGCGATGCCGCCGTGCCAGCCGGCCAGTCCGGCGCCGCCCAGGACCGCGCGCTGCAGCCCGGCGAACTCGTCGTCGGCGATGGTCGACATCGTGACGACCTGCACGATCAGGTCGACCTCGTCCATGACGGCGGCGTCGGCGTAGACGGCCGTCGAGTCCGACACCCGGACCTCGAACCCGTTCTCCTGCAGGAACGGGATGAACAGGTCGGTGGTCTCGACGGGCTGGTGGCCGTCCCACCCGCCGCGGACGACGAGCGCCCGGCGGGTCTGCTCGGCGGCGCTCACGAGGTCGCCGTCCAGGTGCTGCCGGCGGCGGCGCTGCGTTCGACGGCGTCGAGGACCCGCTGCACGTGCAGGCCGTCGGCGAACGACGGTGACGGGTCGGTGCCGGTGGCGACGGCGTCGATGAAGTCCTTCACCTGGTGGCTGAAGGTGTGCTCGTACCCGATGAGGTGTCCGGTCGGCCACCACGCGGCCATGTAGGGGTGCTCGGGCTCGGTGACGAGGATGCGCCGGAAGCCCTGCTCCGCCGCAGGGGCGTTCGACTCGTACAACCGCAGCTCGTTCATCGCCTCGAGGTCGAACTGGATCGCGCCGTCGGAACCGCTGATCTCGAGCGTCAGGCCGTTCTTCCGCCCGGTCGCGTAGCGCGTCGCCTCGAAGGTGCCGATCGCACGGTCGGCCGCGCCGCCGCTGAGCCGTGCGGTGAAGAACGCGGCGTCGTCGACGGTGACCTGCCCGCGTTCGCTCGACGCGGTGCCGGAGAGCCCGACCCCCTCGGCCATCAACGGACGCTCGGTCACGAATGTCTCGAGCGTGCCCGACACGGTGGCGAGCGACGAACCGGTGACGTGCTCGACCAGGTCGATGGCGTGCGCGCCGATGTCGCCGAGCGCACCGGACCCCGCGAGCGACTTGTCGAGCCGCCAGGTCATCGGGCCGTCCTCGTCCGACAACCAGTCCTGCAGGTAGAGCGCGCGGACCTGGCGCACGGTGCCGATCCGGCCGTCCTGCACCAGCTGCCGGGCGAACGCGATCGCGGGCACGCGGCGGTAGCTGAACCCGACCATCGCCCGGACGCCGCGTTCGCGGGCGGCGTCGGCAGCGGCGGTCATCGCCTCGGCCTCGGCAACGGTGTTGGCGAGCGGCTTCTCGCACAGGACGTGCTTGCCGGCCTGGAGCGCGGCGATCGCGATCTCGACGTGCGAGGACCCCGGGGACACCACGTCGACCACGTCGATGTCCGGATCGGCGACGACGGCACGCCAGTCGGTGGACGCCGCCTGCCAGCCGTACCGCTGCCGGGCTGCCTCGGTGCGTTCGGGATCACGCCCGACGATCACCGCCATCTCCGGGTCGGCCCCGAGGTCGAAGAACCGGGGAGCGGTCCGCCACGCCTGTGAGTGTGCGGCTCCCATGAAGCCGTGCCCCACCATCGCGACCCGCAGTCGTTCCTGTGCCATCCGCTCGCTCCTTTGCGATCACGTGCTTGCCACAGCCAACACTACCGCTTATGTTGGGCGCGGCAACATTTTGTTTCGACGACGAACGGTGACCACCATGGCAACGACGCCCACCCGTGCAGACAAGTTCTCCTTCGGTCTCTGGACCATCGGCTACAACGGCTCGGACCCCTTCGGCGGGCCGACCCGCCCCGCCCTCGACGTGGTCGAGGCGGTCGAGAAGCTCGACGAGCTCGGGGCCTACGGCCTGACCTTCCACGACGACGACCTGTTCGCGTTCGGTTCCACCGACGCCGAGCGCCAGACCCAGATCGACCGCCTCAAGGGCGCCCTCGAGTCGACGGGGATCGTCGTGCCGATGGTCACAACGAACCTGTTCTCCGCCCCGGTCTTCAAGGACGGCGGCTTCACCTCGAACGACCGGCAGGTCCGCCGCTTCGCGCTCCGCAAGGTCCTGCGCAACATCGACCTCGCCGCCGAGCTCGGCGCCTCGACGTTCGTGATGTGGGGTGGCCGCGAAGGCTCCGAGTACGACAGCGCCAAGGACGTGCAGGCCGCGCTCGAGCGGTACCGCGAGGCCGTCAACCTGCTCGCCCAGTACGTCACCGACAAGGGCTACGGCATCCGGTTCGCCATCGAGCCGAAGCCGAACGAGCCCCGCGGCGACATCCTCCTGCCGACCCTCGGCCACGCGATCGCCTTCACCGAGACGCTCGAGCGCCCGGAGCTGTTCGGCATCAACCCCGAGGTCGGCCACGAGCAGATGGCGGGCCTGAACTTCACCGCCGGCATCGCCCAGGCGCTCTACCAGGGCAAGCTCTTCCACATCGACCTCAACGGTCAGCGCGGCATCAAGTACGACCAGGACCTGGTGTTCGGCCACGGCGACCTGCAGAACGCGTTCTCGCTCGTCGACCTGCTCGAGCACGGTGCCCCGCAGGGCGGCCCGGCGTACGACGGCCCGCGCCACTTCGACTACAAGCCCAGCCGCACCGAGGACATCAGCGGTGTCTGGGACTCCGCGTCGGCCAACATGCGCATGTACCTGCTCCTCAAGGAGCGTGCGCAGGCGTTCCGCGCCGACCCCGAGGTGCAGGCGGCACTCGAGGCGTCGAAGGTCGGCGAGCTGTCGACGCCGACGCTGAACGACGGCGAGTCGTACGACACGTTCCTCGCCGACCGCTCCGCCTACGAGGACTTCGACACCGACGCCTACTTCGGCGGCAAGGGCTTCGGCTTCGTCCGCCTGCAGCAGCTCGCGATGGAGCACCTCATGGGCGCGCGGAATTGAACGCGGACGCGCCAGCGGCCGCATTCCGCGCGCCGAGGCGGCCTGCCGCCGAGGAGAACTGATGGCACTCGTCGCCGGCGTCGACTCCTCGACCCAGTCCTGCAAGGTCACCATCCGTGACGCCGCGACCGGTGCGGTCGTCCGCGAGGGCCGCGCTTCCCACCCGGACGGCACCTCCGTCGACCCCTGCCACTGGTGGGACGCCCTCGGTGCCGCCGTCGCGGACGCCGGCGGCCTCGACGACGTCGGTGCCGTCGCCGTCGCCGGGCAGCAGCACGGCATGGTCGCGCTCGACTCCGAGGGCCGCGTCGTCCGCGACGCCCTGCTCTGGAACGACGTCCGCAGTGCGGACGCGGCCGCGCAGATGGTCGACGAGCTCGGCCAGGAGGCGTGGGTCGCCCGGACGGGGCTGGTGCCGGTCGCGTCGTTCACCGGGACCAAGCTGCGGTGGCTCCGCGACGCCGAGCCCGAGAACGCGGCCCGCGTCGCGGCCGTGGCGCTCCCCCACGACTGGCTGTCATGGCGGCTCCGCGGGTACGGTCCGGCGGACGAGAGTCCGCTCGGCCCCGACCTGGAGGCCCTGGCGACGGACGCGTCCGACGCCAGCGGCACGGCGTACTGGGACCCGGTGCGCCGCGAGTACGACCCGGAACTGTTCGAGCTCGCACTCGGGCGGCCGATGCGGCCGGCGTCGATGGGTGACGACGACGCCGTGGTCGTGCCCCGCGTGGTTGCTCCCGACGAGGCGATGGGCACCCTGTCCACCGACGTCGAGCTGCCCGGCGGCGCGGTCGCGCCCTCCGGCCTCGTCGTCGGCGCCGGACTCGGTGACAACGCCGGGGCAGCGCTCGGCCTGGGTCTCGGCCCGGGCGACGTCGCGGTGTCCCTCGGCACGAGCGGCACGGTCTTCGGGGTCAGCGACGCCGAGGTGCGTGACCCGAGCGGGACCGTGGCGGGCTTCGCCGACGGGACCGGGTCGCGCCTCCCGATCGTCACGACGCTCAACGCGGCCCGCGTGCTCGAGGTGATCGGCGGCCTGCTCGGCGTCGACCACGACGCGCTCGGCGAGCTGGCGCTGCAGGCGCCGGCCGGGGCCGACGGCCTCGTCCTGGTGCCGTACTTCGTCGGCGAGCGCACGCCGAACCGGCCGGACGCGACCGCCTCGCTGCTCGGCATGACGCCGGCGACCACCGACCGGGCGCACCTGGCCCGGGCGGCCTTCGAGGGGATGCTCTGCGCCCTCGCCGACGGACTGGCCGCGGTGCAGGACACCGGCGTGACCGTCGAGCGGCTGCTGCTCATCGGGGGCGCTGCGCGGAACCCGGCGGTCCGCGCCGTCGCCGCGCAGGTGTTCGGCCGTGACGTCCTGGTGCCGGAGCCCGGCGAGTACGTCGCCGCGGGGGCTGCGAAGCAGGCCGCGTGGGCGCTCACCGGAGCCCTGCCGACGTGGGACACCGCGACGACCACCGTGCCGTCCGACCCGCACCCGGAGGTGCTCGAGCAGTACCGCGCGGCGGCGCGCTGAACCGACACTCCGTGCCCCCGGCGCCGTCCTCGACGGTGCCGGGGGCACGATCGTCCCGGAGGACACACCATGCCACTGACCGACCTGCCCCTCGACGCGCTCCGCGCCCACCGCTCCGACGTCCGGCGCCCAGATGACTTCGACGCCTTCTGGGCGGACACGATCGCCCTCGCCCGGACCGCGGGCGAGGGGGTCGAGCCGGCCCTCGTGCCCGCCGAGACCCCGGTCACCGGTCTCGTCGTCGAAGACCTGACGTTCCCCGGGTTCGCCGGTGACCCGGTGCGGGCGTGGGTCAACCGTCCCGTGACCGACGACCCGGGCGCACTGCCGGTCGTCGTCGAGTTCCTCGGCTACGGCGGTGGCCGCGGTCGCCCGGGTGAGCGCGTGCACTGGGCCCTCGCCGGGTACGTGCACGTGGTGATGGACACCCGCGGCCAGGGCTCCGGGTGGGCCGGCGGCGACACCCCGGACCCGCACGGCTCCGCACCGCACGCCAGCGGGTGGATGACGAACGGCATCGGCTCCCCTGCCGACCACTACTACCGCCGCGTGTACACCGACGCGGTCCGCCTGGTCGACGCCGTCCGCACGCTGCCCGGCGTCGACCCCGATCGCATCGCGCTGACCGGCGGGAGCCAGGGCGGCGGGATCGCCATCGCCGCAGCGGCCCTGGTCGAGGCACACGTCGGACCGATCACCGCGGTGCTGCCCGACGTGGCGTTCCTGGCCGACTGGCGGAACGGCACCGACGTCGCGGTGGGCGGTCCGTACCTGGAGCTCGCGCAGTACCTCGCCGTGCACCGCGACGCGGCCGAGGGCGTGTGGGAGACCGCCGCGTACTTCGACGGGGTGAACCACGCCGCCGGCATCACCGCACCGGCGCTGTTCTCGGTCGCGCTGATGGACGACGTCGTCCCGCCGCGCACGACCTTCGCCGCGTTCAACGCCCTGGGCTCCACCGACCGCGAGATCGCCGTGTACCCGTACAACGGGCACGAGGGCGGCGGCTTCCGGCATTGGGAGCGTCAGGCGGCGTTCCTGGCGGACCGCCTGCGCTGACGGACGTCGCGCGTCACCGGTCGCTGCTCACGGGTTCGGTCCACGCTGCGCGCGGAGGTCCCCGAAGGTGAAGCGCTCGCGGTCGACGTCGTCCTCGGACTGCACGATCCAGCCGCGTCTGGCAGCCCGTGCCCGCGCCCGCGCCCGGTAGGAGGTGATGTGGACCGGGGCGACCCTCGGTGCACGCTCGTAACCACTCATCAGATCCTCCGATCTGTCCCCGAGCCTCCGACCCTGTTCGGAGGAGGACAGTTTGAGTACCTCTTGGACGGTAAACGCCTCGCGCGGCGTCCACAATGCCCCCCGAACGGGTGCGGGTCACATCCGCGCACCTCGGATACCGACGGCGTCGTGGCGTCGGAGGCCGATCCACACGAGCGCCTCGTACGCTCCCACGTATGGACCAGGCACCGACCACGGCGAGTGGTCCCGAGCACGGCGGAGCACGGCTGTCCCGCACCGTGCACGAGGCGCTGCGGTTCGTGCACGCACACGCCCGCGAAGCGATCTCGGTACCGGACATCGCCGCCGCCGCGAACCGGTCGACCCGAGGCCTGCAGAGCGCGTTCCGGCGGGAGCTGCAGACCTCGCCAGCGTCGTACCTGCGCGGGGTCCGGCTCGAGGGCGTCCGCCGCGACCTGCTCTCCATGACACCGGCGGACCGTCGCACCATCGCGGACGTCGCGAAGCACTGGCACTTCAGCAACGCCGGGCGGATGGCGGCCGAGTACCGCGCCGCGTTCGGCACCGCACCGTCGGCGGCGCTCCGGTCGTTCGACCCGGCGGACCCGGACCCCCGCGCCACGACGGACCTCGGTGTCCCCCCGGGCGAGGGCTCGCGCTTCCGCGTCGTGCTCGACTGCGAGGTGGAGATCGAGGACGCCGACGCGACGTTCGCCAGCGCCCTGCGCCGCGCCCAGGGCGACGACCACCCCTGGCACGGCTACGACCCGGACGGCAGCACCGCTGACGTCGTCGCGTTCCTGCTGGCGAGCGCCGTCCGCGGGGTCGCCGGTGACACCTCCGGCATCCGACTGCGTGCCGTCAACCCGATGCTGCGGGCGCCCGACCAGCACGGCGGGTACCCGTCGGCCGAGCTCCCGCCGTGGTCGGCACCCGGCCACCCCGGACGACCGGACGGACCCACCGCATGACCGGCACCCCGCGTCGACGCCGCTCCGCACTGCTCGCCGCCGCGCTCACCGCAGGACTCGCACTCGCCGGCTGCACGGCCCCGACCGCCGCCCACGCTGATGGGTTCGACGTGACCGGCTTCCAGCCCGAGAACGCCGACACCGCCCTGGTGGACGCGAACGCCGCCGCGATGGACGTGGTCGGCGTCGACGGGTTGCTGCTGAACCGCACGGGGTCGAAGGTCACCGCACCGTCGCGCGCCGCCAAGGCCCAGCGCAACCGGGCACACGCCAACGGGCTCACCGCGCAGCTGCTCGTCAGCAACTACTCCGAGGCCGACGGGGACTTCAGCGAGCCGATCGCCCGCAGGCTGCTCACCTCGCCCGCGAACCGCGCCCGGGTCGTCCGATCACTCGCCGCCGACGTGGCCACGGGCGGCTGGGACTCGGTCATGATCGACCTCGAGGCGCTGACCCCGGCCGAGAAGCCCGGCCTCACGGCCTTCGCCCGCGAGCTCCGGGCCGCCGTCGGCGACGACGTCCGGCTCGACATCGCCCTGTCCGCGTCGACCACCGCGGCCGGGTACGCCCGCCTCGGCTACGACGTGCGCGCCCTCCGTGCCCCGCTCGACCACCTGACGCTCATGGCCTACGACCAGCACGGCCCCTGGGAGCCGGACGCACCCGGTCCGGTCGGTTCGCTCGCGTGGTCGTCGAAGGCCGCCCGTGCACTCGTGAGCCTCGCTCCCCGCGACCAGATCGTGCTCGGTGTCGCCGGGTACGGCTACCACTGGAAGGGGAAGCGTCCGGCCGGTCAGCTCTCCGACGCCCAGGCACGACTGCGGGTCCGGAAGGCGGGCGCGACCGCCCGCTGGGACGCGACGGTCGGCGAGTGGACCGCGACCCTGCCGAGCGGCGAGGTGCTCTGGTGGTCCGACGCACGCTCACTGCGTGCGCGGGTCGCGCTGGCGGAGCGGCTCGGTCTGACGGGCGTCGCCGTCTGGTCACTGGACCTGTCCGACCGGCTCGACCCGCTCGGGTGATCAGGACCCGCTGACGGACGGGAGGCGCGGTGCGAGCCCGCACCGCGCCTCCTGTTCGTCACCCGGTCACGCCCAGGGCACGTGGTCCGTCACCGGGTCAGACGAGCGACCACGCCACCAGGCGGGGGTCGCCCGGGGTGACCTCGTGCACCGCGCCCGTGACCGCGACGGTGGCGCGCTGGGTGGCGGTGCCGGGGACGGGGTGTCGGACCGGACCGTCGCCCGAGGCGACGATCCCACCCGCTGCCACCGAGCCTGACGGCCGCGACGCCGCCGCGTGCGACGCCACCCAGACCTGCACGTCGCCGGGCTCGACCACCCTGCGCATCCGACGGTCGGTGAACGCGAAGCGCTGCACCGGGACACGGAAGCGGACCCGCACGGACTCCCCCGCTGCGACCGCGACGCGCGCGTAGCCGAGGAGCTGCACCTCGGGCCGGGTGACGCTGCCGTGCACGTCGTGCCCGTAGAGCTGCACGACGTCCTCGCCGTCGCGCACCCCGGTGTTCCGGACCGTCACCGACACGGTGAAGACGCCGTCGGACCGGACGTCCGGGTCGACGACGAGCTCGTCGTACGCGAAGTCGGTGTAGCCGAGGCCGAAACCGAACGGTCGCACCGGCGTCGAGTCCGCGGCGGTGACGTCGGACGGACCGCCGAGCCGCGGGTGCAGGTACGTGAACGGCTGCGCGCCGGCGGACCGGGGCAGGGACAGCGGCAGCCGGCCCGAGGGCGAGGCCACGCCGGTCAGCAGGTCGGCGATCGCCAGCCCGCCGCCCTCGCCCGGGAAGAACGCCTGCACGACCGCGGCCGGGCGCGGCTGGTCGCCGTCGAGCGCCCAGCCGATCGCGTACGGCCGGCCGGTGAGCAGCACCATCACGGTGGGGGTGCCGGTCGCGACGACGGCCTCGACCAGCTCGCGCTGCACGCCGGGCAGGTCGAGCGACTCGGTGTCGTTGCCCTCGCCGACCGTGCCCCGGCCGAACAGGCCCGCCTGGTCGCCGACGACGACCACCGCGACGTCCGAGGCGGATGCGACCGCAACGGCTTCGGCGAAGCCGGCCCGGTCGTTCCCCGTCACGGCGCAGCCCGTGGCGAAGCGGACCGCTGCCGGACCGAGCGCCTGGGCGACGGCTTCGCGGACGGTCGGGATCGCGAAGCCGAGCGGCAGGTCGGGGTGCGAGGCGAGCACGTGGTTGGCGAACGAGTAGCAGCCCTGCAGCGCCTCGGCGCGGTCGGCGTTCGGGCCGATGACGGCGACCGAGGCCCCCGGTGCGAGCGGGAGGACGGGGGTGGTGCCGTCGGCGGTGCCGCTGTCGACGCTGGCGCTGCCGCCCTCGTTCGACAGCAGCACGAGCGACTCGGCTGCCAGCCGCTTCGCGAGCGCCTGGTGCAGCGGGGTGTCGAGGTCGATCCCGGTGGGGGCGTCCTCGGCGAAGGCGTCCGGTTCGAGCAGGCCGAGCCGCTCCTTCTGCCGGAGCACCCGGAGCACGGCACGGTCGACGAGAGCCTCGTCCACCTGCCCGCTGCGGACCCGCTCGACGAGCGGTGCGAGGTACGCGTCACCGGTCGGGAGCTCGACGTCGATGCCGGCCTCGAGCGCCAGCGCCGCGGCCTCGCCACGGTCGGCGGCGATGCCGTGCATGACCTCGAGGAACGCCACCGAGAAGTAGTCCGCGACGACCGTGCCGTCGAAACCGAGCCGGTCGCGGAGCAGGCCGGTCAGCAGCTCGCCGTTCGCCGCGACGGGCACGCCGTCGATCTCGGCGTACGAGTTCATGACGCTCCGGGCGCCCCCGTCGCGCAGCGCCATCTCGAACGGCGGCAGGTACACGTCCGCGACCTCACGGGCCCCGGCGTGCACGGGGGCGTGGTTCCGCCCCGCCTGCGACGCCGAGTACCCGAGGAAGTGCTTCAGGGTCGCGTCGACCCCGGCCGACTGCAACCCGCGCACGTACGCGGTGCCGACCGTGCCGACCAGGTAGGGGTCCTCGGCGATGCACTCGTCGACCCGCCCCCAACGCGGGTCGCGGATGACGTCGAGGACCGGCGCGAGGCCCTGGTGGACGCCGAGCTGCCGCATCGACGCACCGATCGCGGCGCCGACCTGCTCGACGAGCTCCGGGTCGAACGACGCGCCCCACGCCAGCGGCGTCGGGAACGTCGCGGCCTTCCACGCGGCGAGGCCGGTCAGGCACTCCTCGTGGACGAGCGCCGGGATCCCGAGCCGGGTCTCGCACTGCAGGCGGCGCTGTTCCGCCCAGAGCCAGGCGGCACGCTCGTCGGGTTCGACGGGGCGGGTGCCGTAAACGCGGGTGAACTGCCCGATGCCGTCGCGGGTGATGTCCGCCAGGGTGCCGCCCTGCTGCACGGCCGCCATCTCGCCCTGCATGGGGGCGACGACGCCGTTCTGGTCGAGCCAGTAGCCGACGAGCTGGGCGACCTTCTCGTCGAGGGTCATCTCGGCGAGCAGGGCGTCGGCGCGGGGGCCGGCGGGGGTCGCGGTCGCGTCCGTCGCGGTCGCGGTCGCGGTCGTCGCGGTCGCGTCCGTCGCGCTGTCGGCCTGGAGGCGCGGGTCGCGTCCGGCGGTCCGCGTCGCGTCGGTCGCGGTCACCCCTTCACCGCCCCGGTCAGGCCGCCGACGATGCGGCGCTGGAAGATCGTGAAGAACACCAGCGCCGGGATCATCGACATCGAGGTGAACGCGAGCACCTTGGCGGTGTCGACGGAGTACTGCGACGAGAACGACTGGACCCCGAGCGGCAGCGTGTAGGCGGCCTCGTTGTTCAGGATGAACAGCGGCAGGATGTAGCTGTTCCAGCTGGCGATGAACGCCAGGATGCCGACCGTGACGACGCCGGGCAGCGACAGCGGCACGACCATCCGGAAGAAGAACCCGAGACGGCTCGCCCCGTCGATCGACGCGGCCTCCTCGAGCTCGTCGGGGATGGCGCGCAGGAACGGCACCAGGATGATCACGGTGGTCGGCAGCGCGAACGCGATCTGCGGCAGGATCACGCCGGCCAGGCTGTTCGTCAGACCGAGGTCCTTGACGAGCAGGTACAGCGGGGTGATCGCGACGGTGATCGGGAACATCAGCCCCGCGGCGAACAGGGCGTACAGCGCCCCGCGGCCGGCGAACCGGTAGCGGGCGAGCACGAAGCTCACCATCAGCCCGAGCACGACGACCCCGAGGGTGGTCGTGACGGCGCTGATCGTCGAGTTGCCGAGCTGCTGCCAGAAGATGCCGCTCGACAGCACGGAGCCGTAGTTGCCGAACTCGAACGGTGCAGGCAGCCCGGCGGGGCTCGTGGTGATCTGTGAGTTGGTCCGGAAGCCGCCCAGCACGATGTAGAGCACGGGTGCCAGGTTGGCGGCGACGAACAGGATCGCGACGACGTAGGTCAGCGGGTTGGCGCGTCCGATCGCGGCACTGGACCGGCGCTCCCGCACGGCCCGGCGCCCGGGGGCGACGATGCTCGTGGTGGCCATCAGTTCTTCCTCTCGGTGAGTGCACCCGCGGTGTCACGGCGGAGCACGAAGCGCTGGTAGATCAGGGCGACCACGAGCGAGATCACGAACATCACGACCGCGACGGCGCTGCCGAAGCCGAAGTTGCCCGAGGTCCGGCCGTTGGCGACCATGTACGTCGCCATCGTCGAGGTACCCGCGGTCGAGGCGATGTACTGGCCCCAGATGATGTAGACGAGGTCGAACAGCTGCAGCGAGCCGATGATCGACAGGAACGCCCAGATGCGGATGGTCGGTCCGAGGAGCGGCAGGGTGATGCGCCGCTGGATCTGCCAGTAGCCGGCACCGTCGATGGCGGCGGCCTCGAACAGTTCCTCGGGGATGCTCTGCAGGCCGGCGAGGAACAGGATCACCGCGAAGCCGATGTACTTCCACGAGATGATCACGAGCAGCGTCCAGATGGCGATGTCGGGGTTCGACAGCCAGTCCGCACGGAGTCCGCCCAGGCCGATGCTCTGGAACAGGTCGTTCACGGCGCCGTTCGACTGGAGCATGAGGCTCCACCCGGTGCCGACGATCACCTCGGAGATGACGTACGGCACGAAGACGAGCACGCGGACGAGCCCGCGGCCGTGCATCTTCTGGTTGAGCAGCAGGGCGAGCACGATCGCGATCGGCCCCTGCAACACCAGCGAGAGCACGACGATGAAGCCGTTGTGCATCAGGACCGCGTGGAACGCCTTGTCCTGGAAGATGATCAGGTAGTTCTGCAGCCCGACGAAGTCGGTGGGCGGGCCGTAGCCCTGCCACTTGAAGAACCCGTAGTAGGCGGCGAGGCCCACGGGCAGGATCACGAACGTGACGAAGACGATGACCGCGGGTCCGGCGAGGACCGCGATCTCGACGCGCTTCCGCCAGTCCGCGATGCGGCGCGTGGTCCGCCGACCGGCGGGGAGCGGCGAACCGCTCCCCGCCGGGGACGTCCCCGCGGCCGTGTCCGACCCGGTGGCCGGAGTCGTACCGAGCGAGGTGTCGAGGGCCATGCTCAGCCCTTGGCCGCAGCCTGGTTGGTGGTCTCGACGATGTCCTTCGCGTCACCCTTGCCGGCGAGCAGGTCGACGACGCTGGTGTTCAGCGCGTTGCCGACGTTCTGGCCGTACAGGGTGTCCAGGTACTGCGAGACGAACGGGGCGTCCTGGTAGGCGGCCAGGGCCGACTTCAGGTAGTCCGAGTCGACGACCGACTGGGCGTCCTTGTTCACCGGGATGGCGTTGAAGGCCTTGTAGTACGCCTCCTGGTTGTCCTTCTGCACGATGAAGTTCAGGAAGTCGGTGCACGCCTTCTTCGGGGCCTGTGCGGAGCAGGAGTTGCCGTCGACACCACCCATCATCGACTTCGGGTCACCCTTGCCACCGTCGGTCGCGGGGAACGGGAACCAGCCGAGGTCGGGCAGCGGCTTGGCGTCCGGCGTCAGCGATGCGATCACGCCCGGGTCCCACGCACCCATGAGCTCCATGGCCGCCTTGTGGTTGGCGAGGAGACCGGCGGAGCTGCCGGCACCCTGCTGTGCCGCGGTGGTCAGGAAGCCGTTGTTGAAGGGCTTGGTGGCGTTGAAGTCCTCGAGCTGCTCGCCGGCCTTCGTCCAGCAGGCGTTGTCGAACTTCAGGGACTTCGCCGCGTCCTCGAGCGTCTTCTGGCTGCACTCGCGGAGTGCGAAGTTGTAGTACCAGTGGGCGGCCGGCCAGGCGTCCTTCGCGCCGACGGCGACCGGGTCGATGTCCTTGGCCTTGAGCTTCGTGATCGCGTCGTTCAGCTCGTCCATGGTCGTGGGCGTGCCCTCGATGCCGGCTTCCTTGAACAGGTCCTTCGAGTACCAGATGCCCTCGGGGAGCACCGCGCCGGGCATGGCGTAGGTCTTGCCGTCCTTCTCGTAGCCGGCGAACGTGCCCGCGCTGATGGACTTCTTCGCGTCGGCGCTGATGGAGTCGGAGATGTCCATGAGCTGCCCGGCGGCGATCATCGCGTCCATCTTGCCGCCGCCACGCTGCAGGAACACGTCGGGGGCGTCGCCGGAGTTGAGAGCGGTCTGGAGCTTGCCGTCCAGGTCCTCGTTCTGGATCGCCTGGGTCTTGATGGTGACGTTCGGGTACTTCTCCTCGAACGCCTTGACCGTCGAGGCCCAGTAGGCCTTGCCCGGTCCGGTCGTCGAGTTGTGCCAGAAGGTCATCGTGACCTTCCCGCCGTCCTCGGAGGCATCGCTGCCCGCCGAGCACCCGCTGGCCACCAGTGCGGTCGCCCCGATCAGCGCGATGGCTGCCGCGGCACGGATCTTCCTCGTCATCGTGGAACTCCTGAAGTGTCGTCGTTGACATGGCGCGACATCGACTGCCGCTGCGGAGAGCAT
Source organism: Curtobacterium sp. MCBA15_007 (assembly GCF_001864905.1). Taxonomy (NCBI): domain Bacteria; kingdom Bacillati; phylum Actinomycetota; class Actinomycetes; order Micrococcales; family Microbacteriaceae; genus Curtobacterium; species Curtobacterium sp. MCBA15_007. The sequence goes on from NZ_MJGM01000022.1 coordinate 78,297, forward strand.
GCCTGCTGCTCGGGGGCGGTGTCAATCGATATCGATAACGTTTTCTTAACCGATCGCAGGGTGTCGCAGCGGTACGGTGTGCACATGGACTCGGCACTCGGCGCGCGTCCCGGTGCCGGCCGGGTGACGATCGGCGACGTGGCACGAGCGGCCGGGGTCTCGATCCCGACGGTCTCCAAGGTGATCAACCAGCGCGACGGTGTCGCCGCCGCCACCATGCTCCGCGTGCAGCAGGTGGTCGAGGACCTGGGGTACGAGACCTCGCTGGTCGCCCGGAGCCTGCGCAGTTCGCGGACCGGGGTCGTCGGCATCCTGGTGCCCGAGTTCGAGCCGTTCTCGACCGAGCTGCTCCGCGGGATCTCGCGGGCGGCCACCGGCACCGGCTACGAACTGCTCGCCTACGCCGGCCTGATGACCGGCGCCGACCGACCCGGCTGGGAACGCCGGTCGCTGTCACGACTGTCCGGCACCCTGATCGACGGCGCGATCGTGGTCACCCCGACCACGGCCCTGTCGAGCTCCTCGATCCCCGTCGTGGCGATCGACCCGCACACCGGGCCCGAGGGTCACGCCACCGTCGACGCCGACAACGAAGCCGGAGCCGTCCAGGCCGTCGAGCACCTGCTCGCGCTCGGGCACACCCGCATCGCGCACCTGCAGGGTCGCGCCGACCTGGCGTCCGCCCAGCTCCGGGCCGCCGGCTACCGTTCCGCCCTGACCGCCGCCGGCATCACCGTCGACGAGTGCCTGCTGCGCGACGGCGGCTACCAGGAGGACCAGTCCGCGGCCGTCACCCGGGATCTCCTGGCCCTCGACGACCGCCCCACCGCGGTGTTCGCGGCGAACGACTCGTCGGCGATCGGTGTGCTCCGCGCCGCGGCCGAGGTCGGGCTCCGCGTTCCCCAGGACCTGTCCGTCGTGGGCTTCGACGACGTGCCGCAGGCCTCCACCACGACCCCGCCGCTCACCACGGTGTCGCAGCCGCTCGACGAGCTCGGGTCGCACGCCGTGCAGATGCTCCTGACCATGCTCCGTGGCGAGCCGACCACGGACCACGTCCGGCTCCCCACGACCCTGCGGGTGCGGGCGAGCACCGGCCCGGCGCCGCGACCCACGGCCGGCCGCTGAGCACCCGTCGTCGTCAGCGGCGCAGGGTCTGCTTCGGGTACTCGCCGAACCGGGCCGCGTACGCCGCCGAGAACCGGCCGAGGTGGGCGAACCCCCACCGTCGGGCGACGTCACCGACGACCCCGGCCTGTGGGTCGAGCTCGAGCAGTTCGCCGTGGACCCGGTCGAGCCGGACCTCGCGCAGGTAGGTCAGCGGCGACACGTCGAAGACCCGGCGGAACGACTCCTGCACCGACCGCACGCTCAGGCCGGCGACCTCGGACAGCTCCTGGACGGTGACCGGCTCGGCGGCGTGGGCGTGGATGTACTCCACCGCGGCCCGCAGCCGGGCATTCCGGGGGAGATCGAGCACCGCGGGCAGGTCGTCGGCCTGCGGCGGGAACGTGTCCAGGAACGCGGTGGCGGCCGACCGCTTGGCCTCGTGCCACGCGTCGGAGTCGGGCCCCTCGGCTCGCAGGGCACGCGACAGCGCCACGAGCGCCTCCTGCCAGCGCTCCGCGGTGTCGGGCTCCGGTACCCGGGTCGGGTCGAACCGCAGCGGCGCCGTCTCGACCTCCAGGTGCTCGTACGCGACGCGGTGCACGTAGTCACGCCCGAAGTGCACCAGCCGCTGGTCGTGGTCCTCGGCCGTGAACACGAAGTCGTCCTCGGGCGGCAGGAGCACGGGGACGTCGCGGCGCAGCTGCATCCGCGCACGCCCGGAGTCGAGCGACGCGGTGCCGCTCGTGATCCAGGTCACGACGTAGTCCGCCCCGACGGGCACCGAGCCACGCACGGCACCGCGGAGCCGCGAACGCCGGATGCTCACCTCGGAGTCGCCGACGGCCGTGTACCGGTACGAGAAGTCGTCGTCGATGCGCCGGACGGACCACCGATCGGCACCGTGGACGGCGGCGAGGTCGCGCTCGGCGGCGTAGGGGTCCCCGCCGGCGACCTCGAACCGCACCGGTTCGCCGGCCCGGTCGGCACCCTGCGGGTCCGGGACGGGGTCAGCCACGGCGCCCTGCTCCCGACGCCGCCACCCGGACCGTTCCACGAACCGCGCTATGTGGATACGCTGGGGTGGTGACTGCGGCGTATCGTGACCCGGACGAGACCCGTGCAGAGGGGGCGCTGTCGTGAGCGATGTCGACCTCGACGCAGCGCTGACCCGGCTCGAGGCCGCGGTCTCCGAACTCCGCGGGCGGCTGCGCGACGAACTCGGCGTCTCCGGCGGCGACCTGACGCTGCTGCAGTTCGTGTCCCGCGCCGAAGCAGCGGGCCGGACCGTGCGCGTGAAGGACCTGTCGAAGCACCTGGGACTCACCGGCCCGGCGGTCACCGGCATGGTGGACCGACTCGAGCACAGCGGACACCTCAGTCGCGTCCCGAACCCCGACGACGGCCGGAGCCGGTACATCGAGCTGACCGATGCCGCCCGCCGCGACTACACGCGCGCGATGGACGGCACGAACAAGCACCTGCACGACCTGATGGCCTCCTTCTCGGAACGGGAGCGGGCCAGGTTCGTGCGGATCATCGACCGCATCGTCGCAGCCGTCGATCTCGGCGCACCGAGCCCCTGACGGCAGGGTACGGGCGGTCAGCGCGACGCTCGGACGAATGTCCAGCATACGCAGCTAGGTAAGTTCTCTACCTATCTCCGTATGCCGGACACCCGTCACCCCTTGACGGCGCCGGAGGTCAGACCGGACACGATCGAGCGGCGGAACACGAGCACCAGGATCACGATCGGCACCGTGGCGGCCACGCTCGCGGCGAAGATCTGCGCGAACGGCACCGTGAACTGCGTCCCGAAGAGCGCGATGCCGACCGGGATCGTCCGGAACGAGTTCTCGCTGTTGAAGGTCAGCGCCATCAGGAACTCGCTCCACGATGCCGTGAAGGTGAAGACGCCGACCGTGAACAGGCCCGGCTTGGCCATCGGCAGGATCACGCTCAGCACGGTGCGCCACGCCCCGGCCCCGTCGATCTCGGACGCCTCCTCGATCGTCGACGGGATCCCCTGCAGGTAGTTCCGCATGATCCAGATGGCGAACGGCAGGTTGAACGCGACGTACGGCACGATCAGACCCGGGTACGAGTTGAGCAGCCCGAGGTTGCGCTCGAGCAGGTACAGCGGCGTCAGCACCGCGATCGCCGGGAACACCGACAGCATGAGCAACGAGGTCATGATCGCCGTTCGGCCCCGGATGAACCGGCCGGCCAGCGCGTACCCGGCCAGGAACGCCAGCGCGAGCACGATCACCGTGGTCGACACCGACACGATGACGCTGTTCACCATGTACTGGCCGAGCGCGTTGTCACGGAAGGCCACCACGAAGTTGTCGAAGGTGAACGACTGCGGCCACACGGTGGGCGGCGACTGCCCGATCTCGGACGCCGGCTTGAGCGACGTCGTGACGAGCCAGTACAGCGGCAGCGCCGTGAGCACCGCGATGACGACACCGCTGACGTTCACGGTGTTGACCCACTTCCGCCAGCCCTTGCGCACACGTTGACGGGGCATCAGTCGTCCCCTCCCTTCGCCTGGTTCCGGAACGCCCGGAGGAACAGCAGACACCCGGCCGCGACGATGATCGCGGTCGAGGTCGCGATCGCGGCGCCCGGACCGATGTTGATGTCCTGGAAGAGCACCTTGTAGCCCATGATCGCGAGCGACTGGGTGGCGGTGCCCGGTCCGCCGTTCGTCAGCACGAACGGCAGGTCGAAGACGCCGAACGCCTGCAGGATGCGGAACAGCACCGCGATAGTCAGGGTCGGGGTGAGCTGCGGCAGCACCACACGCCAGAACGTCTGCCAGGTGCTCGCCCCGTCGAGCTCGGCGGCCTCGTAGTGGTCCTCGGAGATCTGCACCAGCCCGGCGAGCAGGATGATCGCGACGAACGGCGTCGTCTTCCAGATGTCCGCGACCATCAGCCCGGTGATCGCGGGCACCGGTTCACCGAGGATCACCGGGGCGTCCCCGAACAGACCGAAGAACCACGTCGCGACGCCGTAGGTGCTGTCGTAGATGTACTTCCACAGCTGCGCGTTGACGATGGTGACGAGCGACCACGGGATGAGCATGAGCGCGAGCATCCAGCCGCGGGTGGCCCCGAGCCGCTCGAGCACCAGCGCGACGAGCATGCCGAGCACGAGCTCGACCGAGACCGTCACCACCGTGTAGAGCACCGTGAACCCGAGCGCCCGGTACCAGTCGGCACTCTGCAGCAGGGCCGCGTAGTTGTCGAACCCGAACGACTGGATGGTGAAGCCCTCGTAGCCGACCTCGACGTCCGCGAAGCTCAGGACGACCGAGTACACGACCGGGAAGATCGTGACCGCGGCGACCACCAGGAGCGCCGGGGCCGCGAAGCCCCACGCACCCCGCGAGCGGATGCGGTCGAGACGCGACCGCCCCGTCGGCCGGGGCGGCGGATCGACGCGCCCCGTGCCTCCAGGCCGTGCCGGCCGTGTCGCGGTGCCGGCGCTCACAGCGCTGCTCCCTGCAGTGCCAGCGAGATGGCGGAGGCCATCGCGCTGGTGCCGCCGTCGACGGACGCCTGCCCACCGAGGATGCTGTTGCCGTTCTGGTAGATGCCCTGCGACACCTTCGGGTAGTAGGCGGTCGAGGTCGGGCGGGGCACGAGCGTGATGCCCGCCGCCGTGTCGTAGGTGGGACGCTCCTGGCGCTTCGCGTCCTCGCTGACGAGTGAGGCGCTCCGCGCCGGCAGGACGCCGCCCTCGCGGGTCAGGAACTGCTGCGCGGTCTCGCTCGACATCCAGCGCGCGAAGGTCAGTGCCGCCGCGGGCTCCTGCGTGTGCGGGTTGATGTAGTTCCCCCACCCGCCGATCGTCGAGTGGTGCTCGTCCATGCCGTCGAACGTCGGCCGGGCGGCCAGACCCACCTTGCCGGCGACCCGGCTGTCCGGACCGTTCGCGATCCCCCACGCGTACGACCAGTTGCGGAGGAACGCCGCACGGCCGCCGGAGAACGCGTCGTTGGTGTCCTGCTCCTGGTACGTCAGGGTGGCCCGCGGCGACGCCCCCTCGGTGATCAGCGAGCGCATGAACTCGAAGGCGCGCTTGGTCTCGGAGCTCGTCGTCTCGGGCTTGGTCAGGTCGTCGTTGAGCAACGACCCACCAGCATCCGCGACGAACTCGGTGACGTTGCAGGTCAGCCCCTCGTACACGTCGCCCTGGAACGCGAACCCGTAGCTGACGTCACCGGTGTCGACGAGCTTCGCGGCGGTCTCGCGCACTTCCTCCCACGACGCCGGCACCTGCAGGGAGTGCTTCGCGAGCAGGTCCTTCCGGTACAGGAAGAACGACTCGTCGATGTACAGCGGGAACATGTAGTACGTGCCGTCGACGCTCGCCGCGAGCCGGAGCCCCTCGGGGAACTGGTCGAAGAAGTCCTCACCGACGAGCTGGTTCACCGGGGTCGCGAGCTTGTTCTTCGCGAACTGCCCGGGCCACGCGACGTCACCCAGGTAGACGTCCGGCGTGCTGCTGCCCGCCGCGATCTGGGTCGTCAGGCTGGTGCGGTTCGTGTCGGTGTCGCTCGGGGCACTGACGATCCGGACCCGGATGTTCGGGTGCTCCTTCTGGAACTCCGCGATGAGCCGACGGCGCAGGTCACCCCCGTCCTTCGAGGCGACCTGGCCGGCCCACCAGCTGATCGTCGCCTCGCCCTCGGGCGGTTCGGTGGGCCAGTCCTCAACCCGCGTGCGCTCGGGTCGGGTGGAGCAGCCGGCGAGCAGCAGCACCCCCGCTCCCCCGAGCATGAACGTCCTCCGGTCGATGGCCATCCGTCCTCCTCGACGTGTGGTGCTGCGAACCTGTGCATCCACACAACCAGGCGGAGCCTGGGCTGTCCGCAGGGATCTGTCGCTTTCGCTGGTGGCTCCGTGGGGCCGGGGGCGACGGCCTGGAGGCGCGTGGCAGGGACGACCCGCGCCTCCGGACCGGCGGGTGGTCAGGCCGGGGCGGGGGCCGTGGACTCGGCGATCCGCAGCGTGCACGGCAGCAGGAAGTGCGGCAGGTCCTCCGAGGTGCCGTCGAGCTGCTCGATGAGGGCGTCGGCGGCCCGCACGCCGAGCTCCGGGCCGGGGGCGACCATCGTCGACAGCCGCGGGTAGTGCTGGTCCGCGTTCGCCTCGGACGACGCGATGCTGAGCACCGAGACGTCCTCGGGGACCCGCCGCCCGGCGGTGTACAGCCCGACCAGGACGCCGGCGGACGAGTCGTCCTTCATCACGAGCACGGCGGTGACGTCGGGGTCCGCCGCGAGCAGGTCACTCGCGGCCTGCCGGCCGCCGTCACTGCCGGGCCCCGCCGTGACGATCGTCCCGGTCAGTCCGCGCTCGACCATCGCCTGCCGGAACGTCGACTCGACGCGCAGGTGCGGTGCGTAGCCGGCCATCGGGGTGCCCTCGAGGTCCTCGAGGACGAGCCCGAACCGCCGGTGCCCGAGGGCCTGGAGGTGGTCGAGGCTGTCCTCGATCGTCGTCTCGAAGTCGATGTCGACGAAGGGCAGCCCGCTGCTGTCGCGGGTCCGGCCGATCAGGGTGAACGGCACGTCGAGGTCGGTGAGGACGGCGACGCGGGGGTCGTCCATCCGCACCTCCATCAGGATGACGCCGTCCACGAGTCCGCCCGACACGAGGTCGTCCAGGTCGTCGCCGGCAGGGTCCACGGGCCAGAGCACGAGGTGGTACCCCCGCTCGGACGCACGCTCCGCCGCGCTCATGAAGAACTGCGAGGTGGTCGGGCTGAAGCGGTTGCCGGTGGTCGGGAACAGCAGCGCGATGATCCGGGTGCGTCGGCTCGCGAGCGCACGGGCGACGACGTTGCCACGGAACTTCAGCTCGCGCATCGCGGTCCGCACCCGCGCCGTGGTTCCGGGGGTCACGTACTTCGTCCCGTTCACCACGAAGGACACGGTGGCGATCGAGACCCCCGCCCGATCGGCGACCTGCTGCATCGTGGCCATGCCGCTGATCCTAGCGCTCGCCGTGTCAGAAAAGCGCTTTACAGGTGAAGCGCTTATCTGTTAGCTTCTCGCCCCAGGAGCACAGCGACGATGACGTCAGCGGCCTCGTCGATGCGTGCCTGTCCCAGCATCCGTCAAGAGAAGAGCTCTGCAATGAAGCAAAGATTCCCCTCCCAGTCGCGCCGGACCCGCGCCCTCGTCGGCGCCGTCGCCGTGCTTGCCACGGTCCCCCTGGTCCTGTCCGGGTGCTCCGGCTCCGGATCGGCCTCGTCGGGCGGCAGCAAGGCCCTGACGATCGAGGACTACTACGACGCGAACTACAACCCGGTCTACAAGCAGTGCGCCAAGGAAGTCGGCGCGACGGTCACGATCAACCACGTCGCCGGCGCCGGCCTGATCTCGAAGGTGCTGCAGCAGGCGTCGTCGAAGACGCTGCCCGACGTCCTCATGCTCGACAACCCCGACGTGCAGCAGATCGCGTCGTCTGGTGCGCTGTCCGACCTGTCGGCCTACGGGCTCGACGCCGACGGCGACGTCCCCGGCGTGAAGGCGGCGAGCACCTACAAGGGCAAGCTCTACGGCCTGCAGTCGAACACGAACTCCATCGCGCTCTACTACAACAAGAAGCTGCTGGCGGACGCCGGTGTCCAGCCACCCAAGACGTGGGACGAGCTCAAGGCCGCCGCGAAGCAGCTCACCAAGGGCTCGACCTACGGCTTCGCGATGAGCAACATCAACACGTACGAGGGCACCTGGCAGTTCCTGCCGTTCTTCTGGTCGAACGGTGGTGACGAGAAGAACATCGCCACCGCGGACGCCACCCAGGCCCTGCAGCTCGTCGAGGACCTGCAGGACGACGGCTCGATGTCCAAGAGCTCGATCAACTGGGCCCAGGCGGACGTCAACAACCAGTTCCTGGCCGGCAAGGCCGCGATGATGATCAACGGCCCCTGGCAGCTCCCGGCGCTCAACGAGAAGAAGAGCCTCGAGTTCGACAGCGTCCCGATCCCGACACGCACCGGCGAGGCCACGGTCGCACCGCTCGGCGGCGAGGCGTTCACCGTCCCGCAGACCGGTGACAAGGACAAGATGCAGCTCGCCGGCAAGTTCGTCGGCTGCCTGCACACGCAGAAGATGCAGAAGGCCCTGTCCGAGGTGAGCGGCAACGTGCCGACGAACCTCGAGGCCGGCGCCGCGTGGGCGAAGGACCACCCGCAGGTCGCGTCCTTCGTGACCACGGTGCAGACCGCTCGCGCTCGCACCGGTGAGCTCGGACCCGACTGGCCCAAGGCCGCCACGAAGATCTACACCGCCGTCCAGCTCGCCCTCACCGGCAAGGCCAGCCCCGAGGCAGCGCTCAAGCAGGCGCAGTCCCAAGAGCAGTAGTCCACGGGGAGCCGGCCGACCGGTCGGCTCCCTCCGGCGACGAGGAAAGGACCCCGGCGTGAGCGCCTCGACACAGACACGACCACGGACGATCCCGCCCGTGACGACACCCCGACCCGGGCAACGACGAGCCCGGTTCCGATCCGGCGTGACCCGATGGCTCTTCGTGGTGCCAGCGGCGGTCTTCGTGGCCGTCTTCTTCGGCTACCCGGTGGTGAAGAACATCGTCATGTCCTTCCAGGACTACACGACGGCGACCTTCTTCACCGGCGAGGCCCCCTGGGTGGGACTCGCCAACTACATCTCGGTGTTCCAGAGCTCGGTGTTCACGACGAGCCTCGTGAACACCGCGCTGTTCACGGCGGGCTCGATCATCCTGCAGTTCGTCATCGGGCTGAGCCTGGCGCTGTTCTTCCGCCGGCACTTCCCGCTGTCGGGCTTCCTGCGGGGACTGCTGCTCCTGCCGTGGCTGCTGCCGCTCATCGCGTCCAGCGCGGTGTGGAAGTGGCTGCTCGACCAGGACAGCGGCGCGCTCAACCAGCTCCTCGGTGTGGTCGGCATCGCCCCCGTGCCGTGGCTGGTCAGCCCGAGCCTGGCGCTCATCGCCGTGATCGGCGTCAACGTCTGGCTCGGCATCCCGTTCAACACGACGATCCTGTACAGCGGTCTGCAGTCCGTGCCGCCGGAACTCTACGAGGCCGGCTCGCTCGACGGCGCCACCGGGTTCAAGGCGTTCTGGTACATCACCTGGCCGAGCATCCGGTCGGTGGTCAGCGTCGTGATCGTGCTCGGGGTCGTCTACACGTTGAAGGTCGTGGACATCATCCTCGGCTTGACCGGCGGCGGCCCGGCCAACTCGACCCAGACCCTGGCCACGAACGCCTACCACCAGTCGTTCATCAACTTCCAGTTCGGCATCGGAGCCGCGGTCAGCAACGTGCTCATCGTCGTCTCGTTCGTCTTCGCGATGGTCTACATCGCGATCTCACGGAAGGCGGTCGACGAATGAGCGTCGGACTCGCGAACCAGACCGTCACCGCCACCCGCGCGATCACCACCAAGAGCGCCCGTGCCCCCCGGCCACGCGGTTCGGCGAAGGGGATCCCGTTCACGATCCTCGGCTGCGTGTTCCTCGCGATCATGGTGTTCCCCGTCTACTGGATGGTGAACACCAGCCTGCAGGCGACGTCCGGGGCCGCCACGGCCACGTGGTTCCCGTTCTCCCCCACCTTCGCCGGCTACCAGGCCGCGTTCGCCCAGCAGGGGCAGAACTTCGTCTCGAGCATGATCATCGGACTCGGCACCGTCCTGCTGACGCTCGCCATCGCGACACCGGCCGCGTACGGGCTCGCACGGTTCCGGATGCGCGGCGGCCGGGTGTTCCTGCTCGTGCTGCTGATCACGCAGATGATCCCGGCGATCGTCATCGCGAACGCGCTGTACACGCTGTTCAACAACATCGGGCTGCTCAACAGCTACGTCGGGCTGATCCTGGCCGACAGCGCGGTCCAGGTGCCCTTCGCCATCCTGCTCATGCGGGCGTTCATGGAGTCGATCCCACCGAGCCTGGTCGAGGCGGCACTCGTCGACGGCGCCAGCGACTTCCGGGCGTTCGTGTCGATCGTCGTGCCGATCAGCCGGAACGCCATCGTCACCGCGGCGCTCTTCACGTTCCTCGGCGCGTGGGGCGACTTCCTCATCGCACTGACCCTGACGTCGACGACCGCGGTCCGACCGATCACGCTCGGCATCTACAACTACATCGGCTCGAACGTCACGGACTGGGGTCCCGTCATGGCGACCTCGGTGCTGGCGTCCCTGCCCGCTGCCGTCCTGCTGATCTTCGCGCAGAAGTACATCTCCGCCGGTGCCCTCGGCGGTGCCGTCAAGTGACGGCACCGGACCGCAGCCGCCACGCATCCCAGCCAGAAAGGCACACACCATGACCACCACCCCGCTCCGCATCACCGTCTGGGGCGAGAACGTCCACGAGCAGGTCGAGCAGCACGTCGCCGAGCGGTACCCCGACGGCATGCACGGCGCGATCGCGGACGGCATCCGCGAGCACCTGCCCGAGGCCGTCGTCCGGACCGCCACCATGCAGGAACCGGAGCACGGCCTCACCGACGAGGTCCTGGCGGACACCGACGTGCTCACCTGGTGGGGGCACGCCGCACACCAGGACGTCGACGACGCCGTGGTCGACCGGGTGCACCGGCACGTGCTCTCCGGCATGGGGCTGCTCGTGCTGCACTCCGGCCACTGGTCGAAGATCTTCGGCAAGCTCATGGGCACCACCTGCACCCTGCGGTGGCGCAGCGAGCACGACCAGGAGCTCGTCTGGACCGTCAACCCCCAGCACCCGATCACCCGCGGGGTGCCGAACCCGATCGTCATCCCCGAGCAGGAGATGTACGGCGAGTACTTCGACGTCCCGACGCCCGACGAGCTCGTGTTCATCTCGGGCTTCACGGGCGGCGAGGTGTTCCGGAGCGGCATGACGTACCGCCGCGGCCTGGGGAAGATCTTCTACTTCTCCCCCGGTGACCAGGACTTCCCCGTCTACCACCACCCGGACGTCCGCCGGGTGATCGCGAACGGCGCCGAGTGGGCACGGCCGGAGCGCGAGCGCGAGATGCCGACGCTCCGCCGCTACGACCTGGGCGAGTACTTCGACGGGCAGCACTACCGCGGCCCGTTCGACGACGCCGAGCCGGAGACGGCCGCCCCGGCGGCCGCCGAGCCCGCGGTCACCGAGCCGGCAGCCAGTGCGCCCGCTGCCGAGCGCGACGGGGCGCAGGCGTGAGCCCCTTGCGCGTCCTGCAGATCGGCGCCGGCGGGATGGGGCGGGCCTGGCTCGCCACCGTCGCCGCCGACCCCGAGGTCGAGCTGGTCGGCATCGTCGACCTCGACCTCGACGCCGCGCGTGCCGGCGCCGCACACGCCGGCGACCCGTCGATCCCGGTCGGCACGGACCTGACCACGCTGGCCGCCGAGACCGGGGCCGAGGCCGTGCTCGACATCACCGTGCCGGTCGCGCACCACCCGGTCACCATGCAGGCGCTCCGTGCCGGGCTCCCCGTGCTCGGCGAGAAGCCCGCCGCGCAGACCGTCGCCGAGGCGCTGTCGCTCGCGGCAGCCGCCGAGGCCACCGGCCAGCTGTTCATGGTGTCGCAGTCCCGCCGCTACAACGACCAGCTCGTCGCGTTCCGGCAGCACGTCCGCGACCTCGGTGTCGTGGGCGGGCTGAGCACCCGGTTCGCGAAGGCACCGCACTTCGGTGGCTTCCGCGAGGAGATGGACGACGTCCTGCTGCTCGACATGGCCATCCACGCCTTCGACTCGGCGCGGTACGTGCTCGAGCGCGACCCGGTGTCGGTGTACTGCGAGTCGTGGAACCCGTCGTGGTCCTGGTACCGGGGCGACGCGGCCGCCGCCGCCGTCTTCACGTTCGAGGACGACGTCCGCTACGTCTACGACGGCTCCTGGTGTGCGCCGGGTGCGGAGACCTCGTGGAACGGCGACTGGCGCGCCTCCGGAGCCGCCGGCACGGCACTCTGGGACGGCGACCACGACCCGTCGAGCGACCTCGACGGCACACCGGGGTCCCCGGTCACGGCACCGTCGGTGGGACACGAGATCGCCGGGTCGCTGGCGTCCTTCGTCCGGGCCGTCCGCTCCGGCGAGGTGCCGGACGGCGAGGTGCACGGCAACGTCATGAGCCTCACGATGGTCGACGCCGCGATCACGTCGGCGCGCAGCGGGCGCCGGGTCGTCATCGACGAGGTGCTCGAGCAGGCACACCGGGACGCCCTGGCCGCCGAGCAGGACGACGCGGTCCGCGACCGCCTGGCGGCGTGGGAGTCGGTCCGTGGCGCGCTCCGTGCGCGCCTGCCCGCGTCCTGAGACGCGACCGCAGGACGGACGGGAGGCCCGTGGCGACACCGCCACGGGCCTCCCGTCCGTCGGAGCGCGCGATCAGCGCGGGATGACGGAGAACAGGAACTTCTTGCGGACCATGTACCAGGCCAGCAGGATCAGCGCCGTGTGCACCACGAACCCGATCCAGAAGTCGCCCCACGGCACACCGGGGATCGACGCGATCGCCAGGGCGAAGAACACCTGCCAGACGAACACGTACAGGCTCGCCTGCCCGAGCGGGATCCAGAGCCAGCCGATGGCGGCGGCGATGGGCTTCCAGAACACCGTGAGGATCGCGTAGGACACGACCGCGAAGAACGCGATGTCCGCCAGGCGGCCCCACTGCAGGTCCACCCGCTGGTACGCCGTGTTGTACAGCGACTGGTACATCTCGGCCGGGAACGGCACCGGGGTGAACCCGAAGTGGTCACCGGCCCAGACGTAGACCAGGAACGCCGCGTACCCGCCGACCGCGATGCCGACCAGGACCTTGCCGAGACGCCCGGTGAGCGCGCCGACGATCTGCCGCCGGTAGTACCCGAGCACGAGCCCGTGGGTGAACACGACCTGCCAGGTGAACAGGGGGAACACCGCCTCGAACTGCGAGTTCAGCGGGCGGAAGTCCGGGTTGAGCGCCTGGAACACGTAGAGCGCCCAGCTGGCGGCGAGGAGCGCCCACCAGAACCCGCGGCGGATCACCCAGATGAACGCCGGGATGAACAGGCTCAGCACCACGAACAGCCCCATGATGTTGAACGGCCACGGCCCCATCTCGAGCAGCAGGAACTGCCGGATCGCGTACCAGGGCGGCGGGTACGCGAGCAGCTGCATGACGTTCGGGTACAGGTCGTAGACGCGTCCCTCGGCGTCGACCCCGCCGAGGCCGGTGCCCCGGTCGGTGAAGGTCGTGATGGCGTCGGTGTTCAGGAACGGCACGAAGCTCAGCACGAACACGACGGCGATCACCACGAGCGTGACGACGTACTGCTTGCGTGCGCGCTTCCACGCCCCGATCGCCGCAGCCCACTCGCCGAACTTCTTCACGGCGAACGGGTACGTCATGCCGAGCACCATGCCGGACAGGAACACGAACATCTCGGCGCCGGTGATCGCCCCGACGGCGTGCAGCGTCAGGTACGAGTACGGCCCGCCGATCTCGATGTGGGTGATCACCACGGCGAGGATGATGAACCCGCGGAACAGGTCGAGGCGCAGGTCACGGCCTGGCTTGCCGTCGTCGGGGTAGCGCCAGCTCGGCAGCAGCCGCCCGAAGACCCCGCTCAGCAGGAAGACGATCGCCAGGCCCGCGGCCAGCCAGACGATCCACGCCATCTGGTCGCCGCCGGTCTCGTACTCCTGCGAGATCGCGGCGTTGCCCTGCTGCACGGTGACGCGGTCGGTGACCGGTCCGAAGGCGAAGTCCCCGGACCGCTCGAGGTCGGCGCGGAAGGCCTTCGCGACGTCCGGGTCGGCGGTGAGTCGCCAGTCGGCCACGCGGTTGCCGGCTTCGGGCTCGCGGCGCTCCGCCTCGAGCACGGTCATGCCCCGGATCAGCGGACGCTCCTGCACGGCGGCGAGCACCTGCCGCCACCAGCTCCGCTTGACCTGGAGCTCGGCGTCGCCCTGCAGCTCCCGGTTGTACAGGGCTCCGGTGTCGAGCAGCATCGGGCGGTCGTCGGCCACCGCGAACCGGTCGTAGAACGTCTCCGACTGGGGTTGGTCGTAGCCCCAGTCCTCGTCGAACCGCGACTCGACCTCACCGCTGCGGGTGAGTGGCACGGCACGACCGGTGGCCTCGGTCGGGTCGCCCTTGCCGTACGAGAACATCGACAGCCCGACCCAGTCGACGGCCTCGGCCCCCGGCCAGTAGGGGCCGTACGGGTCGTCGGCACCGGTGAGCTGTCCGTCGCCGTTGGTGTCCGCCTTCGCGACGTCGATCACCGACAGGTCCCGCAGCCGCCCGGCGGACTCGCCGAACGGGTAGCCGGCACCGTACCCCGGGGACCACACCATGAGCGCGTCCGACGCGCCCGCGTGCACGGTCGTGGCGAGCGCCCGGAACGCCCGGACGAACTCGGTCGGCTGCTGCCCCCACCGGACCCACGTGCCGTTCATCTGCGGTGCGAACCGGACGAGCACCTGGGTGTCGTACTGGTCGTGCAGGTCCTCGAACACGGAGTTGACGGCGCGTGCGTCCCCGGCGTCGAGCGACCGCAGCCTGCGGTCGGGTTCGAGGCTCACGACGAGCACCGCACCCTGGGTCGCCGCCGCGCGCGCCGACCGGAGGAGTTCCTGCTTGGCCGGGCCGTCGAGCGGGTAGTCGACGGAGACGCCGTACATCGACGGCGTCGCGCCGAGCCGTCCCTCGTAGCCCTCGGGTGAGTCACTCGCCCAGTCGAGGTCGGGGCCGAACCACGTCGAGCCCCCCGCCGGCTCGACGGCGGCGGCCCGCTGCACGGGTGCCGCCGACGCCGCGGACGCCGCGGACGCGGGCAGCGCACCACCGAGCAGGAGCGTGGCGATCGTGACGAGGAGGGCGAGAGCGCGGGCCACCTGCTGCTTCACCGGTCGCACGCGAGGATCCAGACGTTGTGGCCGGACTCGTGCCGGTGCTCGAGCCGGTCGAGCGCGGCGATCGCGAGCGCCAGCCCACGCCCGCTCTCCTGCTCGACGTCGGCCATGGTGACGGCGCTCAGGTCGATGTCGACGGGCATCCCGTTGTCGGTCAGCACCGCGGTCAGGGCCTGGTCGGTGGCCTGGAGGCGCACGGAGTACCGGCGCCCGGTCCCCCGGTCGGCGCGGACGGTGTGCTCGACGATGTTCGCGGCGACCTCGGCCAGGGCGGTCTCGAGTGCGAAGCGGAGCCGCACGTCGTCGATGCCGAGCCCGTCCCACCACGCGGCGAAGCGGTCCTGCACCTCGTTGAGGGAGTCGGGCGTCGCGGCGACCTCGAACGTGGTCTCGGTGCTCACAGGGGCCCTCCGGCGGTGCTCGACTCGTGTTCGGACTGTGCGGGGGTGGCCGGACCGCGGTACCGGACCGCGCGGATCACGATGCTGAAGATGAACAGGTCGAAGACGACCCACGCGGTGTTGACGAGCGGCGCGATCCCCTCGGCCTGACCGGTCAGGTACCGGATGACGATCATCACCAGGGCGGCGACCAGGGCACCCATCGCCCAGAGCTGCGGCTTGACCAGGTCCCACCGCGGCTTCTGCTCGGTCTCGTCGCGCACCTTCGGGGTGACGCGGAACCCGAGCGGCTTGCCCCGGAAGACGTTCTGGAACGCGCTGGTCACCGACTCGATCCAGATCGGGAACAGGGCGAGCGAGTACTGCTGCCCGCGCCAGGTCGGTCTGCCGGCGGCCACCACCCAGAACAGCAGCTGGTTGCACACCAGGAACGGGATGAGCCGGGCGAAGAAGTCGACGCTGTAGGCCTGCACGGGCACGACCCCGAACGACAGGCAGAGCACCGGCGCCGCGATGTAGACGATCGCGGCGAACCCCGACAGGTAGCTCCACATCGTCGAGAAGTACATGAGCCGCTGCCCCCACGACAGCCCCTTCTGCACCAGGGGGTTCTCACGGAAGAACACCTGCATGGTGCCCTGCGCCCAGCGCAGTCGCTGCACGAGCATCGTCGGCAGGTCCTCGGGGGCCAGGCCCGTCGCCAGGATCTCGTCGTGGTACGCCGACTTCCAGCCGAGGCCGTGCAGGCGCATCGCGGTGGCCATGTCCTCGGTCACCGAGATCGTCGCCAGCGGCATGATCGGCTGGGCCTCGTCGTCACGGTTGACGTCGAGGGCACGGGCGAGCACGGCGATCGACTCGATGGCGGCGACCGGCGAGGCCTCACGCCGCCCGAGCACGTCGAGGGCGGCGTCGTCGAGTCCGGCGAAGGTGTTCGCGTCGGTGGACATCGCCGCGAGCTCCTGCAGGTCGTTCCGCACCGATTCGAGGTCGGCGGCGGCGAACCGGAACGCGATGGCGTCGATCCCCCGCTGGAACGCGTAGGTCACGTCGCCCAGGGGTTCGCCGGACCGGACCTGCTCGCGTGCGCGGTCGACCACGCCCTCGGCGTCGTCGAGGGCATCGAGCACGCGCGGGTCGGTCTCGGTCTCGCGGGAACGGGCGAGGAGCTTGCGCGAGGTGGCGAGGGTGCGCTGCACGGACGCCTCGACCTCGGCCACGTAGCGCGAGATGCCGAGCTGCATGAGTGCCTCACGCCGCAGGATCGCGTTCGACCCGCAGAAGAACGCGGCGTTCCAGCCGTCCTTCGACTGCTGGATCGGGCCGTAGAAGAGCGGCGCCTGGCTACCGAGGGGGTCGGCAGCGGGGACGTTCTCGAACCACTGCGGCGTCTGCACGAGCGCCATCTGCGGGTCCTTGAAGTAGCCGAGGGTGCGGTCGAGAATCGCCGGGTCCGGCACCTGGTCGGCGTCGAGGATGAGCAGGAACTCGCCCTGGGTCGCGAGCAGGGCGTTGTTGAGGTTGCCGGCCTTCGCGTGCCGTGGCCGGTCCACCCAGTCGGCGCCGCGCGTGATGACGCCGATGCCGAGCGCTTCGGCCGCCGCGCGCATCTCGGGGCGGTTGCCGTCGTCGAGGATCCAGGTGGTGTGCGGGTGCGTGATCGCCTTCGCCGCGCGGGCGGTGCGCTCCACCAGGTCGACCGGCTCGTTGTAGGTCGTGATGAAGACGTCGACGGTGACGTCGGTGGACGGCTTCGCCGGCGGTTCGCCGCGCTCCCGGAGCCGCCAGGCCCCGAGCGCGAAGAGCAGCGAGTCGATGACGCTGTAGGTCTCGGCGAGGATCAGCGGCACCGCGATCCACCACGAGTGCCAGTTCACCGAGGCCGCCCAGCGCCACACGATGTAGTTCACCCCGGCGAGGGACGCCAGGAGCGCCACGGTCCGCACGGTGACCAGGCGCCGGCGGGCCGTTCCGGTGGTGAGTCGGCGGCGGTCCTGTCGGCTGACGTCGAGCGCGGTCACCGGGTCGCCCCGACCGTGGTGCCGTCGCACGTGCTGCGTCGCAAGCATGCCTCCTGATCCGCGGGCCCCGGCCGCAGCGCACGCCCGAGAGTGGTTCCGTCCGGCAGCTGACCCGGGGGCCACCGTGCCGGTCGTCCGCTTCGGTCGTCGGGCACGACCTGGGCGTGACGACCTGTCTACCGCACGGGTGGGGAGTCTGTCAGGTTGCTCACCCGATCTGGGGACACGGCGTCTCAGAAGACGGCGGTGAACCCCAGGTCGTCGGCCAGGCGTGCGATGACCTGGTCGAAGTACGCCGCACCGTCGGACACGGACCCCACGAAGTGCCCGAAGAGCTCGAACGAGATCGTCCCGAACACCGTCGTCCAGGCCATCAGCGTCCGGACCAGGACCTCGTCGGGCAGGGAGATGCCGAACGAGCGCAGGGTGGCGACCCCGTCCGCGACGGCGGGACCGGCCACCCCGGGAGCCGCCGTGGGCGCGGTGGGTGATCCGGGCCTCCCGGCCGTCCCCGGCGTCGACGTGACGGGCGAGCCCGACGTACCCGATCCGCCCGACGCACCCGACGCACCGGGCGCACCGGAGCCGACGGCGTCCGCGACCACGCGCACCAGGGCGAGCGTCGTCCGTGTCGCGGGTGCGACCGTCTCGCGCGGCGCGGCGTAGCCCGGTACCGGCGAGCCGAAGAGCAACGCGAAGTCCCCCGGGTGCGCGATCGACCAGTCACGGATCGCCCGGCACATCGCGACCCAGCGCGCCCCGGCATCGGGTCCGGCTGCCGCACCGGCGGCCTCGACCGCGGCACCGAGCTCGCCGTAGTCGGTGATGAGCAGGGCGGTCAGCAGGTCGTCGCGGCTCGGGAAGTACCGGTACACGGCCGACGAGACCATCCCGACGTCACGGGCGACGGCACGCAGGCTCAGGGCCGCCGGACCTTCGTCGGTCAGACGGGTGCGTGCCGCGGCCAGGATGTCGGCGGTGACCGTCTGCCGTGCGAGCGCTCGGGCGGTGGGTGCCATCCGTCGATCCTGGCACGAGAGAGCAGCGCACACAAAGGAGAGCAGTGCTCTTGCTTTTCCGCGCAGGAGCGGTCATGCTCGCTTCCGAGAGCACTGCTCTCGCATCGACCAGGAAGCAGGAGACCATGTCCCACCACATCGTGATCGGCGCCGGCCCGGTCGGCCGCCACGTCGCCGGACTCGTGAACGCCCGGGGCGACCGCGTCACCGTCGTCTCCCGCTCCGGGCGCAGCACCGGCGTCGCCGGGGTCGAGCACCTCGCGCTCGACGCCTCCGACGCCGACGCGCTCACCCGCGCCGCCGAGGGAGCGGCCGTCCTGTACAACTGCGCGAACCCCGGCGACTACACGCAGTGGGAACGCACCTGGCCCCCGCTCGCCGCAGCGCTGCTCACCGCGGCCGAACGGACCGGTGCGACGTACGCCATCACCGGGAACCTGTACCCGTACGGCCCGGTCGACGGGCCGATGCACGAGGGACTGCCGGACGCCGCCACGGACCGCAAGGGCGTGCTCCGGGCGCGGATGTGGGCCGACGCCCTCGCCGCGCACGACGCGGGCCGGATCCGCGCCGTCGAGGTCCGCGCCTCGGACTACCTGGGGCCCGGGATCGGCGCGAACGGGCACGTCACGCGCGTGCTGCCGGCGGCACTGCGGGGCCGGGCGGTGTGGATGGTCGGCCGCACAGACCTGCCGCACACCTTCACCGACGTGCTCGACGTCGCCCGGACCCTCGTGGCCGCCGCCGAGGACGAGAGCGCCCACGGCCGCACGTGGATGGTGCCGAGCAACGCACCGCGAACGCAGCGCCAGGCCCTCACCGACGTCCTCGCGGCGACGGGAAAGCCCGCGGTGCCGGTACGCCGGATGCCCGCGGCCCTGTTCCGGGTCGGCGGGCTCGTGTCGCCGATGATGCGCGAGCTGGCCGACCTGACCTACCAGTGGACCGCGCCGTACGTGGTCGACGACGCCGAGAGCCGCACCCGCTTCGGCATCGAGCCGACCCCGTGGGACGAGGTGTGCCGCCGCACGGCCGCCGGCGTGGCCTGACCGCGAGCCACACACGGAAGGGGGTAGGACGCTCCATTGCGTCCCACCCCCTTCCGCCTCGCACCGCCGGTCAGATCACCAGCAGCCTCGAGTACTGCGCCACGTCGAGCTGCTGCGCAGCTCCACCCGCGGCGGGGACCTTCCACAGCCCGACCGAGGGGCCGCTCTCGATCGAGACGAACACGTCCCCGTCGGCGGAGGCGGCACCCAGGTGCTCGCCACGCGACCCGGCGGTCAGCCCGGTCACCGGCACGGTCGACGTCCCGCCGCTGCCCACCACGAGCTTGTCCGGGATGCCGCGGTCGATCGTGCACCCGCCCGGCCGGTACTCCGACGGGGCGGGGCAGAACTGCGCCGACTGCAGGAGCGAGAAGCCATCGGCGTTCGCGGCGGCGTAGTCGAACGCGTACCGCGGTTCGATCTTCGTCAGTTCGGTCGCCCCGGGCTTGAGCTGGTACCAGATCCACGACCCGGCGGCACCGGTCGATCGGATGTCGACGTAGACGTTGCCCTGCGAGTCCGCGAGCACACCGGCGGGGTAGCCGACGATCATGCCGCTCGGCCCGGTGAACGTGCGGGGTGCGATGCCGGTGCCCTTGACGTACGGCTGGCTGACCGTTCCGCCGAGCACGACGACCTTGCCGTCCGGGGTGACCGTCCAGAAACGCTGATCACTCCCGACGGCTTTGCCACCCAGGTCGAGCACGACCTTCGGGGTCGAGGTGCCGACGGACAGCTTCTGTACCGCACCGGTCACCGAGTCCACCCAGTACAGGTTGCCCTCGGCATCGGAGCGCAGGTCCGGGGTCAGGTGCAGGCCGGACGCGATGATCGAGATCCCGCCGCCGTCGGCCGGGTGCAGCAGGATCGAAGTGCCGTCCGCCGTCGGGGTGAACACGTCACCGTCGGCATTCGCGGCGAAGCCCTCGACGTCCCTCGCGACGACGGTCTTCGCACCGCTGCCGGAGTCCGCGAACCGCACGACGTCACCGTTGCCGTCGAGCCCGAACAGCGACTGCGTCGTCTCCGGCTCGGGTGCGGGTGGTGCCGTCCAGCGCAGCGTGATCGTGCGGCCGGTCCCCCGGTGTCCGAGGGCACGGAGCGAGAACCGGTACGTGGTCGCGGGCGAGAGCTCGTCGAAGCGGTCGGAGCGGGCGCGCGGGTGGAGTCGGTCGACCTGACGGTCGTGCCGGTTCGCGACGGCGGCGACCGCGACCTTCCAGCCCGTCACCTTCGCGCCGTGCTTCGGGCCACGCCACGTCAGCGTGGCGCTGTCCGCGTCGCCGGTGACGCGGACGGCGGTCGGCGCTCCCGGCACCGACGACCAGGAGGTGTGCGCCGTCGCAGGCGCCACACCTCCGAAGACGAGCGCCGCGGCGGCGACCGCGGTGATGAGTGCTCGGTACACGATGTTCCCCTGCCTTCTCCGCGGCTCCCTGCGTCACGGCTCCGGGTATCACAGCACCGTGCCGACCGCAGGGGAACGGTTGCGGGCGGGATGTGCGGTTCCCCGCACCGCAAGATGCCGCCCGGTACCCCCGCACACGCCGTCGTGTTCCCGAGACGCCGCGGAATCCGGGGGCGTCTCGCCGACTCGGCGGCGTGGAAGCGACACGACGGCGTCTCGCGGGCCCGGAACGCGCACCGACGACGGACGGGAGGCACGGTGCCAGCTGGCACTGTGCCTCCCGTCCACAGGGGTCGCGTCTCGGACGCGGCGCGTCTCAGTAGCGCGGCTTGCGCTCCGGACGCTCGTCGCGGTCGTCACGGCGTCCGCCACCACGGCGATCCGCACGGATCTCGATGAGCTTGCCGCTGATCCGGGTGTCGGTCAGGCGGTCGAGCACACCGGGGTCCATGTCGGCCGGCAGCTCGACGATCGAGAAGTCCGGACGGATCTGGATCGCACCGAAGTCGTCGCGGCGCAGGCCGCCTTCGTTGGCCAGCGCACCGACGATCTGGCGCGGCTCGACGCGGTGACGACGGCCGACCTCGATGCGGTACGGGGACATCGGCTGCGAACGACGCGGGGCGCGGTCGCCACGGTCGCGGTCGCCGCCACGGTCGTCGCGGGCACCACGGTCGTTGCGGCCGCCGCGGTCGTCGCGGGCACCACGGTCGTCGCGCTCGCTGCGGCGGGCGTCACGCTCCATCTGCGAGCGGAGCGCGTCGTCGGCTGCGGTGAGCAGCAGCGGCGAGTCACCCTGCGCCACGACCGCCAGGGCGGCAGCGACGTCGTCCGACGGGACGTCGTGGTGCTCGACGTAGTGCGCGATGACGTCGCGGAACGCGGCGATCCGGCCCTGGTCCTCGAGCGCCGCGGTGATCGCGTCGTCGAAGCGGGTCAGGCGCGTCTCGTTGACGTCGTCGATGGTCGGCAGCTGCATCTGCGTGAGCGGCTGCTTGGTGTGGCGCTCGATCGCGGCGAGCAGGCGACGCTCACGCGGGGTGACGAAGCTGATCGAGTCACCCGAGCGGCCGGCACGACCGGTACGACCGATGCGGTGCACGTAGGACTCGATGTCGACGGGGATGTCGAAGTTCACGACGTGCGTGATGCGGTCGACGTCGAGACCACGGGCGGCGACGTCGGTGGCGACCAGGATGTCGAGCTTGCCCGACTTCAGCTGGTTGACCGTGCGCTCACGCTGGGCCTGGGCGACGTCACCGCTGATCGCGGCGGCGGCGTACCCGCGGGCACGGAGCTTCTCGGCCAGGGTCTCGGTCTCGCTCTTGGTGCGGACGAAGATGATCATGCCCTCGAAGTCCTCGACCTCGAGGATGCGGGTGAGCGCATCGACCTTCTGCGGGTACGAGACCATCAGGTAGCGCTGCGTGATGTTCGCGGCGGTCTTCGTCTTGGTCTTGACGGTGATCTCGGCCGGGTCGGTCAGGTACTGCTGCGAGATGCGGCGGATCTGCGCGGGCATCGTCGCCGAGAAGAGCGCGACCTGCTTGTCGTCCGGGGTGTCGGCGAGGATCGTCTCGACGTCCTCGGCGAAGCCCATCTTGAGCATCTCGTCGGCCTCGTCGAGGACCAGGTACTTCAGCTCGGACAGGTCGAGCGTGCCCTTCGCCAGGTGGTCCATGATGCGGCCGGGGGTGCCGACGATGACGTCGACGCCACGGCGCAGGGCGGAGAGCTGCACGCCGTAGGCCTGGCCGCCGTAGACGGGCAGGACGTGGACGTTCTTCATGTGGGACGCGAACTGCTCGAACGCTTCGCACACCTGCAGGGCGAGCTCGCGCGTCGGGGACAGCACGAGCGCCTGGGGCTTCTTGCTGCCGGACTCCATGCGGGACAGGATCGGCAGCGCGAAGGCGGCGGTCTTGCCGGTTCCGGTCTGCGCCAGGCCGACGACGTCGCGCCCGGCGAGGAGGGTGGGGATGGTGGCTTCCTGGATGGCGGAAGGGGTCTCGTAGCCGATGTCCTTGACGGCCTTGAGCACAGCGTCGCTCAGGCCGAGATCGGCGAACGTCACCACGGGCCCGTCGTCGAGGGTCTCAGTGGTGGGGGTGGTGTCCGTGCTCATACCACCAACGGTATCTCGAATGCGCGCTCCGCAGGGACGGGAGGCCCGTGGCGGCGCCGCCACGGGCCTCCTGTCCGTCCCCTCGGTCACGTCAGGAGCGCGTGGTGCCGATCCCCAGGACCGTGTCGGCACGGTCGTTCAGCCGCGTCAGCATCTCGGCGAGCGCGCGCAGCTCGTCCGAGGCGAACTCCCCCGTCAGGTCGTCGAAGACCTCGGCGCCGGCGGCGTCCAGCTCGTCGAGCAGTCGCCGTCCTGCGGGGGCGAGCGTGACGAGCGTGGCGCGGCCGTCCGCGGGATCGGGTGACCCGATCAGGTGCTCGGCCTCGATCAGCGAGGCCACCCGCCGGCTGATCACCGGGCGGGACAACCCCGTCGCGTCGGCGATGGCGGTCGCCCGGACGGGGCCGTGGCCGGCCACGGCACGCAGGATCACGCGGGCGGTCGGGTCGAGCCCACCGCGCGACTCGATGAGCGAGGAGCGCAGGGTCTGCCGGACCCACAGCCGGTCGAGCTGGGATCGCAGGAGTCGCTCTGCGGCACGCCGGTCGTCGGTCACGCGCCCAGCGTAGCGGGCACATTTAGTTGCTTGCCGGAAGCAACAGATGTATCGTTGCGCGGTCTGCAAAGTTTCACAGCCAGAAAAAGGAGTTCGATGACCGCCACCGCACCCGTCTCGGTGCAGCACGGTCGGCACACCGCCGAGGCCCCCGCGGCCTCCGGAAGCGCCGGCCAGCAGCCGCTGATGACCCACCGTCAGATCCTCCTGGTGATCTACGGCCTGATGGCGGGCATGTTCCTGTCCTCGCTCGGCCAGACGGTGTTCGGCACGGCGATCCGCACGATCGGCGACGACCTGCACGGGCTCGACCAGCAGGCCTGGGTGACCACCGCGTACCTCATCACCTCGACGATCGCGACGCCGATCTACGGCAAGCTCTCCGACATCTTCGGCCGCCGTCCCCTCTACATCTTCGGCATCGTCGTCTTCATCCTCGGCGCCGTCCTGTCGTCGATGTCCACCTCGATGCTCATGCTCGCCGCCTTCCGCGCGGTGCAGGGCATCGGTGCCGGTGCGCTGATGTCGCTGCCGCTGGCGATCATGGGCGACATCCTCGCCCCGCGTGAGCGCGCCAAGTACCAGGGGTACTTCCTCGCCGTCTTCGGCATCTCGTCCGTCATCGGCCCGCTCATCGGTGGTCTGCTCGCCGGTTCCTCCGAGATCCTGTGGATCACCGGCTGGCGCTGGGTCCTGTTGATCAACGTGCCGATCGGTGTCGCGGCGCTGCTCATGGTCATCGTGTTCCTGCACCTGCCGAAGGTGCACGGCGCCGGCGACGCGAAGCCGAAGGTCGACTGGTGGGGCGCGACCGCCGTCATCGTCACCCTCGTGCCGCTCCTGCTCGTCGCCGAACAGGGCCGCATCTGGGGCTGGGGCTCCCCCGCCGCCATCGCCTGCTACGTCGTCGGTGTCGTCGGGCTGATCGGTCTGCTGCTCATCGAGTCGAAGATGGGCGACGCGGCGATCATCCCGCTCAAGCTGTTCCGCTCGGGCACGTTCTCGATGGCGACCGTCATCGGGTTCCTGGTCGGCTTCGCGATGTTCGGTGCGATGCTCACGATCCCGCTCTACCTGCAGATCGTCGTGGGGCTCACCCCGACCGAGTCCGGCTTCGCGACCCTGCCGCTCGTCGGTGGGCTGATGATCGCCTCGATCACCTCGGGTCAGATCGTCGCCCGCGTCGGCCGCTACCGGATCTTCCCGGTCATCGGCACCGCGCTCGTCTCCGCCGGCTACGTCGTCCTGACGTTCATGTCGATCGACAAGCCGCTCTGGTTCCTGATGATCGGCATGTTCCTCATCGGTCTCGGCCTCGGATCGGTCATGCAGTCGCTGACCCTGGCGTCGCAGGGCTCGGTGGAGGCCCGTGACATGGGCGTCGCCACGTCGTCCGCCACGTTCTTCCGCCAGATCGGCGGCACGCTCGGCACCGCCGTGCTGCTGTCCATCCTGTTCTCGGTGATGCCGGCGAACATCCTGACCGCGACCGCGAACCAGAAGGACCTCGGTCCGGCACTCGACGCCGCGCTCAACCCGACCGTCGCCAGCGCGAAGGCGAACCAGGGCGCCATGGACAAGATCTGGACGCCCGTCGTCACCCCGCTGACGAAGACCGTGCAGTCACAGCTCGACGCCGCCTCGGCCAAGGCGAAGCAGGCCGCCGACGCCGCGGTCACCGAGCAGGTCACCGCGGCCGTGCAGCAGCAGGTCGCCGCGGGTGCCGTGCCCGCAGCGGCAGCGCAGACCGTGATCGACCAGCAGGTCGCCGCGGCCACGCCGGCCGCCGAGCAGTCCGCCCTCGAGCAGGTCGCCGACCAGGCGCACGCCAGCGTGCAGGACGGCACGGTGTCCGTCGACTGGTCGAACGCTGCGCAGCGCTCCTACTGGGTCGACGAGCTCACCCCGGAGCTCGCGAAGAAGATCGACGACGGCAACACCACGAGCGACAGCGCCACCAGCACGAACGACACCTCGTTCCTGACCGGTGCCGACAGCCGCCTGACCCGGCCGTTCATGGCGGGCTTCAACGCCTCGTCCGTGACGATCTACTGGGTCGGTCTCGGCGTCATCCTGCTCGCGTTCGTGCTGACCTGGTTCTTCCGGGTGCCGCCGCTGCGCCAGCGTTCCGCGCTGCAGGAGCAGGCCGACATGTCCGCCGAGGCGCAGCTCGAGGCCGAGGCGGGCGCCGCCGCCGCCGAGGCCGGCTCGTTCACGGGCCCGATGACCGGGTCCGTGCCGACCGGCTCGGGTTCGACCGGATCCGCGCCGACGCACCGTCGGTGACCGACCGGGGCGTCCGCCCGTGCCCCCTTTCCGGGCGGGCGCCCCTCCCACCCACATCGATCCACCAGGAGTCCACGTGATCACCACCCCGGCAGCGGCTGCGGCAACGGAGCCGTGCACGCTGCGTGAACGGAAGAAGCAGCAGACCCGGCAGGCGCTGCACGACGCGGCACTGACGCTCGTGTCCGCGCACGGGCTCGACGGCGTGACGGTCGAGCAGATCTGCGCCGACGCCGACGTCTCGCCCCGCACCTTCTTCAACTACTTCTCGTCGAAGGCGCACGCGGCACTCGGGCTCGACTCGGTCGAGGTGCCGGAGCGCGCAGCGGCCTGGTTCGCCGAGGCCGACGGCGCCCTGGTCGCCGACCTGTGCACCCTGGTCGCGGCGACCGTGCCGCTCTCGCAGGACCGCAGGCGCATGAAGGAGCTGCTCGTGCTCCGGCCGGAGATGTCGTCGATGGTGATGCAGTGGATGGCCGAGTCGCGCCAGTCCCTGCTCAGCGTCGTCGGCACTCGCACGGATGCGCAGACCGCCCGCACCGCCGTGACCCTGGTGATGTCGGCGCTCAGCGAGGTCGCGCACCGCGAGACCGTGCGGAGCAACGACGAGCTCGCCGACCGGCTCCGTGCGGTCGTGCGCGAGATGGCCGCGCTCGCGTCCTGAGCCGGGGGCGCAGGGCGTACCTGGTCGAATCGGGCGTACCTGGCAGGAACTTCCCGCCAGGTACGCCCGTTTCCGCTTTCCAGCGCAGGCGCAATGGGAAGGAACGTCGCGCCGTGCGCGTGCCCCGGTGCCGGACGGGAGGCCCGTGGCGGCGTCCCCACGGGCCTCCCGTCCGCATCGTGGCCGGGTGGCTGACACGCCGTCGTGTCCGCCCGACGCCGGGAAGTCGTCGAGACGCCACCGTTTCCGGAGGCGTCTCGGCGTGACGACGGCGTCTCCCAGCCGTCGCGCACTGGCACTGCTCGGCTGACGAACGCCCAGTCCGCACTCCGGAGTACCTTGCCGGGCATGCACACGACCGGACCCGCGCCGTACTTCCAGTTCGCCGGCACCGCCAGGCAGGCCCTCGAGCACTGGCAGCGGGTGTTCGGTGGCCAGGTGCAGATCGCGACCTACGCGGACTGCTCCCGCACGGACGGCCCGGCCGACGCCGTCGCGCACGGCCAGCTCACCGGCGAGCTGCAGCTGTTCGCCGCGGACGCGAGCGAGGGCGAGGGCGACACCCCGTTCTCGGCGACGGGGCTGCTCTTCTCACTGCTCGGCGCCGCGGAACCGGACGTCCTGCGCCGGTGGTTCGACCAGCTCGCCGAGGGCGGCACGGTCGTCGACCCACTGCAGCAGCGACCGTGGGGCGACTGGGACGGCACCGTCCGTGACGCCTTCGGGGTCGCCTGGCTGATCGGGTTCGAGGACTCGGCGCGCTGAGTCCCGCGCTGACTCCCGCGCGCAGCAGCGCCTACTGCTGGTCGGACGGCAGCAGCGGCGCCCAGAAGGCGTCGGGGCCGTCGGCCTGCACGGCGTCCGGCTCGAACCGGAAGCCGTACTCGCGCACGAAGTCGAGTGCCGCGGCCCGCTCGTCCTCGGCGTCGTCGTGCGCTGCGTCGAACAAGTAGACGCCGTGGCCCATCGCGACACCGGCGTCGCTGATCACGGAGAGGTCCCAGCGGCCCTGCTCGGAACGCTCGATCCGGACGACGGCGGCCTGGGATGCGGTGAAGTCAGCCATGTCGCGAGCCTACGGACGCCCCGCGGCTGGCGTTCAGGATGCTCCGCGGCCACTACGCTGTGCACCGTCACAGGTCAGACGAGTGGAGAACGCATTGTCAGTCGGATTGCTCGCCGTGGTGGACGACATCCTCTCCGCAGCCCTCAAGGCCAGCGCGAAGACCGCGGGGGTCGTCATCGACGACGCCGCCGTCACACCCCAGTACGTGCAGGGCCTGGAGCCCGCCCGCGAACTGCCGGTCGTCGGGCGCATCGCCCTCGGCAGCCTGTTCAACAAGTTCGTCATCATCATCCCGCTGGCCCTGCTGCTGACGGCGTTCGCCCCCGGGGTGCTGCCCTGGCTGCTGCTGCTCGGCGGCACCTACCTGTGCTTCGAAGGTGCCGAGAAGGTGACCGAGTGGTTCGGTGTCCACCACGAGGGCGGGTCCGACGAGGCCGTCACCGAACCGAAGCTCGTCTTCGGCGCCATCCGCACCGACCTCATCCTGAGCACCGAGATCATGCTCATCGCGCTGGCGGGCCTCGACCCCGACCTCGGGCTCTGGCCGACGCTCGGCGCCCTGATCGTGATCGGCCTGGTCATGACGGCGGTCGTCTACGGCGCCGTGGCGCTGCTCGTCAAGGTCGACGACATCGGCCTGCAGATGATGAAGAACTCGGTCCGCCGCACCCGCCGGATCGGTGCCAGGATCGTCCGCGCGATGCCGATGGTCTTCCGGGTCATCAGCGTCATCGGCACCGTCGCGATGCTCTGGGTCGGCGGACACCTGGTCATCGCGAACCTGGCCGAGACGATCTGGCACGGACCGTACGACCTGCTGCACGGGATCGAGCACGCGCTCGATGCCGCCGGCCCCGTCGTCGTCTGGATCGCCGACACGGCCGTGTCGGCCGTGGCCGGCCTCGTGCTCGGCATGGTCGTCGTCGGCATCGTGCTCGGCATCGGCCGCCTGCGCGGCGGGCAGCACTGACGCGACTGCGCGACGGACGGGAGGCCCGTGGCGGCCTGGCACCGCGCCTCCCGTCCGGTAAGGCGTCCTGACCCGCAGCAGCCGAAAGGTCACAGAGCGGTAACGACGTCAGATCCGTCCAAACCCTTCGCCAGAGGGTGCCGAATCACCTGCAACGACCGGGAACCACCCGGAGCGCTCACCAGCCGCACACCGCTGGTTCTCCACCCTGCACCAGGGTGTGTTCGGCGCGCACACAGCAGCCGCGCCGAGCGCGACAACAGCAAAGGACTGATCACGATGCGCAAGAGCCTCAAGACCTCCATCACCCTCGCCACCACCGGCGCCCTCGTCCTGGGCGGTGCCGCGTTCGGCATCTCCTCCGCCCAGGCCGCGACCCCCGCGATCCA
>NZ_MJGM01000023.1:0-78341 GCF_001864905.1 Curtobacterium sp. MCBA15_007
ACAGGAGGCGCGGTGCCAGCTGGCACCGCGCCTCCTGTCCGTCGACCGTCACCACCAGGGCCGGCGGCCCCGCGTCAGTGCGCGGCGTCCTCCCAGTTGCGGCCGACGCCGACGGACACGTCGAGCGGCACCGTCAGCTCGGCGGCGTTGCCCATCCGGGTGCGCAGGATCTCCTCGACGCGCTCCTGCTCGCCGGGAGCGACCTCGAGGATGAGCTCGTCGTGCACCTGGAGCAGCAGGTGGGACTCCAGCTCGTCGTCGCGCAGGTCGTCGGCGACCCCGAGCATCGCGATCTTGATGATGTCGGCGGCGGAACCCTGGATCGGTGCGTTCAGCGCGGCCCGCTCGGCGTTCTCGCGCAGCACCCGGTTCGGGCTCTTCAGGTCGGGGAACGGACGACGGCGACCGAAGATCGTCTCGGTGTAGCCGTCCTCACGCGCCTGCTCGACGACGTTGCGCAGGTAGTCGCGTACGGCGCCGAAGCGGGAGAAGTACTCGGTCATGAGCGTGCGGGCCTCGGACTGCTCGATGCGCAGCTGCTTCGACAACCCGAACGCGCTCAGCCCGTACGCCAGGCCGTAGGACATGGCCTTGACCTTCGTGCGCATCTCGTTGGAGACCTCGGACGGGTCGACACCGAAGACCCGGGCGCCGACGAAGCGGTGCAGGTCCTCGCCCTCGTTGAAGG
This sequence comes from Curtobacterium sp. MCBA15_007, assembly GCF_001864905.1. NCBI lineage: Bacteria > Bacillati > Actinomycetota > Actinomycetes > Micrococcales > Microbacteriaceae > Curtobacterium > Curtobacterium sp. MCBA15_007. Next base: position 689 of record NZ_MJGM01000023.1, read on the forward strand.
CCTGGATCAGCCCGGGGTCGCCGGAGAGGTGCGCCATGATCCGCATCTCGATCTGCGAGTAGTCGGCGGTGACGAGCGTCGTGTACGGCTCGGCGACCGCGAACGCCGAGCGGATCCGGCGACCGACGGCGGTCTTCACGGGGATGTTCTGCAGGTTCGGGTCGGTCGACGACACCCGGCCGGTGCTCGTGCCGGTCTGCTCGTACCGGGTGTGGATGCGCCCGTCGACCACGGCGGCGTCGAGGGTGTCGACGATCTGCCGGAGCTTCGTGGCGTCGCGGTGCTGCAGCAGGAGCCCGAGGAACGGGTGCGGGTGCTGTTCCTGCAGGTCGGCCAGGCTCGCGGCGTCGGTCGAGAACCCGGTCTTGGTCTTGCGGGTCTTCGGCATCGCGAGCTCGGTGAACAGGACTTCCTGCAGCTGCTTCGGCGACCCGAGGTTGACCTCGTGCCCGATCTCGGCGAACGCCTGCTGCGCCAGCTCGGCGGCGCGCTCCCCCAGCTCCTTCGACAGGCCCGTGAGCACCGGACGGTCCATGCCGACGCCGATGGTCTCCATGCCCGCGAGCACCGAGACGAGCGGCAGCTCGATGTCGTCGAGCACCTGCAGCGAGGACGCGTCGATCCGGGCACGCAGGGCCGTGGTGACGCGGAGCACGAACCAGGCGTGCACCCCGACGTTGACCGGGTCGGTCTCGGGGACGAGCTGGTTCGGGTCGGCCGTCGGCAGTTCTTCGCCGAGCTCCTGGTAGACGAGGTCGGACAGCGGCTGCCCCTGCTTGCCGGGCTGTGCGAGCCACCCCATGATCCGGGCGTCGCCGGCGACGCCGTTCACCACGAAGCCGGCGGTGCCGAGGGCCTTGATCGCGGCCTTGGCGTCGTGGAAGTGCTTCGGTGCGTCGGACGCGAACCAGGCCGAGAGCTGCTCGTAGTCCTGGGCACCGCTGCCACCCGGCACGAGCACGGCGTCGTCGTGGGTCGCGATGCCGATGGCGCTGAGGCGTCCGTCGATGACCTCGACCGCGACGCCGTAGCCGTTCGCCGCCTCGGTCGCGTTCCGGCGTTCGAGCCAGTAGCCGAGCTCTTCGTCGATCAGGGTCTTGACGGGCGGCGGGGTCGGCGCACCGTCGTCGACGGTGCCCTCGGCCGAGGGTTCTGCGGGCTCGCCCGACCCGGCGACCTTGAACACGCGGTCGAGCAGCGTGCGGAACTGCAGCTTGGCGAAGAGCTCGCGCACCGCGTTCTCGTCGACGGGACGGAGTGCGACGTCGGCCGGACCGACGGGCAGTTCGACGTCGGTGACCAGGCGGTTGAGCCGGCGGTTCCGCACGGCACGGTCCCGCTGCTCACGCAGGTTGTTGCCGACGACGCCCTTGATCTCGTCGGCGTGCTCGAGGACACCGTCGAGCGACCCGTACTGGGTGACCCACTTGACCGCGGTCTTCTCGCCGACCTTGTCGATGCCGATCAGGTTGTCGCTGGTCTCGCCGACGAGGGCCGCGATGTCCGGGTACTGGTGCGGCTCGATGCCGTACCGCTCGTAGACCTTGTCGCGGTCGTAGCGGGTGAGTTCGGAGACACCGCGGACCGACGGGTACAGCAGCGTCACGTCGTCGTTGACGAGCTGGATCGAGTCGCGGTCGCCCGAGACCACGTAGACCTTGTACCCCTGGTCGGAGCCCTGCTTGGAGAGGGTCGCGAGGATGTCGTCGGCCTCGTAGTCCTCTTTCGTGACGGTGGTGATGCCCATCGCCTCGAGCGCCTGCTGCAGCAGCGGGATCTGGCCCTTGAACTCGGCCGGTGTCTCGGAGCGGGTGCCCTTGTACTCGGCGTACTCACGCGTGCGGAACGAGAACCGGGAGATGTCGAACGCCACCGCCAGGTGGGTGGGCTTCTCGCGCTGCAGGAGCATCAGCAGCATCGAGATGAAGCCGTGGATCGCGTTGGTGTGCTGCCCCTCGCGGTTCACGAAGCTGTCGACCGGCAGCGCGTAGAAGGCCCGGAAGGCGAGCGAGTGGCCGTCGATGACCATGAGGGTAGGCTTTGCGGAGTCCGACACCCGGACAGCCTACCGACGCCCGCTGACACGGAAGGTCGACGCAGACCGTGACCGACGACACCACCTCGACCACGATCGACCCCCGCCTCGATGACCGCGGCACGGGCGAGCTGGCCGAGAAGATGGGCATGGTCATCACCGAGCTCTCGGCGGAGCGAGCGGTCGGTTCGATCCCCGTCGAGGGCAACCGCCAGCCGGTCGGCCTGCTGCACGGCGGTGCCTACGTCGTCCTCGCGGAGAGCCTCGGGTCGATGGCCGCGAACGTGCACGCCGGGCCCGGCCGCTACGCCGTCGGCATCGAGCTCAGCGCCTCGCACTCCCGGAGTGCCACGAGCGGCCTGGTCACGGGCACGTGCACCGCCATCCACCTGGGCGGCACGCTCACCACCCACGAGATCGTCCTGACCGACGACCAGGGTCGCCGCTGCTCCACCGTCCGGATCACGAACATGATCCGCGAGCGTCGCTGACCGACGGGCCGACCGGCCGCTCAGTCCTCGGGCGGCCGCTGCAGCAGCAGGCGGGCGTCGCCGAAGCCGAGCCGCCGGTAGAGCCGCTCGCCGTCCACGCTCGAGTGCACCGACGTCCGCTCCGCGCCGAGTTCGTCCGCGACCTCGAGCAGGGCCGTGACGAGCCGTCCGGCGACGCCGGAACCGCGCAGCTCCGGGTGCACGTAGACCGTCTGCAGCTCGGCGGCGAACCGGTCGCCGTCCACGTTCGGCGCCGGCGGCCGCGGGTGCACCGCCAACCACGCCATGCCGAGCACGACGCCGTCCCGCTCGGCGACGACGCACCGGTGCGACTCCCGGTGCCGGGCAGCGAACTCCGTCATCGCCCTGCGGTACTCCTCCGGCGTCTGCGCCGGTGAGCGGCCGCCCTCGTCCACGCTCCACCGCCACCGCAGGTCGGCCACCGCCGGCATGTCGTCAAGCCGGGAGGCCCGGATCACCACGTCGTCCATGCCTCCAGCCTGCCAGGTGGTCGCGCCCCATGCCCCGCCCTCGGACGCAGGAACGCCGCCGACCCCGGGGGGTCCGACGGCGTTCCGTGAGCGACGGTGCTGTGCTGCGGCGTCCGCTACTTCTTGGCGCTGAGCTGCTCGATGATCGCCTTGGCGACATCGTGCATGGTCAGGCGGCGGTCCATCGAGGCCTTCTGGATCCAGCGGAACGCCTCGGGCTCGGTGAGGCCCATCTTCTCGTTCAGCAGGCCCTTGGCACGGTCGACGAGCTTGCGGGTCTCGAAGCGCTCGACGAGGTCGGCGACCTCGGCTTCGAGCGTGATGATCTGCTGGTACCGCGAGAGGGCGATCTCGATCGCGGGGAGCAGGTCGTTCGGGGTGAAGGGCTTGACCACGTAGGCCAGCGCGCCGGCCTCGGTGGCACGCTCGACCAGGTCCTTCTGGCTGAACGCGGTCAGCAGGACGACGGGAGCGATGTGGTTCTTGGACAGCTTCTCGGCTGCGGAGATGCCGTCGAGCTGGGGCATCTTGACGTCCATCACGACGAGGTCGGGACGCAGGTCGGTCGCGAGCTGGACGGCGGTCTCGCCGTCTCCGGCTTCACCGACGACGTCGAACCCGTTGTCGCGGAGGATCTCCACGATGTCGAGGCGGATGAGCGACTCGTCCTCGGCGACGACGACGCGACGGGGTGCTGGTGCTGTTGCTTCTGTGTCACTCACGGACGAAAGCCTACTAGACGACGGAACTGCCGCATCCCAGACCACGCAGATCGATCAGACGGATGGGCAGCTTGGTACGAGTGGCGGGACGCGGGTCCGAACTGCCCCGCACGCCGTGAGCAATTTCGTACGAGTGGCGGGACTTGAACCCGCACGCCGTGAGGCAGAGCATTTTGAGTGCCCCGTGTCTGCCGATTCCACCACACTCGCGAGGACTCCAGGCTAGCAGGACGCGCGCACCACCCCGGTCGCCGCCGGGAGCGACAACTCGAACACGGCGCCGCCCAGCGTGCCTTCCTCGCCGTACCGCAGCCCGCCGCCGTGCGCCTCGGCGATGCCCCGTGCGATGGGGAGCCCGAGCCCCGCTCCGCCCGAGCGGGCGTCCCGTGCGGCCTCGAGCCGGACCAACCGGTCGAACACCCGCTCACGGTGTTCCAGGGGGATCCCCGGCCCGTCGTCCTCGACCCGTACCACGGGGCCGGGTCCGCGGTCGTCGAGGCTGACGACGACCCGTCCCGTCGCACCGCCCGCACGTGCCGCGTTGTCGACGAGGTTGCCGAGGACCTGGGCGATCCGCTCGGCGTCGACGTCGGCCTCCACCGGGTGCTCGGGCACGACGACGTCGAGCTCGAGGGTGGGCAGCCGGAGCCGGAGCCGGTCTCCCTCGGCCGCCAGGAACGCCCCGAGCTCGACCACCTGCCGGTCGAGTTCGATCCCGCGGTCGAGCCGGGCCATCGTGAGCATGTCCTCGATGAGCCGAGCTGCCCGGTCGGCCTGCCGGACGACGTGCACGGCGAGCACCTCGCGGGTCCGGTCGTCACCGGCGCCACCCCGCACCAGGGTGTCGGCGGCCGCGCGGACCCCTGCGACGGGTGTCCGCAGTTCGTGCGCGGCGTCGGAGAGGAACGACCGGACGCGGGCCTCTGCGGCGACGGCGTCACGCTCGGCGCCCTCGACCGCGTCGAGCATCTCGTCCAGGGCGACGGCCACGCGACCGATCTCGGTGTCGCGGCGCGAGGGTCGGAGTCGCTGACCACGGTCACCGCCGGCGATCGACCGCGCCGTCGTCGCCATCTGGTCGAGCGGTCGCAGGGACCGTCGGACGACCAGGACGACGCCGAGGACGGCGATGCCGAGGAACGCCGCCGAGGCGCCGCCCATCACCCAGCCGAGCTGCACGAGCGTGTCCTGGACGTCACGGGTGCCGGCGGTGAGGGTGATCCGGGTGCCGTCGTCGAGCCGGCTCACCAGGGTGAGGACACCGTCGTCCTCGCGAACCGACGACGACGTGATCGTGGCGCCGTCGTCGGCGGGCGCCGGCGTGGCCGGATCGGTGGGTGTCCGTCCGACGCCCCCGCTGCCTCGCGGGACCGTCACGGGGAGGGAACCGGGGTCGGGCGGACCGGCGCGGAGCTGGTCCGGTGTCGGTCCGGCCTCGACGGCGTCCCCGTCCGGCTGGACGATCCGGACCGCGAGTCCCTGCGCGGAGAGCCGGTCGGCCAGGTCCTCGGCGTCGACGGTGCCGACGAGCGCCGCAGCGGCCGACGCACGGTCGCGCAGGCGGTCCTCGGCCTGGGCGCGGAGCCGGACGCCGAGCAGCCCCTCGACCGCGATCGTCAGCCCGGCGAGCAGGACGGCGAGCAGGACCACGATGGCGACGACGGTCCGCAGCCGCAGCGAGGTGGTCCGCAGGCGCCCGGCCTCAGCCCTCACGCTGCGGTCCGCTCGTCGCTGAGCCGGTACCCGATGCCCCGGACGGTGTGCACGAGGCGTGGTCCGTGCGCCTCCATCTTCCGCCGGAGGGCGCTGAGGTGGACCTCGACGACGTTCGCCGCGACGTCGTCGTACCCCCACACCTGGGTCGTGATCTGTCCCTTGGACACCGTCCGGCCCCGGCTCTCGGCCAGGAAGCGCAGCAGGCGGAACTCCGTCGCGGTGAGGTCGAGCAGCACCCCGGCGCGGCGGGCGGTGGCGGCGTCCGGGTCGAGCACGAGGTCACCCACCTCGACGACCGAGGGGATCCGGCCACGCCGTCGGAGCACCGCGGTCACGCGGGCGACCAGTTCGGCCATCGCGAACGGCTTCACCACGTAGTCGTCGGCCCCCTCGGCGAAACCGCGCAACCGCTCGTCGAGTTCGTCCCGCGCGGTCATCATGACGACGGCGGCGTCCGTGGCGGAACGCACCCGTCCGGCGAGCACGATGCCGCTCGGTCCGGGCAGCATCCAGTCGAGCAGGACGAGGTCGGGGGCGCTGCGTCGCAGGTCGTCGACGAGGTCCCGTCCGTCCCCGGCCTCGGCGACGAGGAAGCCCTCGGCGCGGAGTGTGGTCGCGACCGCGGTGCGGATGGAGTCGTCGTCGTCGACGACCAGGATTCGGGCGGGAGCAGGCACGGCGGACACCGTACGGCGCTCCGACGGCCACCGAGCATGGAGGACGCTGGAGAACCCCTGTGCTTCAGGCATGCTTCAGATTCGGACTCGAGCGTCGTCTGCAGCGGCGGATCACCCGGATCCGCTCGGACAGACGAACGGTGACCACCATGCACGACGAACGAGACGACTCGACCACCACTCCCACCCGACGACGCGGGGCGCTCCTGCGACGGGTCGGCATCGGCACGGCCGCGGCCGCGGTCCTGGTGCTCGGCGGGTTCGGCATCGCCACGGCGAACGCAGCCACGACCTCCCCGGCGCAGGGCACCCCGACCGGCGCACCGACCGGTGCGACCACGCCGGCCCCGGCTCCGGCCGACGGCGACACCGCGACGGTGCCCGCACCGCCCGAGGGCGGGCCCGCGACGGCGCCCGGCTGCACGGCGCTCCCGGACGCCGGTGCGCACGCGACCGTCCCCGCCCCGCCGAAGGGCGCCGACGGGAAGGCGCCGACCCCGCCGAAGGAGGGTGCGAAGCCCACGGCGCCGACCCCGCCGGAGGACGGCGCGACGGGGAAGGCCACGGCACCCGCCCCGGCAGCTCCCGACGCGACCACGACCCCTGCGCCGGCCTCCGGTTCCTGATCACCGAGCCGGGGAGCGCGCGCCGTCAGCGATCCCGATCGCGCGGGGCGCGCCTCCCGGCCTGGTCGTCCCGAGCGTCTCCGGAACCCTCGAGCGCCTCGATCGCCGCCACGAGACCGGCCCGTCGCGGCGATCGCCGCGGCAGCACCGCGAGCAGCGCGCGGAGGACGAACGCATCCGTCGCGCCGTCCGGCGTGCGTGCCCACGCGAGCAGGGCGTCGACGCCGCCGTCGGCGACGACGGACTCACGGAACCGCAGCCGCACCAGGTCACGGACCGCGTCGACGCCGGGTGCGGCGGAGCCCGGCAGGACCGGTCCGGCGTACCGGTCGACGGCCTGGAGGCGCGCCCCGCGTTCGAGCGCGGACAGCACGCCGTCGACGTCGGTCCGGACCCCGGTCACCCGGTACGGCCGCGACGTCACCGTCACGCCCGGCGCGTGCTGCGCGAGGACCCGGCGGAGCCGCACCACCTCGGCGCGCAGGGTGACGACCGCGCCCGGGTCGCCGTAGACGGCGGCGGCGAGGTCGGTCGCCGCGAGGCCGCCGGGGTGCGCGGCGAGCACGACGAGCAGTTCCGAGTGCCGGGCGGACAGCTCGACCCGGCGGTCGGAGACACGGAGCACGGCGGTGTCGGTCCCGAGCACGGTCAGCTCGGCCGACGGCGCGCGGGGTGTCCGCGCGCGTGGGCGGGCCGCGGCGAGGGCGAGCTGGGCCTCGGCGGCGGCGACCGTGGCGGCGAGCAGCGACAGCGTGTGCCGCTCGACGGCGCGGTCGTCGCCCGTCAGGTCGAGCACCCCGACGGTGGCACCGCTCACGTCGTGCACCGGGACGGCCGTGCACGAGAACGGCTTGACGGCGTTCGCGTAGTGCTCGTCGGAGCGGATCTGCACCGGACGGTCCAGGCGCAGTGCCGTGCCGGGCGCGCTGGTGCCGACGCGGTCCTCCGACCAGTCGGCCCCGGGGACGAAGCCCATGTCCTCGGCGGCGCGACGCGTGGAGCGGGCGCCGTCGACCCAGACGAGACGGCCCGCGGCGTCCGCGACGGCGACGACGCACCCGGCCGAGCGGGAGTCGTCGAGCAGCAGCCGGCGGACCACCGGCAGCAGGGTGGCGAAGGGGCCGTCGTGCCGGACGGCGTCGAGTTCGTCGTCGCCGAGGGCGAGGACCGGGGCGGCGTCGGGGTCGACCCGGGCGGACCGTTGCCACGATGCGGCGACGAGCGGGCGGAGCCGACCGGGTGCGCGCATGCGTCCTCCGATCGACCCCGCCCGCCGCTCCGTCGCGACGCGTGCGGTCAGCCTACGTCCGGGCCACCCGCGGGACCAGGCCGAGATCGGCGAGCTCGGCGTCGTCGAACATCCGCGACCGGGTGAGGAACCGCTTGCCCTCCGGGACCTCGACCGAGAACCCGCCTCCCCGACCGTCGACCACGTCGATCGTCAGGTGCGTGTACTTCCAGTACTCGAACTGCGACACCGACATGTACACCTCGACCGGGTCCAGCCCGTCGACCTGCAACGCACCGAGCAGGACGTCCCCCGGACCGGTCCGGAACATGCCGACGGGGTAGCACATCGGACTCGAGCCGTCGCAGCAGCCGCCGGACTGGTGGAACATCAGCGGGCCGTGCCGGGCGGTGAGGGTCCGCAGGAGCTCCCCCGCCGCCGGCGTCACCGCGACGCGTGCGGTGTCGGGCATCAGAAGAAGCCCATCGGTCCGTCTGCGTAGGAGACGAGCAGGTTCTTCGTCTGCTGGTAGTGGTCGAGCATCATCTTGTGGTTCTCGCGCCCGATGCCGGACTGCTTGTAGCCGCCGAAGGCCGCACCCGCCGGGTACTGGTGGTACGTGTTCGACCACACGCGCCCGGCCTGGATGTCCCGTCCGGCGCGGTACAGGGTCGTGACGTCCCGGCTCCACACCCCGGCGCCGAGCCCGTACAGGGTGTCGTTGGCCGTGGCGATCGCGTCGTCGTAGCCGCTGAAGGACGTCAGCGCGAGCACGGGCCCGAAGATCTCCTCCTGGAAGATCCGCATCGAGTTGTCGCCCTCGAACACCGTCGGCGTGACGTAGTAGCCACCGGAGAGTTCGCCGCCCAGGTCGGCGCGCTCGCCACCGGTCAGGAGCTTCGCGCCCTCCTGCTTGCCGATGTCGATGTAGCTCAGGATCTTCTCGAGCTGGTCGTTGGACGCCTGGGCGCCGATCATCGTCGACAGGTCGAGCGGATGGCCCTGCTTGACGGCACGGACGCGCTCCAGGCCGTCCGCGACGAACCCGTCGTAGATCTCCTTCGCCACGAGTGCCCGGGACGGACACGTGCAGACCTCGCCCTGGTTGAGGTTGAAGAACGTGAAGCCCTCGAGCGCCTTGTCGTAGAAGGAGTCCTTGTCGGCCGCCACGTCGGGGAAGAACACGTTCGGGCTCTTGCCGCCGAGCTCGAGCGTCACCGGGATGAGGCTCTGCGAGGCGTACTGCATGATCAGCCGCCCGGTCGTGGTCTCCCCCGTGAAGGCGATCTTCCGGATGTCCGGGTGCTGCGCGAGCGGTGCGCCGACCTCGATGCCGAAGCCGTTGACGACGTTGAGCACCCCGGCGGGCAGCAGGTCGCGGATGAGCTCGACGAGCACGTGGATGGACGCCGGGGTCTGCTCGGCGGGCTTCAGGACGACGCAGTTGCCGGCGGCGAGGGCCGGTGCGAGCTTCCACACCGCCATCAGGATCGGGAAGTTCCAGGGGATGATCTGCCCGACCACGCCGAGCGGCTCGTGGAAGTGGTAGGCCACGGTGTCGTGGTCGATCTCGCCGGCGGAGCCCTCCTGTGCGCGGATCGCCCCGGCGAAGTACCGGAAGTGGTCGATCGCGAGCGGGATGTCGGCGCCGAGGGTCTCGCGGATCGGCTTGCCGTTCTCCCACGTCTCGGCGACGGCGAGCATCTCGAGGTGCTCCTCCATGCGGTCCGCGATCTTGTTGAGGATGACAGCACGTTCAGCCGCGCTCGTCCGTCCCCAGGCCGGGAACGCCTTCCATCCGGCGGCGACGGCCCGGTCGACGTCCGTGGAGTCACCGCGGGCCACCTCGGTGAACACCTTGCCCGTGACGGGGGTGGGGTTCTCGAAGTACTGCCCGCTGGCGGACGGCACGTACTCGCCGCCGATGAAGTGGTCGTACCGGGATCGGTACTCGACCAGGGAGCCGGGCTCGCCGGGTGCGGCGTAGCTGGTGGGCGAGGGTGCGATGGTCATGGTGGTGCCCTTTCGACGACGCTGTCGGGGCGCACGGGTCGCGCGCCTGCTCCGCACGGTACGACCGCGGGGGTTGCAGGTCGTTGCACGGCCCGCGGCTCCGACGGGTAGCGTGCTGGACACCAGCGCTGGCGATCAGGGAGGAGCGCTCGTGGATTCTCGTGCCGTCAGGACGTTCCGGGTGTTCATCGTCGTCACCGCCGTCGTCGCCATCGCACTGGGCATCGTGGCCATCGTCTGGCCCCGCCCGTCGCTCGTGCTCGTGGCGCTGCTGTTCGGCGTGTACCTCGTCGTGGCCGGGGCACTGCGCGTCTTCGCCGCGGTGCGGGGGCACGGCACCCGTCCGGTGTGGCGGTGGACGTCCGGCATCGTCGGCGGCCTGGTCGCGGTCGCGGGGCTCGTGACCCTGCTCGACCCGGCGATCCCGCTCGTCGTCTACGCGGTGCTCGCCGGTGTCGGGTTCGTGATCGAGGGGATCGTGTCGACCGTCGGTGGGTTCGTCGGGCACCCGGGATCGTCGCGCGTGCCGACGCTCGTGAGCGGGGTGCTGTCGATCCTCGGCGGCGTGGCCGTGCTCGTCGCCCCGGTGCTCGCGCTCGCGGTCTTCATGGTGTTCGCCGGCATCGCGCTCATCGTCGTCGGCGCCGCTGCGCTGCTGCTGCTCCCCCCGCGCGCCGCCGTCCGACGCTGACCGCCGTCGCGGCGGCGGCGGCCGAAGGCGCCCTCGAGCAGCGCGCGTTGGTGCGAGTTCATGAACGGACGCTCTACCACCACGGCGAACAGCACGCAGAGCGCGACGGCGACGGGGGCGACACCGAACAGCATCAGCGCGAACTGCACCGGGGTCGGCAGGTCGAGCGGCAGGAGGAGCAGGTTCCCGAGCGCGAGCAAGGGGCTGTGCACCAGGTACACGCTGTACGACACCAGGCCGAACTGGACCAGGCGCCGGCCGCCGAGCACCCCACGCGCGCGGTGCGTCCCGGCGCGCCCCGTCCGCTGCCCCTCGGCGAGGACCATCAGGAGCAGGGTCGATCCGACGCCGACCACGACACCCACCGTGACCCCGGACACGGCGCCGGGCGCCACGACGACCAGGCCGTACGCCGCGACCAGCACCACGGTGGCGACGACCAGCGTCGAGCGCTGGTGACGCAGGAGCGCCCGCGCGAGGCGGGGACGTCGGCGGCGCAGCTCATCCTCGGGGCCGACGACCAGGGACGCGCCGTACATGCCCAGGGCGAAGATGCCCAGGAAGTGGGGCGCCGACCACGCGCCGACCCCGGTCCGGACGGAGACCGCGGCCAACACGAACAGCAGTGCGACGAGGACGAGCGGCGGCACGCGTCGCCAGACGACCAGGAGCACCGGCATCAGGAGCATGAGCTGCATCTCGATCGGCAGGCTCCACAGCGTCCCGTTGATGGTCGTGATCCAGTCCGGCGAGAAGTTGTGCACCAGGAAGACGTGCGCCACGATGCTCTGCAAAGTCACGGGGAGCTTGTCGTCCCAGAGCGTGCCGTGCGGGACCCCCATCACCGGCACGAACGCGATGAGTGCGAGCGAGACCAGCAGCGCGGCGAGGTAGGGCGGCACGAGCCGTCGGATGCGCCGCTGCGCGAACACCACGTAGCTGCTGCCGAGGGCGAGGTCCCGCCGTCCAGCCACCGCGATCATGAGCGTGAACCCGGAGATCGCGACGAAGGCGGGGACCCGTACGTCGCCGGCGTCGAGCAGGCGCCAGACGACGGGCATCGATTCCTCGAGCGCTCCGGCCACCCCGGTGAACCGAGCGGTGTGCGCCAGGACGACGAGGATCGCGAGGATCCCCCGGAGTCCGTCCACGTGGGCGAGGTCGAGCCGGGGAAGACGATCGGATGCCATCTCAACAGCATCTCACATCTCGTATATGAATACCAAGGTCATGCGGAGCCGGTCCCGAACAGCAACCCGAGCACGTAGGTGACGACCGCCGCGCCGAAGCCGATCGCGAGCTGCCGGAACGCGCGCTTGGTGGGCGAGGCGCCGCTCAGCACGCCGACGACCGCACCGGTGCCGAGCAGGGCGATCCCCACCAGCCCGCCGGCGACCGCGATCGCAGCCCAGCCCTGCATGCCGAACAGGAACGGCAGCACCGGGATGACCGCGCCCGAGGCGAAGAAGCAGAAGCTCGACACGGCGGCGCTCAGCCCGGTGCCGACGGCCTCGTGGTCGTCCGCGACCGGGGTCGGACCGGTCGCCGGCCGCCGCTCCCCGATGCCGGACAGCACCTGCGCCGCGTGCTCGGTCGCCTCGGCCTCGGACATCCCACGCGCCCGGTAGACCAGGGCGAGCTCGTTCGCGTCGACGTCGAGGTCCGACACCGCCCTGCCGGCTTCGGGGTGCGGCGCGGACGCCTCGAGCAGTTCCCGCTGCGACCGGACGGAGACGTACTCCCCCGCACCCATCGACAACGCGCCCGCGAGCAGGCCGGCGATGCCGCTCAGCAGCACGAAGTGCCGGTCGGCCCCGGAGGCGCTGATGCCGATGATGAGCGCCAGGTTGGACACCAGGCCGTCGTTCGCGCCGAACACCGCCGCGCGGAACGTGCCGGACAGCCGCATCCGGCCGCGGTTCGCGAGCCCGCGCACGACCTCGCCGTGGATGCGTTCGTCGGCGGCCATCCGCGCGGTCGCGTCGGAGTCGTCGGCGTAGGGCGAGCGGTCCTCGGCGCGCTGCATGAGCGCGAGGACGAAGACCGACCCGAACCGCTTGGCCAGCGCGGCGAGCACCCGGGTCCGGAGGCTGCCCCGCTGCGGCCGGCCGACGTCGTCGCCGAGCAGGTCGAGCCAGTGGTCGGCGTGCCGCCCCTCGGCCTCGGCCAGCGCGGCCAGGATCTCGCGCTCCTCGCCGGAACGGCGCGCGGCGAGGTTGCGGTACACGGCCGCCTCGGCACGTTCGTCGGCCAGGTAACGACGCCAGCGGCGGACGTCGGCGCGCGGCGCCGGGGTGTCGGATCGGAGGCTCACAGCGACCATCCTGCCGCCTGCGGCCGACGTCCGGTCACCACCAGGGCCGTGGAGACGCGGCAGGGCGCGGACCGGAAGCGGTCGGTGCTGCGCGCACCGTGCCTCCCGCCCGCGCCCTGGTGGCGACGGATCCGTCGGATCAGTCCCGGACGTACGCCGGGGCGGCCTCGGCGTGGGCGTCGCCCACCCGGTGCACGCGGAGGTCGTTCGTCGAGCCCTCGATGCCGGGAGGGGACCCGGCCGTCACGATGACGCGGTCGCCGGGGGCGGCCAGGCCGTTCTCGAGGAGGACGTCGTCCACCTGCGAGAAGAGCTCGTCGGTGTGGGTCTTGCGCTCCACCAGGAACGAACGGACGCCCCAGGTGAGTGCCATCCGGCGGCGCGTGGCCTCGTTCGGGGTGAAGGCGATGATCGGCAGGCCGTGGCGCAGGCGCGACATGCGTCGGGCCGAGTCGCCGGACTCGGTGAAGACGCAGAGGTACGACGCCTCGGTGAACTCGGCGATCTCGACGGCGGCGAGGGTGATCGCACCGCCGAGGGTGCGCGGCTTGGTGCCGAGCGGCGCGATGCGCTCGAGGCCGTGGTCCTCGGTGGACTCCACGATGCGGGCCATGGTGCGGACGGTCTGCACCGGGTACTCACCGACGCTCGTCTCACCGGACAGCATGACCGCGTCGGCACCGTCGAGCACGGCGTTCGCGACGTCGGAGGTCTCGGCGCGCGTGGGGATCGGCGACGAGATCATCGACTCGAGCATCTGCGTCGCGACGATGACCGGCTTCGCCATGCGGCGGGACAGCTCGACGGCGCGCTTCTGCACGATCGGGACGGCCTCGAGCGGGAGCTCGACGCCGAGGTCACCGCGGGCGACCATGATGCTGTCGAAGGCGTCGATGATCTCCTCGAGCGCGTCGACGGCCTGGGGCTTCTCGACCTTGGCGATGACCGGCAGGCGCTTGCCCTCTTCGTCCATGATCTCGTGCGCACGCACGACGTCGCTCGCGTTGCGGACGAACGAGAGCGCGATGAGGTCGGCACCCTGGCGGATCGCCCAGCGGAGGTCGGCCTCGTCCTTCTCGCTCAGCGCGGGGACGTTGACGGCGACACCGGGCAGATTGATGCCCTTGTTGTTGGACACCGTGCCGGGGACGACGACCTCGGTGCGGACCCGGACGCCGTCGGTGTCGAGGACACGCAGGCGGACGCGGCCGTCGTCGATGAGCAGCGGGTCGCCGGGCTTGACGTCCTGCGGCAGGCCCTTGAACGTCGTGCCGCAGATCTCCTTCGAGCCGGGGACGTCCTCGGTCGTGATGGTGAAGATGTCACCGACCGCCAGGTCGTGCGGGCCGTCGGCGAAGCGGGCCAGACGGATCTTCGGACCCTGCAGGTCGACGAGGATCGCGACGGGCTTGCCGAGCTCTTCGGCGGCACGACGGACGTTGACGTAGTTGGCCTCGTGGACGCTGTAGTCACCGTGGCTGAGGTTGAGGCGGGCGACGTCGACGCCCGCTTCGATGATCTCCTTGACGGTCTCGTAGTCCGACGTTGCCGGTCCGAGCGTCGAAACGATCTTTGCGCGTCTCAATGGATTCCTTCGTGGTGGTGGATGGAGCTTGGGTTTCCGCGCTGTGGGGCCGCGCGGAACGAAGCGAGGCCACCAGCACCCTACCGAGTGCTGGTGGCCTCACGCTCACGGGAGCGTGAGCATCTGGTGGAGACGGTCCGTCTTCTGGCGGCGATCCGTCGTCCGGTGGCGGTCCGACATCTGGTGGCCGTCCGACATCTGGTGGCGGTCCGACATCTCGTGATCGTCCGGCATCAGACGGAGATCGCCCGGTCGGTCGCCTTGACCGGAGCCGGCAGGATGGTGGAGCCCTCGAGGTACTCGTCCACCTGTGCGGCCGCGGCACGGCCCTCGGCGATCGCCCACACGATGAGCGACTGCCCCCGACCCGCGTCGCCCGCGACGAACACGCCGGCCTCGTTGGTCGCGTAGTCGGCACGGCGGTCGAGCGACCCGGAGCCCGTGGTCGGCAGGCCGAGCTGCGGCTCGATCGTGTCCGACTCGGGGCCCGTGAAGCCCATCGCGATGAGGACGAGGTCCGCCGGGATCTCCCGCTCGGTGCCCGCCTTCGGCACCCGTCGGCCGTCGAGGTACTCGGTCTCGGCGACCCGGAGCGCACGGACCTCACCCGCGTCGTTCGACAGGAACTCGACGGTGGAGGCGAGGAAGTGCCGCTCGCCGCCCTCTTCGTGGGCACTCGTGATCTCGAACACGGTCGGGAACATCGGCCACGGCTGGTCGGACGGACGCTCGAGCGGCGGCTGCTTGCCGATCGCCAGGTTCGTCACGCTCAGCGCACCCTGACGGTGTGCGGTGCCGATGCAGTCCGCACCGGTGTCGCCGCCGCCGATGACGACGACGTGCTTGCCCTCGGCCGTGATCTGGTTGTCGACCGTCGTGCCCGCGTTCGCCTTGTTCTGCTGGACCAGGTAGTCCATCGCGAAGTGCACGCCCTCGAGGTCGCGCCCCGGGATCGGCAGGTCACGGGGCACGGTGGCACCGGTGGCGACCACGACCGCGTCGTAGCGGGACTTCAGGTCGTCCCAGGTGATGTCCTTGCCGATCTCGACACCGGCACGGAACCGGGTGCCCTCGGCCTGCATCTGGGCGAGGCGCGCGTCGATCTGGCGCTTCTCCATCTTGAAGTCCGGGATGCCGTAGCGGAGCAGTCCGCCGATGCGGTCGTCCCGCTCGTAGACGGCGACCGTGTGCCCGGCACGCGTGAGCTGCTGCGCGGCGGCGAGCCCGGCGGGGCCGGAGCCCACCACGGCGACGGTCTTGCCGGTCAGGCGCTCCGGCGGGTGCGGCGTGACCCACCCGTTCTGGAACGCCTGGTCGATGATCGAGACCTCGACCTGCTTGATGGTCACCGGCGGCTGGTTGATGCCGAGCACGCAGGACGACTCGCACGGGGCCGGGCAGAGCCGCCCCGTGAACTCCGGGAAGTTGTTCGTCTCGTGCAGGCGTTCGATCGCCTGACGGCCCTCACCGCGCCAGGTCAGGTCGTTCCACTCCGGGATGAGGTTGCCGAGCGGGCAGCCCTGGTGGCAGAACGGCACGCCGCAGTCCATGCACCGGCCGGCCTGGCGCTTCAGGACACCGGACTCCTGCTGCTCGTAGACCTCTTTCCAGTCCATGAGCCGCACGGGCACGGGGCGCCGGGGCGGGAGTTCGCGTTCCTGGACCTTCAGGAATCCCTTGGGGTCAGCCACCGGTCACCTCCAGGGTTGTGATGGGCTCTGTCGATTCCGGACGTGCGTGACGCTC
Organism: Curtobacterium sp. MCBA15_007; assembly: GCF_001864905.1. Classification (NCBI taxonomy): domain Bacteria; kingdom Bacillati; phylum Actinomycetota; class Actinomycetes; order Micrococcales; family Microbacteriaceae; genus Curtobacterium; species Curtobacterium sp. MCBA15_007. The sequence continues at coordinate 17,024 of NZ_MJGM01000023.1, forward strand.
AGCCACCGGTCACCTCCATGATCCGATTCCAAACGATGTCACCGTCGGGGTCGAGCCCCTCGTCGACGGCCTGTCTGCGCGTCTCGAGCACCGCCGCGTAGTCGCGCGGCAGCACCTTGACGAAGTCGCTCAGGTCCCCGGACGCCAGCAGGTCGGACGCGAGCGTCGACCCCGTCTCGTCGGCGTGCCGGGTGAGCAGGTCGGTGACGATCTCGACGTCGGCACTGTCGAGCGCCTCGAGCCGGAGCTCGCCGGTCGCCAGGGCGTCGGTGTTCACGTGCTCCCGGCGCAGGCCCCGGACGTACGCCGTGCCACCCGACATACCGGCACCGAGGTTCCGGCCGGTCTCGCCGATGATGAGCGCGAGTCCACCCGTCATGTACTCGAGCGCGTGGTCGCCCACACCCTCGACGACCGCCGTGGCACCGGAGTTGCGCACCAGGAACCGCTCGCCCACGATGCCGCGGATGAACATGCTGCCCTGGGTGGCGCCGTACCCGATGACGTTGCCGGCGATGACGTTCTCGGCCGGGTCGAAGCCCGAACCGGCGTCGGGGCGGACGACGATCTGGCCGCCGGACAGGCCCTTGCCGACGTAGTCGTTGCTGTCGCCGATCAGGCGCAGCGTGATGCCCGCCGGCAGGAACGCGCCGAGCGACTGCCCGGCCGAACCGCGCAGCGTGACGTCGATCGAACCGTTGGGCAGCCCGTGTTCCCCGTGTCGCAGGGTCACCTGGTGGCCGAGCATGGTGCCGACGGCGCGCTCGGTGTTCCGGATGGGCAGGTCGAGCGCGATCGACCCGCCGTGGTCGAGCACGTCAGCGGTCTGCTGGATGAGCTGCACGTCGAAGTGCTGGTCCAGCTCGTGGTCCTGCTCGCGGTGGTGGCGGCGCGGCTCCGCGTCGTCGAAGTGCGGTCCCTTGAGCACCGGCGCGAGGTCGAGGCCCGACGCCTTCCAGTGCTCCACGGCGCGGTCCACGTCGAGCGCGTCGGTCTGCCCGATCGCCTCGTCGAGGCTGCGGAAGCCGAGCTCCGCGAGGAGCTCGCGGACCTCTTGTGCGATGAACTCGAAGAAGTTGACGACGAACTCCGGCTTGCCGGAGAAGCGCTTGCGGAGCTCGGGATTCTGCGTGGCGACGCCCACAGGGCAGGTGTCCAGGTGGCAGACGCGCATCAGGATGCACCCCTCGACCACCAGCGGAGCGGTCGCGAAGCCGTACTCCTCTGCTCCGAGCAACGCGGCCACGACGACGTCGCGCCCCGTCTTCATCTGCCCGTCCACCTGCACGACGACCCGGTCGCGCATGCCGTTCAGCATGAGCGTCTGCTGGGTCTCGGCCAGGCCGATCTCCCACGGAGTGCCGGCGTGCTTGAGCGAGTTCAGCGGGCTGGCGCCGGTGCCACCGTCGTGGCCGGACACGAGCACGACGTCGGCCAGGGCCTTCGTCACACCGGCCGCGACGGCACCGATGCCGGACTGGCTGACGAGCTTCACGTGGACGCGGGCGGCCGGGTTGGCCCGCTTCACGTCGAAGATCAGCTGCTTGAGGTCCTCGATGGAGTAGATGTCGTGGTGCGGCGGCGGCGAGATCAGGCCGACGCCCGCGGTGGCGTGCCGGGTGCGGGCCACCCACGGGTAGACCTTGGCCGGGGGCAGCTGACCACCCTCGCCGGGCTTCGCACCCTGCGCCATCTTGAGCTGGATGTCGGTGGCGTGCGTCAGGTACATGCTCGTCACGCCGAAGCGTCCGGAGGCGACCTGCTTGATGGCGCTGCGGCGCTCGGGGTCGAGCAAGCGGTCGACGTCCTCACCGCCCTCGCCCGTGTTCGAGCGGCCGCCGAGACGGTTCATCGCGATGGCGAGGGTCTCGTGGGCTTCCTTCGAGATGGACCCGTAGGACATCGCGCCCGTGTTGAAGCGCTTGACGATCGACTCGATCGACTCGACCTCGTCGAGCGCGATGGGCTTGCGCGCACCCTGCTTGAAGCGGAACAGCCCGCGGAGCGTCATCAGCTGCTCGGACTGGTCGTCCACGGCGCTCGAGTACTCGCGGAAGATGTCGTACCGGCGGGCACGGGTCGCGTGCTGCAGGCGGAACACCGTGTCCGGGTTGAACAGGTGCGGCGGACCCTGACGGCGCCACTGGTACTCGCCCCCGATCTGCAGCCGCTCGTGCGACAGCACCGCGCCGTCCTGCGGGTACGCCTGGGCGTGCCGCTCGGCGTTCTCCTTGGCGATGACGTCGATGTCGACGCCGCCCAGGATCGACGAGGTGCCCGTGAAGTACTTGTCGACGAACTCCTGGCTGAGCCCGACGGCCTCGAAGGCCTGCGCACCGGCGTAGCTGGACACCGTGGAGATGCCCATCTTCGACATGATCTTCAGCACGCCCTTGCCGAGCGCCTTGATGACGTTCTTGACCGCCTGCTCGGGGGTGATGCCAGGGATCATGCCCGCGCGGACCAGGTTCTCGCAGGTCTCCATCGCCAGGTACGGGTTGATCGCCGACGCGCCGTACCCGATCAGGGTCGCCACGTGGTGGACCTCGCGCACATCGCCGGCCTCGACGATGAGCCCGACCTTCATGCGCTGCTCGGTGCGGATCAGGTGGTGGTGCACCGCCGCGAGGAGCAGCAGGCTCGGCACCGGCGCCTGCTCGGCGTTGCCGTCGCGGTCGGACAGCACGATGAACTGCTTGCCGGACTCGATCGCGGCGTCGACCTCGTCGCACACGGCGGCGATGCGCTTCTGCATCGCCTTCTTGCCGGCGTCGACGCGGTACAGCCCCTTGATCGTGACGGTCAGGTGGCGACCCGACTCGGTCTCGAAGTGCTGGACCTTGGCGAGCTGGTCGTTGTCGATCACGGGGAAGTCGAGCGTGATCTGCTTCGCGTGCTCCGGACCGGCGGAGAGCAGGTTGCGCTCCGGACCGAGACCCATCCCCATCGAGGTGATGACCTGCTCGCGGATCGAGTCGAGCGGCGGGTTGGTCACCTGGGCGAACTGCTGCGTGAAGTAGTCGAAGAGCAGTCGCGGACGCTCCGACAGCACCGCGATCGGGGTGTCCGACCCCATCGCACCGAGCGGTTCGGCACCCGCCGCGGCCATCGGACGGAGCAGGATGCGGACTTCTTCTTCGGTGTAGCCGAACGCCCGCTGACGGCGGGTGACCGAGGCCGGGGTGTGCACGATGTGCTCGCGCTCCGGCAGGTCGTTCAGGTTGATGCGGCCGGCTTCGAGCCAGTCGGCCCACGGACCCGAGGCGGCGAGCTCGCGCTTGACCTCGTCGTCCTCGATGATGCGGCCGGCCTCGGTGTCCACCAGGAACATCCGGCCCGGGCGCAGGCGGCCCTTGCGCACGACCTTGGCGGCCGGCACGTCGATGACCCCGGTCTCGGAGCCCATCACGATGAGCCCGTCGTCGGTGACGAGGAACCGGCCGGGGCGCAGGCCGTTGCGGTCGAGGGTGGCGCCGACGAGCGACCCGTCGGTGAAGGTGATCGCGGCGGGGCCGTCCCACGGCTCCATGAGCATCGAGTGGTACTCGTAGAACGCCCGGAGGTCCGGGTCCATCCCGACCTGGTTCTCCCACGCCTCTGGAACCATCATCGACACGGCGTGCGGCAGCGTCCGACCGGTCAGGGTCAGCAGCTCGAGGACCTCGTCGAACGAGGCCGAGTCACTCGCCCCCGGGCTGACGATGGGGAGCAGCGGGGCCATGTCGCCCAGCAGTTCGCTCTCGAGCTGCGACTGGCGCGCCCGCATCCAGTTGCGGTTGCCGCGCACCGTGTTGATCTCACCGTTGTGGGCGATGGTCCGGAACGGCTGGGCGAGCGGCCACGACGGGAACGTGTTGGTGGAGTAGCGCGAGTGCACGATCGCGAGCTTCGACGTGAAGCGCTCGTCGCTCAGGTCCGGGTAGAACGGCTCGAGCTGGAGCGTCGTGACCATGCCCTTGTAGACCATGGTGCGGCTCGACAGCGACATGAAGTACAGGTCGTTGTCGTGCTCGGCGCGCTTCCGGAGCCGGAACGCCTGCCGGTCGAGGGCGATGCCGCTCCACGATGCCCCGTGCACGTCGTGCCGGATCGAGGCGACGAACAGCTGCTCGAACGCCGGCATCGCGGCGCGGGCGAGCGTGCCGAGGACCTCCGGACGCACCGGGACCTCGCGCCACCCCAGGACCTTCAGGCCCTCTTCGCGGGCGAGTCGTTCGACGGCGCCCTTCACCGCGTGCCGGGCGTCGTCGTCCAGCGGCAGGTAGGCGGTCCCGACGGCGTACTCCCCCGCTGCCGGCAGCTCGAACGGTACGACGTCCCGCAGGAACTCGTCCGGCACCTGGCACAGGATGCCGGCGCCGTCACCGGTGCCCGCGTCGGATCCCACGGCACCGCGGTGCTCGAGGTTCCGGAGCGCACCGAGCGCCGCGTCGACGATGTCGTGCCCCGGCGTGCCGCGCAGGGTCGCGACCATCGCCAGTCCGCAGGCGTCCTTCTCGTTCGCCGGGTCGTACATGCCCGTGGCGTCCGGGATCGCGGAGAAGCGGCGGTGCGGCGGCACGAGGCTCGTCGGTGCCGAGGGCTGGGTTGGCTGGAGCGCCATGGGGAACCGTCCTCACGAGGAAGTGGAACAGGGACAGCGGTGGCCCGGTGGTGCGTTCCGCCCGAGCGGGCGGGACTGGTGCCCGTGCCCGCCGTCAGTGGTCGTTGCCCTGGCGGCCGGCGAGGTTGCTGGGCCCCGCTTGTGGCGGAGACCGTCTGGTTCAGCGGGTGGTCGTGACCGGTTCGTCACTCGTGACGCCGTCTGCTGCGTCGTCGTCGTGCTCCGAGAAGGTGTCTACGGAGTCTACATCGGAGGTCGGACGAGGCCCGCGACCCGGCAGGTAGGGGCTCGGCTCCTTGCCGGTGTGCCGTCGGCTCTGCACCACGAAGATCAGGATGCCGATGACGACCGCGGCGAGGGCCATCCACACGTTCGTGCGGACGCCGAAGAAGGTCTCGCTCGTGTCGACGCGGATGGACTCGAGCACCGAGCGGCCCGCGCCGTACCAGATCAGGTACAGGCCGAGGACCTTGCCCCACTGCAGCGTGAACTTGCGTGCCAGGAACAGGATGACGACCACGCCGAGGACGTTCCAGATGATCTCGTACAGGAACGTCGGGTGGAACAGCGTGCCTTCGGGCAGGCCCTTCGGGAACGCGGCGTTGCTGGAGTCGATCTCGAGCCCCCAGGGCAGGCTCGTCGGCATGCCGAAGAGCTCCTGGTTGAAGTAGTTGCCCAGGCGTCCGAAGGCCTGTGCGAGCAGGACGCCCGGCACGACGGCGTCGATGAACGACGTGAACCGGAGACCGACCTGGCGGCACCCGATCCAGGCACCGACCGACCCGAGGATCAGCGCGCCGAAGATGGCCAGCCCGCCCTCCCAGATGTACAGGAACGACAGCGGGTCGATGCCGGGGCCGAAGTAGTCGGACACATGGGTGAACACGTGGAAGAGCCGTCCGCCGATGATGCCGGCGGGCACGGCCCAGATGGCGATGTCGATGATGATCCATCGCTCGACGCCCCGGGCGTTGAGCCGACGGTTCGCGAGGACGACCGCGGCGACGATCCCGACCAGGATGCAGATCGCGTACGCGTGGATGCGGAAGTCGAGGGGCAGCGACCAGCCGAACGCGTCGCGGAGCCAGGCGGTCAGGTCGAAGTACTGCCAGGCGGTGCTCGGGCTCGGGATGCTCAGGAGGGGCATGGAGGTGCTGTCGCCTTTCGGAACTGACGGGGCGCGGTCGACGTGGCGTCGGCCTCGCTCACTGTAGCGCGGGTCGCGGGCCCGACAGGAACTGGACTAGCGGCGGCGGGCGCCGGTGGCGAGGTCGGCGGCCCGGTCGGCCACACCCTGCACACCGAGGTCGGCCAGGGCCCGGACGAACGCGGACCCGACGATCGCACCGTCGGCGTACTCGAGCACCTCGCCGACCTGCTCCGCCGTCGAGATCCCGAGGCCGACACAGGTGCGCTCGACCCCGGCGTCACGCAGGCGCGACACGACGGTGCGTGCGGCGACGTCGACCCCGACCCGGGCACCGGTCACGCCCATCGTCGACACGGCGTAGACGAAGCCACGACTGGACTCCACCGCCTGACGCATGCGCTCGTCCGACGAGGACGGCGCGGCGAGGAAGACCCGGTCGAGGCCGGTGCGCTCGGACGCCTCGGTCCACGCGGTGGCCTCGTCGGGGATGAGGTCGGGCGTGATGAGACCGGCGGCTCCCGCGGCGACGAGGTCGTCGGCGAAACGGTCCACGCCGTAGCGCAGCACCGGGTTCCAGTAGGTCATGACGAGCACCGGCACGTCGGCCCGCTCGGTGATCTGCTGCACGGCGTCGAAGACCTGTGCGACCCGGAAGCCGTTCGCCAGGCTCTCCTCGGCTGCGCGCTGGATGACGGGGCCGTCCATGACCGGGTCGGAGTACGGCAGGCCGAACTCGATGACGTCCACGCCGTTCTCGGCGAGGGCGACGGCTGCGTCGACGCTGGTCTGCAGGTTCGGGTACCCGGCGGGCAGGTACCCGACGACGGCTCCGGCGCGCTCGGCGTTGGCGGCGTCGATCGTCTGGGCGACGGTCTTGTTCGTGGTCACAGCTGCACCGCGTTCTCGTCGAGGATGCCGAAGTAGCGACTGGCGGACGCGACGTCCTTGTCACCGCGGCCGGACAGGTTCACGAGCACGACGCCCTCGGGCCCGAGCTCCTTGCCGAGCTTGATGGCACCGGCCAGGGCGTGCGACGACTCGATCGCCGGGATGATGCCCTCGGTCTGGCTCATCAGGCGGAACGCCTCCATGGCCTCGGTGTCGGTGATCGGCTGGTACTTCGCCCGGCCGATCGACGCCAGGTACGCGTGCTCCGGGCCGACGCTCGGGTAGTCGAGCCCGGCGGAGATGCTGTGGCTCTCGATGGTCTGGCCGTCCTCGTCCTGCATCAGGTAGGACTTCGCTCCCTGCAGCACGCCTTCGCGACCGAGCGTGATGCTCGCCGCGTGCCGACCGGTCTCGACGCCGTCACCACCGGCCTCGAAGCCGTGCAGCGCGACGGACTCGTCGTCGAGGAACGCCTCGAAGATGCCCATCGCGTTCGAGCCGCCGCCGACGCACGCCGCGACGGCGTCCGGCAGCCGACCGATGCGGTCGAGGACCTGCTGGCGCGCTTCCTCGCCGATGACCTTGTGGAACTCGCGCACCATCTCGGGGAACGGGTGCGGACCGGCGACGGTGCCGAGCAGGTAGTGCGTCGACTCGACGTTGGCGACCCAGTCGCGCAGGGCGTCGTTGATGGCGTCCTTGAGGGTGCGCGAACCGGTCTCGACCGGGATCACCTCGGCGCCGAGCAGGCGCATCCGCGCGACGTTGAGCGCCTGGCGCTCGGTGTCGACGGCGCCCATGTAGACGACGCACTCCATGCCGAACAGGGCTGCGGCGGTCGCGGTGGCGACACCGTGCTGCCCGGCCCCGGTCTCGGCGATCAGGCGGGTCTTGCCGAGGCGGCGGGCGACGAGGGCCTGGCCGAGGACGTTGTTGATCTTGTGCGAGCCGGTGTGGTTCAGGTCCTCGCGCTTCAGGATGATCCGGGCGCCACCGGCGTGCTTCGCGAACCGCGGCACCTCGGTGATGATCGACGGACGCCCGGTGTAGTCACGGTGCAGCGCGTCGAGTTCCGCACGGAACGCCGGGTCCGCCCAGGCCTGACGGAAGGCGGCCTCGAGCTCGTCGAGCGCGAGGACGAGGGACTCGGGGACGAAGCGTCCGCCGAAGTCGCCGAAGTAGGGGCCGTGCAGGTCGCGGAGTGAGGTCACGATGTGTCTCCCGGGACGAGTCCGACGCGGCCGGTCGGCCGCGTCGGACGGGTGGAACGTGCGGCCGCGGTCGGCGGCCTCGATGCGTGGAGCGGACCGGGCCGCGGTTCGGCGGCCTGGTGAGCCGGTCAGGCCTGGTCGGCGGCGTCGATGAACGACGCGAGGGTCGCGGCGGGGTCGCTCCCCGTCACGAGCGCCTCGCCGACCAGCACGACGTCGGCGCCCGCTGCACGGTAGTGGGCGACGTCGGCGGGACCGGAGACCGCGGACTCGGCGACGCGCACGACCCCGTCGGGGATGCGGTCGGCGAGCGACCCGAACAGGTCGCGGTCGAGCGAGAAGTCGGTGAGGTCGCGGGCGTTCACGCCGAGGATGCGGGCACCGGCGTCCAGGCCACGCGTGACCTCGTCACCGGAGTGCGCCTCGACCAGGACGCGCATGCCGAGTTCTTCGGCGAGCGTGTGCAGCTCGACCAAGCGGGCCTGCTCGAGCGCCGCCACGATGAGCAGCACGACGTCGGCACCCGACGCCCGGGCCTCGATGACCTGGTACGGGTCGGCGATGAAGTCCTTGCGGAGCACGGGGACCCCGACACGGGCCTTCACGGCTTCGAGGTCGGCGAGGCTGCCGAGGAACTTGCGCCCCTCGGTCAGGACGCTGATCGTCGAGGCGCCACCACGTTCGTAGTCGGCGGCGAGGCCTGCGGGGTCGGCGATCGCTGCCATCGCCCCGCGGGACGGGCTGGCGCGCTTCACCTCGGCGATGATCTTCACCCGGTCGCCCGGGCTCAGGAACGCGAGGGCGTCGAGGGGCGACGCCACCCGGTTGAGGTCGCGTTCGACGTCCGCGTACGGGCGATCGACACGACGGGCTGCGGCGTCCTCGAGGGCGCCGGCGACGAGGGTCTCGAGCACGTTCGGCATCGGCAGACCCCTACTCGCCGTGGTGCTTGGGGACGAACTTCGGACCGTCGACGCCGTAGCCGGCCTTCTTCATCACGCCACCGACGATGAGGCCGATGAGGACGACGCCAGCGGAGGCCCAGACGCCCCACGGCTGGTCGAACCAGAAGAACAGCGTGCCTGCCGCGAATCCGATCAGCATGATCACGACGGCGGTCCAGGCGGCCGGCGAGTGGCCTTCGCCGAGTTCTGCGGGCTCAGTGTTGCTCACGGTGCTCCTCGTTCTGCTCCGGCGTCGTCGGTCGAGCGACGCCCTGTCGATCCTACCGTGTCGTCACTCGGCGCCCCCGCGCCCGCGCCGTCCACGGTGGTGGGGTCCACGCCCGCGCTCAGGTCGTCCCAGTCGACGACCGCATCGCGCTCGACGGGTGCCGCGGCCCTCGCCGCGGCGGCGGCTCCGGCGGTCGCGGCTCCGTACTTCCGGCTCGGTCCGGGCCAGGCGCGCTGGACCACGATGACGACGACACCCAGCAGCACGGCGAGCACGCCGCCCGCGATGCCGACTGCGGGCCACGGGCTCACGCTGACGCTCGACACGACGCTCCGGACGGCGCCGAGGTCGCTCACCCCGGCGACCTCGCCCACGGCGCCGCGTGCAGCGGCGATCGGGTCGGCGGCCGCGGTGATGCCGCTGACGACCACGCCGAGGCCGAGCAGGATCTCCACGGCGGCGAGCACGATGCGCAGCACCCATCCGGCGATGGTCATCGCGAGGAACAGCGCGAGGCTCGCGATCGCCAGCGCGGTGAACTGCGGCACGACCGCTGCGCCGTCGGCGGCGACCGTCGAGGTGACTGCCGCTCCCGCGTGCAGGCGGACGGTGAACCAGGTCTGGGTCCACGCGAGCATGATGATGCCGGCGACCAGGAGTCCGGCGACGACGACGATCGGGCGCGACCGCTTCACGAACGGACCTCGCGCATCCGGTTCGCCGTCGCGACGGCACGCAACGGGGCCGCGGCCTTGTTGACCGCCTCGACGTGCTCGGTCTCCGGGTCCGAGTCGGCCACGAGGCCGGCCCCGGCCTGCACGCGGGCGACGCCGTCCTTGATCAGGGCGGTGCGGATCGCGATCGCCAGGTCGGCGTCCCCGGCGAAGTCGAAGTAGCCCACGACACCGGCGTACGCACCACGCTTGGCGGGCTCGAGCTCGTCGATGATCTGGAGCGCTCGGGGCTTCGGCGCGCCCGAGAGCGTGCCTGCCGGGAACGTCGCCCGGAACACGTCGATGGCCGAGGCCTCGGGACGGATGCGGCCCTCGACGCTCGACACCAGGTGCATGATGTGGCTGAACCGCTCGACCGTCATGAACTCGGTGACGGCGACCGTGCCCGGCTCGCACACCTTCTGCAGGTCGTTGCGGGACAGGTCGACGAGCATCAGGTGCTCCGCGCGCTCCTTCGGGTCGCCGAGCAGGTCCTCGCCGAGGCGGACGTCCTCTTCGGGCGTGGCACCACGCGGGCGGGACCCGGCGATCGGGTGGGTGACGGCGTGGTCGCCCTGCACCTTCACCAGCGCCTCGGGCGAGGCGCCGACGATCCAGAACCGCTCGTCGGCGGTGTCCGCCAGCGCCAGGAAGTACATGTACGGGCTCGGGTTCAGGGTCCGGAGCACACGGTAGACGTCGAGCGGGTCGGCCGTCACCTCGTGGTCGAACCGCTGCGAGATGACGACCTGGAACACGTCGCCATCGCGGATGAAGTCCTTCGACCGCTCGACGGCGGCCATGTAGTCGGCCGGGCTCGTCCGGTGCGTCGGGGTCGGCTCCGCGATCTCGAACGCCTCGGCGACGGTCGCGACGCTCGGCTGCACCAGGTCGCCCTGCATGCGGTCGAGGCGCTGCTGCGCGTCCGCCCACAGGGCATCGGCGTCGTCCGTGCCGTCGTTCAGCACGCTCGCGACGAGCAGCACGAGCCCGGTGCGGTGGTCGAGGGCGGCGAGCTCGGACACGAAGGACAGGGCCTGACCGGGGACGTCGAAGTCGGACGGCGGCACGTTCGGCAGGTGTTCGAGCTGCCGGACGGCCTCCCACCCGATGAAGCCCACGGTGCCGCCGACGAGCGGCGGCGAGCCGGGCACACGGGGCGTGGCCCAGCGCTCGTGCAGCCGCGCGAGGACGTCCAGCGGGGCACCGTCGAGGGACCCGACGGCCCGCTCGGCGTCGATGCCGGTGTCGATCCACGCCGCGCGGTCGCCGTCCTGCGTCAGGACGCCGAAGCTCCGCACCCCGACGAACGACCAGCGCGACCACAGGCCGCCCTGGCCGGCGGACTCGAGCAGGAACGACCCGGGGCGGCCGTCGGCGAGCTTGCGGTACACGCCGACCGGCGTCTCGCTGTCGCCGTACAGGGCGCGGACGACCGGGATGACACGGTGGTCGTCGACCAGACCGTCGAACTCCGGCCGGGAGGTCGTGTGCGGGTTCTCGGAGATCGTCGCGGCGGTCATCGGGTCGCCTCCACGGCTGCGTCGGCCGGGGCGGACATGGTCACGGGCGCGAGCGGGTCGACGTCGAAGCACCGGTGCGCACCGGTGTGGCACGCCGCCCCGACCTGGTGCACCGTCACGAGGAGCGTGTCGTCGTCGCAGTCCAGCGCGGCCCCGCGGACGTACTGCGCGTGTCCCGACGTGTCGCCCTTCCGCCAGTACTCGTTCCGCGACCGCGACCAGAAGGTCACACGGCCCTCGGTGAGGGTGCGGCGGAGGGCTTCCCGGTCCATGTAGCCGAGCATGAGGACGTCCTTCGACGATTCCTCCTGCACGATGGCGGGGAGCAGGCCGTCCGCACCGAAGTGTGCGCGGTCGAGGACCGCCTCGGTGTCGGTACTGGTGCTGTCGGTCATGAGACTCCTAGCCTACGGCGGCGGATCAGCGGACGGCGTGACCGGTCGCGCGGAGCGCGGCCTTGACGTCCCCCACGGTCATCTCGCCACGGTGGAAGACGCTGGCGGCGAGGACCGCGTCCGCACCCGCGTCGACGGCCGGGGCGAAGTGCTCGACGCGACCCGCGCCTCCCGAGGCGATCACCGGGACGGACGAGACCGCGCGCACCGCGGCCACGAGTTCGAGGTCGAACCCGTTCTTCGTGCCGTCGGCGTCGATCGAGTTGACGAGCAGCTCCCCCGCACCGCGTTCGACGGCTTCGCGTGCCCAGGCGATCGCGTCGAGGTCGGACTCGGTCCGCCCCCCGTGGGTGGTGACCACGAAGCCCGAGGGCATCCGGTCCGACCGCTTGACGTCGAGCGAGAGCACGACGGCCTGCGCGCCGAACCGGTCGGCGATCTCGCCGACGAGTTCGTGGCGGGCGATGGCCGCGCTGTTCACGCCGATCTTGTCCGCACCGCACTGCTGCAGCCGCGACACGTCGTCGACGCTGCGCACCCCACCACCGACGGTGAGCGGGATGAAGACCTGTTCGGCCGTCCGGGTCACGGTGTCGTGCATCGTCGCCCGGTTCTCGACCGTGGCGCCGACGTCGAGGAAGGTCAGCTCGTCGGCACCCTGCTCGTAGTACCGCGCCGCGAGCTCGACGGGGTCACCGGCGTCCTGCAGGTCGAGGAAGTTGACACCCTTGACGACTCGGCCGCCCTTGACGTCGAGGCACGGGATGACCCGCACCGACACGCCGCCGGTGGTCACAGGCGTGCGGCGTGGATCGGGCTGACGAGGATCGCCCGGGCGCCGAGGTCGTAGAGCGCGTCCATGATGAGGTTCGCGTCGTCGCGCGGGATCATCACGCGGACCGCCGCCCACTCGCGGTCGTGCAGCGGCGACACCGTGGGCGACTCGATGCCGGACGCCACCGCCGTCGCCTGCTCGAGCAGTGCCGTGGGGACGTCGTAGTCGAGCATCACGTAGCCGCGGGCGACGAGCACGCCCTGCAGCCGCCGACGCAGCACGTCGATGCCGGCGATGGTCTCGTCGGTGGAGACGAGCACCGCGGTCGACTCGAGGATCACCGGGCCGAAGATCTCGAGGCCCGCCTGTCGGAGCGTGCTGCCCGTCGACACGACGTCGGCAACAGCGTCGGCGACCCCGAGCCGCACGGCGCTCTCGACGGCGCCGTCGAGCTTCACGAGCGTCGAGGTGACCCCGTGCTCGGCGAGGAACGCTCCGACGAGGCCGGGGTAGCTCGTGGCCACGCGGACGCCGTCGAGGTCCTGCAGCGAGGCGAACCGTCCGGGCGTGCCGGCGAACCGGAAGGTGGAGTCGGCGAAGCCGAGCGCGTCGACCTCGTGCGCCTCGGAGCCGGAGTCGAGCAGCAGGTCACGGCCGGTGATGCCGACGTCGAGTGCGCCGGACCCCACGTACGTGGCGATGTCCCGCGGGCGGAGGAAGAAGAACTCGACGCCGTTGCGCTCGTCGAGCAGGTGCAGCGCCTTCGGGTCACGGCGACCGGCGTACCCGGCCTCACGCAGCATGTCGGACGCGGTCTCGGACAGGGAGCCCTTGTTGGGCACGGCGATGCGGAGCATCAGGGGTCTGCTTTCTGGTCGGGGTCGTGGCGGATCGAGGTCGGTGCGCGGGCTGGTGCCCGAGCGCGTCCTACAGATGTCGCCAGACGTCCGCCGGGGTGAGCCCCTTGGCGACCATGAGGACCTGGAGGTGGTAGACCAGCTGCGAGATCTCCTCCGAGGTGCGCTCGTCGCCCTCGTACTCGGCCGCCATCCAGACCTCGGCGGCTTCCTCGACGATCTTCTTGCCGATCTGGTGCACGCCGGCGTCGAGTTCGGCGACGGTGCCGGAGCCCTCGGGGCGCGTGCGCGCCTTCTCGGTGAGCTCCTGGAACAGGTCGTCGAACGTCTTCACGGGGTCCAGGCTACCGGTCTCCGCTGACGCGGCCGACGCACCGTCCGGACGGGAGGCGGTGGTCGCCTCGGCCACGCCGGTACCGTCCGGCGTTCCCCCGGTCACGAGCGTGCCCGAGCGGCGGCCTCGCGCAGGTCGGTGATGCGCGCGGCGGGCTCGCCGCCGAAGACCGCGGACCCCGCGACGAGCGTGTCGGCACCGCTCCGCACGGCCTCGGGCACGGTGTCCACCGAGATGCCCCCGTCCACCTCGAGCCAGACGTCGAGCCCCGAGGCGTCGACCGCCGCGCGCGCGTCAGCGAGCTTCGGCATCACGGACGGCATGAACGACTGGCCGCCGAACCCGGGCTCGACCGTCATCAGCAGGATCATGTCGTAGGCGTCGAGGTGGTGCAGCACCTGGGTGATCGGGGTGCCGGGCTTCACGGCGACGGCCGCGCGGGCACCGTTCGACCGGATCGCCGCGGCGGTCGCCACCGGGTCCTCGGCTGCCTCGAAGTGGAACGTGACGCTCGACGCACCGGTCTCGGCGTACTTCGGCGCGTTGCGGTCGGCGTCAGTGACCATGAGGTGCACGTCCAGCGGCACCGGCGACACCTGCTGCAGGCGCTCGACGATCGGCAGCCCGAGCGTCAGGTTCGGCACGAAGTGGTTGTCCATCACGTCGACGTGCACCAGGTCGGCGGTCTCGATGCGGTGGAGTTCACGCTCGAGGTTCGCGAAGTCGGCGGACAGGATGCTCGGCGAGATGCGGATCGTCACCGGGCAAGCCTACCGGCGTGCCGCGCGTCGGGGCCTCAGTCGACGCGGCGGAACAGCGCGATGAACATCGCGTCGGTGCCGATCCGGTGCGGCCAGAGCTGCGCTGTGTCGCCGTCCGCGATCTCCGGGTCACGAGCGGCGACACCCCGGACGACCGTGGCGGTGTCGAGCTGCTCGAGCCGGTCACCGTGCCGCCCCATCAGCGCGTCGACCTGCCCGCGCGTCTCGGCCAGGTGCGGCGAGCACGTCACGTACGCCAGGGTCCCGCCCGGTGCGAGCACGCGGACGGCGGCGTCGAGCAGTTCGGTCTGCAGCGCCGCGAGCTCCTCGACGTCCTCGGGGAGCTTCCGCCAGCGGGCCTCCGGCCGGCGACGCAGTGCGCCGAGCCCGGTGCACGGGGCGTCGAGCAGGATGCGGTCGAAGGTCATCCCGGTGCCGTCGCGGCCGTACCGACGGGCGTCGCCCTCGACGACCCGCACGTGGTCGCCGAACACGCCGAGGGCGTTCCGCACGAGTCCGGCCCGGGCGGGCACGAGCTCGTTGGCGACCAGGGTCGCCCCGCCCTGCTGCGCCTCGGCGGCGAGCAGCGCGGCCTTGCCGCCGGGACCGGCGCACATGTCGAGCCACCGCTCCCCCGCACGCACGTCCGACGAGCGGCTCAGCGCCAGCGCGGCGAGCTGCGACCCCTCGTCCTGCACGCGCAGGCGCCCGGCGGCGACGCCCGGCACGCGCGCCGGGTCGCCGCTGATGCCGCGGATGCCGACGGGCGACACCGGCGCGGCGTCCGCCTGCACGACGGGCTCGTCGGCCCGGACGGGAGGCACGGTGCCGGTCGCGCCGTCGGCCTCCGGTTCGTCGTCCGCGGGCATCAGGGCCGCGGGCACGTCGTCCGCACCGGTCGCGTCAGCGAACGCGGCGTCCGGGTCGTCGTCCGGCGCGGTGCGCGCGGTCGCCGTGGCGATGTCCTCGTCGGTGGCGAGTCCGGGCAGGGCTGCGAGCTGCACCCGGGGTGCTGCGTTGTCGGCAGCGAGCAGGGCTGCGAGCTCGTCGCGGGAGCGCTCGGCGGCCAGGGCGTCGCGGAGCGCGGAGACGACCCAGACCGGGTGCGACCACCGGGTGGCGAGCAGGGCGTCCCCGGCGCGGCCCTCGGTGATCAGGGCGTCCCACTCGTCGTCGGTGCGGGCGGCGATCTTCCGCATCACGGCGTTGACGAACCCGGTGGCGCGGCGGGCACCGACCTCGCGGGCGAGCTCCACCGTGGCGTCGACGGCGGCGTGCGTCGGCGTGCGCATGGCGAGCAGCTGGTGGGCGCCCAGGCGCATCACGTCGAGGACGTCCGCCTCGATGTTCTCGGCCCGGCGACCGGAGGCCAGCGCGATGATGACGTCGTAGCGGCCGAGCATCCGGATCGACCCGTAGGTGAGCTCGGTCGCGAACCCGGCGTCGCGGGCGGTGAGCCCGGCACGACGGATGCGCGTCGGCAGCAGCAGGTTCGCGTAGGCGTCGTCGACCTGCACGGCGCGGAGCACGTCGAACGCCACGCGGCGGGCACTGGCCGGGCGGGGGCCACGGCGGGCAGCCTGGGGCTTCGTCTGGGGGCTCATGCGAGGACCTTCCCGTCCAGTTCGCCGAGGCCACGGGCCCAGGCGGCGGCGTCCATCGCCTTCTTGCCCGCCGGCTGCACCTCGAGCAGCACGAGCGGGGTGTCGGCGGTCCCGACCAGCAGCCGACCGCCGTGGAGCGCGAGCGCACCGGGCGCGAGCGACGGGGCGGGGTCCTCGGCGCCTCCTGGCTGGAGCGTGCTGCGGAGCAGCTTCACGCGGGTCTCGCCCAGGTGGGCGTACGCGCCGGGCTCGGGCGTGACGCCGCGCAGCCGGGCGTGCACGACCGCTGCCGGAGCGGCGAAGTCGACACGGCCGTCGTCGATCGTGAGCTTCGGGGCGAGCGTGGGCTCGCCGGACTGCTCGGTCGCGACAGCGGTGCCGGCGGCGATGCCGTCCACGACGTCCGCCACGACGTCGGCACCGACCTCGGCCATCGCGGCGAGGACCTCACCCGAGGTCGCCCCGGGGTCGATCTCGAAGGGCCGCGCGGCGTAGACCGGGCCGGCGTCCAGCGCCTCGACCAGCTGGAAGACCGTGGCGGCGGTCCGGGTGTCGCCGGCCATCACCGCACGCTGCACGGGAGCAGCACCGCGGTACGCCGGCAGGTCGGAGAAGTGCAGGTTGATCCACCCGTGCCGCGGGGCGTCGAGGGCCGGGCGGCGGAGCAGAGCGCCGTAGGCGACGATCACGCCGAGGTCGACGTCGAGGTCCGTGATCCGGGCGGTGACGGCGTCGTCGACGCGCGAGGCCTCGATGACCGGCAGTCCGAGCTCCGCGGCGACGACGGCCACCGGGGTCGGGGTGAGGACACGCTTGCGGCCCTGCGGGGTGGCCGGCCGGGTGAGTACCGCGACTATCTCGTGGTCGGACGCCGCCAGACGGCGGAGGGTGGGGACGGCCGCAGCGGGGCTGCCGGCGACGACGAGACGCATGGGTCCATCGTCCCACGCGCGTCGCCCGCGGCTGGCACGAGCACCGGCCGACGTCACCAGCCCGTCGTCAGGACCACTGGTCACGCAGGGACGGCGGCGTCTTCGTCGCCCCGGAGTCACGTCGAGCGCGGAGCAGCAGCACGAGCGACGCTGGCGAGTCGATCTCGTGGAGTCGACACGGACCGACCGAACGGTCCCAGTCGGCGGCGAACGCCTCGGCGTCCTCCCGCCGTCGTCCGATCCCCGTCGGGACCGCCAGGAACCGGTTGCCGCGGGTGGTCGTCCGTGCGATCCACAGCGCGAGCGCCAGCAGCGGTGCCCGGCGCAGCCGCGCTGCCTCGCCGCGCCCGGTCTCGAGCAGGAACCGCGGCGTGCGGACCGGACCGAACGCCTCGGCGAGTGCGCTCGTCACCGTGCGGCGGTCCTCCACGGTCCCGCCGAGGGCCTCCATGGTGAACGCCACCGGCAGCCTGCCGACCATCGTCGGGGTGACGCGGATGTCGCCGTCACCGTAGGCGGGGATGCGTCCGGCGCGGTGCAGGCCGTCGACGACGACGCGGACGGCGCTCCGGTAGCCGTGCGCGGTGTCGAACCGCTGTCGCAGCGCCGTGCCGAGCTGGCGGGCGACCGGCCAGGCGACCGCGGTCGCGGCGACCACGGCGAGGACCGCACCGACGACGCCGAGGACGACGCCGGCGCGCCAGAGTTCGACGACGACACGGAACGACTGTGCGACGACCGCGAGCACCAGCGCGAGCACGACGGTCATCACGGCGGCTGCGGTGGGGCCGGTGGTCCACGGCGCGGCATCGGGTTCGTGGAGGACGGCGGCCGTGCTCTCGCGGTCGGCGTACGGCTCGCCGATGCGCCAGGCCGCGTGGGTCTGCTCACGGGACGGCAGCGCCGCCGCGATGTCGTCGTCGAGCGCTCGGACGCTCCGCCGCTTGTCCTTGGCGACGATCGCGGCGAGCCGCAGGGCGTGTGCGTCGGAGAGTGCGGTCCCGGTGCCGCGGACGACCTGGGTGTCGTCCTCGCGGAGGAGTCCCCAGAGCTGATCGTGCTTCCGGTGCATGCGGCTGACGTCCGGCGCTGCGAGGAGCGGGACGTCAGCGGGCACGACGGCGGTGACGGTCCAGTTGTGGGCGACCTTGCGGGGCCAGGCGGGGTCGAGGCGCAGGGTGCGACCGCGGAGCTGCTGGGTGGCGGAGGACGTCGCGACGGCCGTGAGGTCGATCAGGGTGTTCACCGCCGGGCAGTCCCAGCCCTCGCCGAGGAGTCCGCGGGTGCCGACGACGAGACGGGTGGTCGCGTCGGTAAGCAGTGCCGAGACGGCGGCGATGACCGCGGCCGAGCCGGTGCCGGCGGTCTCCACCGCGAGCACCCCCGGTGTGCCGTCCACCGGACTGGCGGGCAGTTCGGTGCCGAGGTGGCGTCGGAGCGCGGGCAGCAGGACGTCGGCGTCGCGGGCGGCGATGCGGAGGTGCTTCGCGGTGACGAGGACGGGGTGCAGGCCGGTGAGGGTCGGGTCCGCGGCGATCGTCGCGAAGGTGCGGAGCGCGCCGGCGTCGCGCCCACCCGAGCCACGGGCGTTGCCGTGCGTGGCGTGGTCCGTGACGACGACGGTGCGCAGGCGGCCCGCGCCCTCCTGCTCGAGTTCGAGCCGGAGGATCTCCCCCACCGCGGTGTCCTTGGCCGCGGACGAGGCGAGGACGGTGTCGACGGGGTCGCGGCCACGCCGGACCCCGCGGTCCGTCAGGGTGAAGCCGAAGTCGACGATGGACCGTTTGATCCGCTGCCACTGTTCCGCTCGGTCGGGATCGGGCAGGAGCCGGTCGAGGGCGTAGCGGGCGAGCAGCCGGAGTCGCTGCTCGGCGTCGGGTGTGCTCCGGGCGGCGTGGTGGACGAAGGCCAGGACCGGGTGGTCCGGACGGACCTCCGCGAGCATGCGCGCGGCGGACTCGGCGACGGCGAAGTCGGTGTCGAACGCACGGGCCAGCCGCGTCTCGGGCGATGCCGTGGCCGAGCGGTCACCGTCGGACTGGTCGACGGGTGGCTGCAGGGTGTGCACCAGCCAGTCCGCGCCGTCGGGGTCGTCGAACGTCGTCGCCACCAGGCTCGCGAGCCGGTCCTCGTGCTCGCGGAGGAACGCGATCTCGTCCTGCGTGGGTTCGACGAACCAGACGTGGTCTCGGTAGGGCGCGAGGTTGCCCTCCTTCACCACGGCCGGCGTCGGGACCTCGTGGTCGACGTCGCCGAGCAGCGCGGTGTAGTTGTCGTGCGCGTCCCGGTCGTCGGTGGACGGCAGGGTGGCGGTGAGCCCGATGAGCAGGGGTTCACGGCCGGCCTGCCGGATGCGTGCGGCGAGGTACGCGACCACGAGCGCCCAGTGGTCGAGCAGGTGGTGGCACTCGTCGAGCACGATGGTGCCGACGCCGTGCGCGACGAGCCGGTCGACCAGGGCCCGGGCGTTCGGGTGCAGCGCGGTCGCGAGGAGCGCCGGGTCCTCGCGGGCGAGTCGACGGCGGATGGCCCGTGAGCGCCGCGCGATCCCCTTCCGGTACGCCGTCGGGTTGGAGCCCTCGAGGTCGACGAGCCACGCTGCCGCTGCCTGCTCGTCGCGGCCGCCCTCGACGAGTTCGCGGCGCCAGTCCGCGGCCGCGAGCTCGGTGAGCGGGTTGCCGGTCTCGAGGACCGAGAGCATCTGGTAGGTCAGCGCGGTCAGGTCACCGGGGTGCTCGGGGTCCTCGGACACGCGGACGGCCGGAGCACCGTCGAGCGCGGCAGCCGAGACGGCCCACTGGGAGCGGATCGTCGCGGTCGGCGCGAGGACGAGCGCGCGGGCTCCGGCGCGGCCGGCCAGCAGGAGCCCGAGCAGGGTCTTGCCGGAGCCCGGCGGCGCGACCACGTGCACCGGGTCCCCTGGCACCACGGGCACCCGGTCGAGCACGTCCTGCTGGTAGCGCCGCAGCGTCCCCTGGTAGCGCCAGCCCGTGAGCGGACCGCCCCGTTCCCCCGTCGTCACGCCTCGAGTCTCCCACGGGCCGTGCGCGGCGGGATGCGTTCCGTGGACCGTCCGTGAACCGACTGCGCGGTGGCTGCGTACGGTCTGAACCACATCAGGAAAGGAACCACCATGAGCGACGTCACCACCGCCACCAACCGCTACGCCGGTTCGTCCGTCCAGAAGGCCGCCCTCGTGGTCGGCATCGTGTTCCTGCTCGTCGGGATCGCCGGGTTCGTCCCCGGCATCACGACCGGTGACCTGGCCGGCGCCGGACACGAGTCGATGGGCATGCTGCTCGGCATCTTCCAGGTGTCGGTGCTGCACAACATCGTCCACCTGCTGTTCGGCGTCGTCGGACTGCTCGCCGCCAACCGGGCCACCGGCTCGCGGATGTACCTCGTGCTCGGCGGGGTCGTCTACTTCGTCCTGTGGGTCTACGGCCTGTTCACCGCCGGGCACAGCTCGGGTGCGAACTTCGTCCCGCTGAACAACGCCGACAACTGGCTGCACCTCGTGCTCGCCATCGGCATGGTCGCCCTCGGCGTCGTGCTGCCGCGCGAGCGTCGCCGGCCCGCCAGCGCCTGACCGGCGCACACCCGACTGTCGCAGCAACGCGGCAGACCCCGAACGACACCGCCGACGTCCCACGACGTCGGCGGTGTCGTTCTGCGTCGGGGCCAGCCAGTCGTGCCCACCCGGTCGGCCGGGCTCAGACCTCGGAGAACGGTTCGGCGTCGTCGAGCCGCACCCGCAGCGTCGGAGCGGCCCGTCGGCGGTTGCCGCCCTTGAGCACCCGCCGGGTCGACGAGCGCCGGATGACCTCGGCCTTGAGCGTCGCCGCGACCTCGGCACCGTGGGCGTACGGGAACCGCACGATCGCCCGGACCGTGCCGGGCAGGGCATCGTCCTCGACGGGGACCGGACCGAGCACCGGACCGACGACGGCGTCGCCCAGGGCCTCGACCGCAGCGGTGACGGCCTCGTCGGTGCCGGTCATCGTCGCCACCCGGACGGCCGGCGGGAAGTGGAGTTCACGGCGGTCGGTGAGTTCGTCGTGCGCGGGTCCGTCGAGCCTCCACAGGGCCATCGCCGATGCCAGCCGGCCGCCGATCCCGACCAGGTACACCTCGGCGCCGGGGGCCGACTTCGCCGCCGCGTTCGTCCAGAAGCGCAGCACGTCCTCCTGCACGCGCAGCCCTTCGCGGGCGAGCATCTTCTCGCCGTCGAGCAGCAGCACGCAGGCGTAGCCACCGGGCACCGAGGGTTCCGCCCCCCGGGTGGCGACGACGACCGACGGCTTGGCGGGGACCTCGTCGAGCGGACGGGATCCGTCCGCGACGATGATCCGGGTGCCGGGGAACGCCCGCCCGAGCTCCTCCGCGGTGCGCTGTGCGCCCTGGCCGACCGGCTTGACGGTGCCGTTGCCGCACGTCGGGCAGCGGAACCCGACGGCCAGCGCACCGCAGAACCGGCACTGCGGCGTGGCGCCCCGGTGGGGGCTGCCGAGCGGGCCGCCGCAAACCCGGCAGTGCGCCCGTTCGCCGCACTCGGCGCAGACCAGGCCGGTGCCGAAGCCCGGGCTGGCGACCTGCACCAGGACGGCGCCGTGCTGGCTCGCCTCGCGCGCGGCACGCCAGGCCGAACTCGGGATGCGCGCCTGGGCGGCGAAGCCCTCGGCCCCGGTCTGCTGCACGGTGGGGATGACCTTCGGGGTCTTCACGCGGTACGGGACGACGTCCTGCAGCCAGTGCAGCTCGACCAGGCGTTGCACGTCGGTGCTGCGCGCGTGCGAGACGAACAGCAGCGCGGCACCGGACTGGGCCGCCCGCACCAGGGCGACGTCGCGCGTGTGCACGTAGGGGGCCCGCTGCTCGATGAACGAGGCGTCGCCGTCGTCCCACATCGCGATCAGCCCGAGCTCCGTCGCCGGCGCGTACATCGCCGTGCGGTTCCCGATCGCGACCACCGGGTGCGTGCGGGCCTGCAGCAGGGCCTTCGCACGCTGCCCGTTCGTCTGCTTCGCGTCGAACCGCACCACCCGCTCCGGCGGCAGCACGGCGAGCAGGGCGCGCTCGAGGTCGATGACGTCGCGGAAGTCCGGCACGGCGACCACCGCGGACTGCTCGGCCGCCAGCGTGTGCGCCGCGGCCTGGGCGAGCGTCGCAGCCCATCCCGGCACCCACACCGATGCGTCCGCGTCACCCACCGCCACGGGCTGGGGGACGGCGGCGACCGCAGCACGTCCGTGCTCCGTCACCACGGCCTCCAGGACGCCGTCGGCGTAGCCGGTGACGGGCGGAGCGGTCACCGGCGGGGGCGACCACGCGGTGTCACGGGCGAGCCAGGCCTTCTCGGCGCGCACCTGCCGCGGTGGGATGGCGAGGCGCAGGACGTCGGAGGCGACGCCCGCCGCCCGGTCCGCGACGGCGCGCGCGAGGGTCCAGATCTCCGGCGCCAGGACGGGCACCGGGGACAGCACGGCCTCGATCTGGCTGAGTTCCCCCGGGTACTCACCCTCGGTGACGATCTCGACCACGTACCCGTCGGACATCCGCGCCCCGGTGCGCAGCGGCACCTTGACGCGGACCCCCGCGACGCAGTCGTCCTCGAGCTCGGCCGGCACCCGGTAGTCGAACAGACGGTCCAACTGCGGGAGCGGCGAGTCGAGGACGACGCGCGCGACGGTGGTCACGCGGTGCTTCAGACGGTCGCGGCGACGAGTCCTGCGGCAGCGCGGAGTTCCTCGACACGGTCGAGCTGCTCCCACGTGAACCCGGGGAGCTCGCGGCCGAAGTGGCCGTAGGTCGCGGTCTGCGCGTAGATCGGTCGGAGCAGGTCGAGGTCGCGGATGATCGCGGCCGGACGCAGGTCGAACACCTGGCGGATGGCGGCTTCGATCGTGGCGTCGTCGACGTGTCCGGTGCCGAAGGTCTCGACGTAGAGCCCGACGGGCTTCGCGCGGCCGATCGCGTACGCGACCTGCACCTCGAGCCGGTCGGCGAGCCCCGCGGCGACCGCGTTCTTGGCGACCCAGCGCAGCGCGTAGGCGGCCGAACGGTCGACCTTCGACGGGTCCTTGCCGCTGAACGCGCCGCCACCGTGACGGGAGGCCCCGCCGTACGTGTCGACGATCACCTTGCGGCCGGTGAGTCCGGCGTCGCCCTGGGGTCCACCGATCTCGAAGCGACCGGTCGGGTTGACGATGACGTCGACGTGCGAGGAGTCGAGGTCGACGAGGTCGAGGACCGGACGGATCACGTGCTCGGTGATCGCGGCGGTGAGCTCGTCGAGCGTGACGCTCGGCGAGTGCTGCGTGGAGAGCACGACGGTCTCGACGGTCTTCGGCACGACGCCGTCGTACCCGACGGTGACCTGGGTCTTGCCGTCGGGACGCAGGAACGACAGCTCGCCCGACTTGCGGACCGCGGCCAGGCGCTCGGCGAGGCGGTGCGCCAGCCAGATCGCGACCGGCATGTACTCGGGGGTCTCGTTCGTCGCGAAGCCGAACATGATGCCCTGGTCGCCGGCGCCCTGACGGTCGAGCGGATCGACCGCACCGGTGCGGGAGTCGAGCGACTCGTCCACACCCTGCGCGATGTCGGGCGACTGCGCACCGATCGAGACCTCGACACCGCACGTGGCACCGTCGAACGAGACGTCCGACGAGTTGTAGCCGATGCCGGTGATGACGTCACGGACGAGCTTCGGGATCTCGACGTAGCCGGAGGTCGTGACCTCGCCGGCGACGTGCACGAGCCCGGTGGTCACCATCGTCTCGACGGCGACGCGCGCGTTCGGGTCGACCGTGAGCAGCGCGTCGAGGATGCTGTCCGAGATCTGGTCGCAGATCTTGTCGGGGTGCCCCTCGGTCACCGACTCGGACGTGAAGAGGCGGAGAGCAGCTGCAGTCACCGGGATCAGTCGGTGGGCTGCTGCTGCTTGGTGACGGTGAGCTTGTCCTCGTTGATCTCGTGGAGCGCAACGGACAGCGGCTTGTCGTCGATCGTCGAGTCGACGAGCGGGCCGACGTTGTCGAACAGCGAGCCCTCGTGCAGGTCGGCGTAGTAGTCGTTGATCTGGCGGGCGCGCTTCGACGCGAAGATGACGAGCGCGTACTTCGACTCGACCTTGCTGAGCAGGTCGTCGATGGGCGGGTCGATGATGCCCTGGGGGTTGGCCATGGTGTCTCCTCGAAGTCAGTGCACCCGTCAGGGCGCAGAGAACAAGTCTACGACCTCACGTGCCGCGGTGCCGACATCGGAGTTCACGATCCGCACGTCGAACTCGTCCTGGGCGGCCAGCTCGACCTTCGCGGTCTCGAGACGACGCGCCTGTTCATCCGCGGATTCGGTGCCACGGCCGATGAGCCGGCGCACCAGTTCCTCCCACGTCGGGGGCAGCAGGAACACCAGCACGGCCTCGGGCATGGCGTCACGGACCTGTCGGGCGCCCTGCAGGTCGATCTCGAGCATGACCTTCTCGCCGGCGTCGAGCGCACGGTCGATCGGCGGCCGCGGGGTGCCGTAGCGGTACGAGTTGTGGACGGTCGCCCACTCGAGCAGGTCGCGATCGCGGATCATCCGGTCGAACTCGGCGTCGTCCACGAAGTAGTAGTGCACACCGTCGACCTCGCCGGGGCGCGGCTTCCGGGTGGTGGCGGAGACGCTGAGGTTGACGTCCGGGTACTGCTGTCGGATGTGCGCGCTCACCGTGCCCTTGCCGACCGCGGTGGGTCCGGCGAGCACGACGAGCTTCGAGGCACCACGCTTGCGACCGCGCGCGGCGAGCCAGTCCGCCAGCGCGGTCCGCTGCCGGGTGCCGAGGCCACCGAGGCGCTTCGACGGTGCGATCCGCAGGGTCCCCATGATCGCCTCGGCTCGTGCGGGGCCGATGCCCGGCAGGCTGACGAGCAGGTCGCGGACCCGCAGCGAACGCTCGGCCGAGGTCGTCTCGACCAGCGAGTCGTCCCACGCGGCACGGGCGACGTCGAGTGCGGAGCGCTCCCCCGACGCGATCGCCGCCTTCACCGCAGCCCGGGCGCGTCGCGCGGCGACGGCGGCCTTCGCCGCGGCGACGCGGTCCACCTCTGGCGGGGTGCGGTGCGCGGGCAGGCCCTCGGGCGCGTCGGTCACGCTGCCGCCGCCAGTGCCGTGCGGATGCGGTCGGCGCGGTCGGCGACGAGGGCCGCGACCCCGTCCGGACCGTCGGTCAGCAGGCCGCGCGACTCGCTCACGAGCACCTGCTCGGCACGGGCGCCGTACAGCGCCCGGAGGTCCTCGATGCGGGCCCCCTGGGCGCCGAAGCCCGGGGCGAGGACCGGCGCGGAGCCGATCGCGTCCGCGTCGATGCCGAAGTCGTCGAGGTGAAGGGTCGCGCCGAGCACGAGCCCGACGTCGCCCAGGGCCTGATCGCCCACGGACCGGTTGTCGTCTGCCACGTCCAAGACGATACCGGCCGCGACCGTCCGGCCGGTACGCGGTCCCTCGGCCAGCACCGCGGTCTGCAGCACCCGGGCCTCGGGGTTGCTCGTCGCCGCGAGCACGAAGACCCCCGCACCGTTCCGGCGCGCGACGTCGATCGTGCCCCGGAGCGAGCCGTACCCGAGGTACGGCGACACCGTCATCGCGTCGGCCGCGAACGGCCCGTCGCGGTCCAGCCACGCCAGCGCGTAGTCGTCACCGGTCGTCCCGATGTCGCCCCGCTTCACGTCGGCGACGACCAGGAGGCCCGCATCGCGTGCCCGACGGATCGTCGCGTCGAGCGCGCGGTAGCCCGCCACCCCCGCCGCCTCGAAGAAGGCGACCTGCGGCTTCACGATCGCCGCGCGGCCGGCAGCCGCGTCGACCAGGGCCGCGCCGAATGCGGCAAGGCCCTGCTCGTCGCGGCCGAGCCCCCACGCCGCCAGGGTGGCGGCGTGGGGGTCGATGCCGACGCAGAGCGGTGAACGCTCGCGCACGGCGGACGCGAGTCGGTCGCCGAAGGAGGCCGGGCCTCCTGACCGGTTCGTGCCCACGCTGGCAGCCGTCACCAGGTGGCGCGCTCGAGCGCGTAGTCCTGCAGGCTGCGGACGTTGAGCGGCGAACCGATCGTCTCGATCGCCGCGACGGCCGCCCCGATCTGCGCGATCGTCGTGAACAGCGGCTTGTCCGCCGCGACCGTGGCCGCACGGATCTCGTACCCGTCCGCACGACCGGCAGCACCGGACGGCGTGTTGATGACGATGTCGACCTCGCCGGTGGCCAGCAGGTCGACGACGCTCTCGCCACCCTGGCTGTACTTGCCGACGATGCCGACCTCGATGCCGTTGCGCCGGAGGATCTCCGCCGTGCCCTCGGTCGCGATGATCGTGAAGCCGAGCTGCTGCAGTCGGTGCACCGGCAGCACGATCGCGCGCTTGTCGGTGTCGGCGACGCTCACGAAGACCGTGCCGCTGGTCGGCAGGCCGCCGTACGCGGCGTCCTGCGACTTGAGGAAGGCCCGCGGGAAGTCGCGGTCGATGCCCATGACCTCGCCGGTGGAGCGCATCTCGGGGCTGAGCACCGAGTCGACGACCTGGCCCTCGCGGGTGCGGAAGCGTCGGAACGGCAGCACGGCTTCCTTGACGGCGACCGGCGACTGCGCGGGCACGAAGGCACCGTCGCGCTCGGGCAGCATGCCCTCGGCGACGAGCTCGGCGACCGTGGTGCCGGTCATGATGCGGGACGCGGCCTTGGCCAGCGGGATGCCGAGTGCCTTCGAGACGAAGGGCACCGTGCGGCTGGCGCGCGGGTTCGCTTCGAGGACGTAGAGCACGCCGGCGCCGATGGCGAACTGGACGTTGAGCAGGCCCTGCACGCCGATGCCGCGGGCGATCTTCTCGGTCGCGTCGACGACGCCCTGGATCTCCGCGCGGCCGAGGCCGACCGGGGGCAGGGTGCAGGCCGAGTCGCCGGAGTGGATGCCGGCCTCTTCGAGGTGCTCCATGATGCCGCCGATGTAGAGCCGCTCGCCGTCGAAGAGCGCGTCGACGTCGATCTCCACGGCGTCGTCCAGGAACCGGTCGACCAGCAGCGGGAGCTCCGGGCCGATGATCGCCTGGTCGGCCATCCGGTCGAAGTAGTCCGCGAGCGACGGGGAGTCGTAGAGGATCTCCATGCCGCGGCCGCCGAGCACGAACGACGGGCGGACGAGGACCGGGTACCCGATCTCCTCGGCGACCGTGGTGGCGCTCGTCAGGTCGTGGGCCGTGCCGTTCCGCGGTGCGAGCAGCCCGGCCGCGTCGAGGATGGCGGAGAACTGCCCGCGCTCCTCGGCCGAGTCGATCGCGGTGGGGCTGGTGCCGAGGATCGGGATCCCGGCGGCCTCGAGCGGCTTCGCCAGGCCCAGTGCGGTCTGACCACCGAGCTGCACGACGACACCGACGAGTTCGCCGGACGCCGCCTCGGCCTCGATGACCTCGAGGACGTCCTCGGCCGTGAGCGGCTCGAAGTACAGGCGGTCCGAGGTGTCGTAGTCGGTTGACACGGTCTCGGGGTTGCAGTTGATCATGATCGTCTCGAACCCGGCGGCGCTCAGCGCGAAGGACGCGTGCACGCAGGAGTAGTCGAACTCGACGCCCTGCCCGATGCGGTTCGGACCGGAACCGAGGATGACGACCTTCTTGCGGTCGCTCGGCGTGATCTCGGTCTCGGTGTCGTACGACGAGTAGTGGTACGGCGTCAGGGCGGGGAACTCGCCGGCACAGGTGTCGACCGTCTTGAAGACCGGTCGGATGCCCTGGGCGTGCCGCTCGTCACGGACCTGCTGCTCGGAGACCGGTGCCGCGTCCGTGCTGCGCAGGCTCGCGATCTGGGTGTCGCTGAAGCCGTGCTCCTTCGCCCAGCGCATCGTGTCCGCGTCGAGGGTCTCCGCGGCACGGACCTCGTCCGCGACCTCGTTGATGAGCACGATCTGGTCGATGAACCAGGGGTCGATCTTGGTGGCCTCGAAGACCTCTTCCGCGGTGGCACCCGCGACCAGGGCCTGCTGGACCGTGACGATGCGGCCGTCGGTCGGGATCGACGACTTCGCCAGCAGGGCGTCCTTGTCGAGCTCGGACGCCGGGGTGTCCCAGTGGAAGCTCGACCCGCGCTTCTCGAGCGAGCGCAGCGACTTCTGCAGCGCCGTGGCGTAGTTCCGGCCGATGGCCATCGCCTCGCCGACGCTCTTCATAGTGGTGGTCAGGGTGGCGTCGGCGGCCGGGAACTTCTCGAACGCGAACCGCGGGGTCTTCACGACCACGTAGTCGAGCGTCGGCTCGAAGCTCGCCGGGGTGACCTTCGTGATGTCGTTCTCGATCTCGTCGAGCCGGTAGCCGATCGCGAGCTTCGCGGCGATCTTCGCGATCGGGAACCCCGTGGCCTTCGACGCCAGGGCCGACGAGCGGGACACGCGGGGGTTCATCTCGATGACGATGACGCGGCCGTTGGACGGGTCGACGGCGAACTGGATGTTGCAGCCACCGGTGTCGACGCCGACGCGACGGATGATGTCGATGCCGATGTTCCGCATGTTCTGGTACTCACGGTCGGTCAGGGTCAGCGCGGGGGCGACCGTGATCGAGTCACCGGTGTGGACACCGACCGGGTCGACGTTCTCGATGGAGCAGATGACGACCGTGTTGTCGTAGTTGTCGCGCATCAGCTCGAGCTCGTACTCCTTCCAGCCGAGGATGGACTCCTCGAGCAGGACCTCGGTCGTCGGGCTGGACTGCAGCCCGTCGCCGACGAAGCGGACGAGTTCGGCCTCGTTGTAGGCGAAGCCCGAGCCGAGGCCGCCCATGGTGAAGGACGGGCGGACGACCAGCGGGTACCCGAGGTCCTTCGCGAACTCCTTCGCCTCTTCCAAGGTGTGCGCGATGTGGCTGCGGGCGACGTCGGCACCGGACTCGAGCACGAGCTCCTTGAAGAGCTGGCGGTCCTCGCCGCGCTGGATCGCCTCGACCTTGGCGCCGATGAGCTCGACGCCGTGCTTGGCGAGGATGCCCGCCTCGTCGAGCGCGATGGCCGCGTTCAGGGCCGTCTGACCACCGAGGGTCGGCAGGACGGCGTCCGGCTTCTCGATGCGGATGATCTCCTCGAGCGACGCGTTCGTGATCGGCTCGATGTAGGTCGCGTCGGCGAAGTCGGGGTCGGTCATGATCGTCGCCGGGTTCGGGTTGACGAGGATGACCCGGACGCCCTCGGCCCGCAGGACGCGGCACGCCTGGGTGCCGGAGTAGTCGAACTCGGCGGCCTGACCGATGACGATCGGGCCGGAACCGATGACGAGGACGGAGTTGATGTCTGCGCGCTTGGGCATCAGTTCGCTTCCTTGGTGATGTCTGCTGCTGGGGTCGTGGCGTCGGCGGTGGCCGCGTCGAGCGGCTCACCGTCGCGACGCTCGCGCACCATGTCCGCGAACCGGTCGAAGAGGTACATGCTGTCGTGCGGCCCGGCGGCGGCCTCGGGGTGGTACTGCACGCTGAACGCCGGCACGTCGAGCGCTCGGAGACCCTCGACCACGTCGTCGTTCAGCGAGTAGTGCGAGACCTCGACCCGACCGAACCCGGCCGGCGACTCGATGACCTCGCCCAGGGGCGCGTCGACCGCGAAGCCGTGGTTCTGGCTCGTGATCTCGACCTTGCCCGTGGTCGTGTCGAGCACCGGCTGGTTGATGCCGCGGTGGCCGAAGGGCAGCTTGTAGGTGCCGAAGCCCAGGGCACGGCCGAGCAGCTGGTTGCCGAAGCAGATGCCGAAGAACGGCCGGCCGGTGCGCAGGCTGCCCTGCAGCAGTTCGACCTGCGCGTCCGAGGCGGCGGGGTCACCGGGGCCGTTCGAGTAGAAGAGGGCATCCGGTGCGAGGGCTTCCAGCTCCTGGGCGGAGATGTCCTGCGGCACGACGTGCACCTCGAAGCCGCGGGCGGCGAGGTACCGGGTGGTCGACGCCTTCACACCGAGGTCGAGGACGGCCAGGGTGCCGATCTGCTCACCTTCGGCCGACACCACGTACGTCTCCGGGGTGGACACCAGCGACGAGAAGCTCGCGCCCGCCATGGTGGCCTGCGACCGCACGGCGTCCAGCTGCTCCGACTCCGGCAGTGCCGCGTCGGCGCCGCTGAAGACGCCGCCCTTCATGGCGCCGGCGTCGCGGATGCGGCGGGTGAGGGCGCGGGTGTCGATCCCTGCGATGCCGACGATCCCGTCGCGCACCAGGTGGTCGTCGAGCGTGGCGTTCGCGCGGTGGTTCGACACCACGCGGCTGGGGTCGCGCACCACGTACCCGGCGACCCAGATGCGACGGGACTCGGGGTCCTCGTCGTTCACCCCCGTGTTGCCGATGTGCGGCGCGGTCTGCACCACGATCTGCCCGGCGTAGGAGGGGTCGGTCAGCGTCTCCTGGTAGCCGGTCATGCCGGTCGCGAAGACCACCTCGCCGAGCGTGCGCCCACGGGCGCCGTAGGCCCAGCCGTCGTACCGGGTGCCGTCTTCGAGGACCAGGACGGCCCGTTCGCGTGTCATGCTTTCTTCCCTTCGCCCGCGGTTCGCGGAGCATCGGCCGCAGTCGCCTGCGGCCCGGTCTCGGTCAGTCCCTGCAGGGCGTGCAGCGCGGCTGCGTCGCCCTCCGGGAACCGGAAGTAGGTGTCCAGGTCCGTCGCACCTGCGGCGCCGGTCGCCGTCCATCGCAGACGGACCAGTCCCCCGGGTTCGACCACTCGGTCGATCGCCCACGTGGAGCGGTCGGCGCCGCGGACCGCGTCACGCGCGATCCAGCGGTCGTCGGTACCGGCGAGGCGCATCACCACGCCGGTCGCGTGGACCGTCACCCCGCCGCGGCCGCGGAACCCGAGGCCGCCTGCGGTGATGCGTTCCAACGGCTGGTCGGCGCGGGTCGTCGCGACGGTGAACCCGTCCCACGACCCGACCGCCGGTGCCAGGTCGGCCGGCACCCGGACCGGAGGCACGGCTTCCGCCTGCTTCCTGGTCCGCGTCCGCCAGGTGCGCGCCATCGCGACGAACAGGGCGGCGACCGCGAGCAGGATCACCGCGCCGAGGAGCCAGCGCTGCGTGTCGCCGCTCATGCGCGCGCCCCTGTCCGGAGCGCCGCGGCGTGCGCCGCGATCGTGTCCGCGTCGACGACCCGGCCGTCGAGCACCGTCGCGTACCCCTGGTGGAAGGTCGCGACGACCCGGCCCGGCAGGGTCATGCCGAGGTACGGCGAGTTCTGCGACTGGCCGGCGAGGTCGGTGACCGCGAACTCACGGCTGGCCGACGGGTCGTAGAGCGTGATCTCGGCGGGCGCGCCCTCGGCGATGCGCTGCCCGTGCCCCTCGACCTGACCGATCCGCGCCGGCGCCTCGGACAGCACCCGGGCGACGTCGGCCCAGTCGAGCCGGCCGTCGTCGACCACGGCGGACTGCACCACGCTCAGCGCCGACTCGAGACCGACCATGCCGTTCGCGGCGGCCGGCCACTCGCAGCACTTCGCCTCGGCGGTGTGCGGCGCGTGGTCGGTCGCGACGATGTCGATGGTGCCGTCGGCCAGGGCCGCGCGGAGCGCCTCGACGTCCTCGCGGGCGCGGAGCGGCGGGTTCACCTTGTAGCGGGCGTCGTACCCGGGGGCGCCGTCGTGCCCGGCGATGAGGTCCTCGGTGAGCACCAGGTGGTGCGGCGTGACCTCGGCCGTGACGTCGATGCCACGGGACTTCGCCCAGCGGATCACCTCGACGCTGCCGGCCGTCGAGACGTGGCAGACGTGCAGCCGCGCCCCGACGTGGTCGGCGAGCAGGACGTCGCGGGCGATGATCGCCTCTTCCGCGACGGCGGGCCACCCGGCGAGGCCGAGCTCGGAGGACAGCCGGCCCTCGTTCATCTGCGCGCCGATGGTCAGGCGTGGCTCCTGGGCGTGCTGCGCGAGCACCCCGCCGAACCCCTTGATGTACTCGAGTGCCCGGCGCATGAGCAGCGGGTCGGCCACGCAGGAGCCGTCGTCCGAGAACACCCGGACCTTCGCCCGCGAGGTCGCCATCGCACCGATCTCGGACAGGTGCGTGCCCTGCAGCCCCTGCGACACGGCGCCGATCGGGCGGACCGTGACGTACCCGGCGTCGTCACCGAGCGCCTGGACCTGCTCGACGACGCCCGCGGTGTCGGCGACGGGGCTCGAGTTCGCCATCGCGTTCACGGCGGTGAAGCCGCCGGCGGCCGCGGCACGCGAGCCGGTGAGGACCGTCTCGGACTCCTCGTGGCCGGGCTCGCGCAGGTGCGTGTGGAGGTCCACGAGACCGGGCAGGGCGATGAGCCCGTCCGCGTCCACGGTGGTGGCGCCGACCGCGTCGAGACCGGACCCGATCGCGGTGATGCGCCGGCCCTCCAGACGGATGTCGGCACGCGAGCCGTCGACCAGCTGCGCGCCACGGATCAGGTGAGCGGTCATGCGGCGGACTCCTTCGCGTCGGTGCCGTTGCCGGCGCTGCCCGTCAGGGCGAGGTAGAGGACGGCCATCCGGACCGAGACGCCGTTCTCGACCTGCTCGACGACGGTCGAGCGGGGGTCGTCGGCGGCGACGCCGGCGATCTCGAGCCCGCGGTTCATCGGACCGGGGTGCATGATCAGCGTGCGCTCGGACAGCCGTCCGAAGCGCGCCGCCGTCAGGCCCCAGTGCCGCGTGTACTCGCGCGGGTTCGGGAAGAAGGCGTCGTTCATGCGTTCCTGCTGGATGCGCAGCGTCATGACGACGTCCGGGTCCTCGGCCAGGGCGGTGTCGAGGTCGTGGTGCACCGCGGCGCCGAACGGTGTCGTCGTGGCGGGCAGCAGGGTCGGTGGCGCGGCGAAGGTCACGCTCGCGCCGAGGGTGCGGAGCAGCCAGGCGTTCGAGCGGGCGACACGGCTGTGCAGCACGTCGCCGATGATCAGGACCCGCACGCCGTCGAGGCCCTGGCCGCGCGAACCGGTGCCGTGCAGGCGGCGGCGCATCGTGAAGGCGTCGAGCAGCGCCTGCGTCGGGTGCTCGTGGGTGCCGTCGCCGGCGTTGACCACCGGCACGTCGATCCAGTCGGCGTCGGCGAGCACCCGCGGGGCGCCGGACGCGCCGTGGCGCATGACGATGCCGTCGATGCCCATCGCGCCGAGGGTCTGCACGGTGTCCTTCAGGGATTCGCCCTTCGAGACGCTCGAGCCCTTCGCGGCGAAGTTCAGGACGTCGGCGGACAGGCGCTTCGCGGCGGCCTCGAACGAGATGCGCGTGCGCGTGGAGTCCTCGAAGAACAGGTTCACCACGGTCTTGCCGCGCAGGGCCGGGAGCTTCCGGACCTCGCGCGTGTTGACCTCGGCCATCTCCTCGGCGACGTCGAGGATGTGGACGGCCTGGTCGCGGGACAGGTCGGCGGTGGAGAGCAGGTGCCGCATCACGCCACCCCCTGCTCGATGAACACGGTGTCGTCGCCGTCGGTCTCGGCCAGGTGCAGGGTGACCCGCTCGTCGGACGCCGTGGGCAGGTTCTTGCCGACGTGGTCCGCGCGGATCGGCAGTTCGCGGTGGCCGCGGTCGACGAGCACGGCGAGCCGGACGGCACGCGGCCGACCGATGCCCTGCAGCGCGTCGAGCGCGGCGCGGACGGTGCGGCCGGAGTACAGCACGTCGTCGACGAGCACGACGACCTTGCCGTCGATGCCGCCGGCGGGGATGACCGTCCGGTGCGGGGCTCGACCGATGCCGTGGCCGAGGTCGTCGCGGTGCATGGTGACGTCGAGCGTGCCGACACGCTCCGTCCCGATGCCACCGGCGGCCGAGGACCACTCCGGCTCGATGCCGGCCAGGATCCGGCCGAGGCGTTCCGCCAGGACGGCGCCGCGGGTCGGGATGCCGAGGAGCACGAGGTCCGAGCCCCCGTGGTTGGCTTCGAGGATCTCGTGCGCGATGCGTGTCAGGGCACGCGTGATGTCGGGCTGTTGCAGGACCGTTCTGGTTCCCACGTCGACCCCCTTCCCCGCCTCACTGGACGGCATTAAAGGATGCTGACGTGGCCAACCCTACCGGGACTCCTGGTCTCCTGCGACCGTCCGACCAGACGGTGCACGACCGCCGGCGACGGCCCCGAGCACGCCGTTGACGAAGCCCGCCGAGTCCTCGGTGGACAGCGACTGCGCGAGCTCGACCGCCTCGGCGATCGCGACGGCGTCGGGGACCTCGGGGTTGAACCGGAGCTCCCAGACGGCCATCCGCAGGATGCAGCGGTCGAGGACCGGCATCCGGGCGATCGACCAGCCCTGGGCGTGGTCGACGATCACGGCGTCGATCTCGTGACGGGCGTCGTCGACACCCGTGACGATCTGGCGGGCGTAGTCCCAGCTGGAGGCACGCTCCGGCTGGTCCAGGTGCCGGACCGTCTCGGTGGCGAGCACGTCCGCGATCGGCAGCTCGCGCACCTCGGCGACGTACAGCATGTCGAGGGCGCGCTTGCGGGCCTTCGAACGAGCACTCATACGGTCAGCGCCTAGGAGTTGACGCGGCCGAGGAAGCTGCCGTCGCGCGTGTCGATCTTCACCAGGGTGCCGCTTTCCAGGTACAGCGGGACCTGGATGCGGTGACCGGTCGCGATGATGGTCGCGTCCTTGGTGCCACCGGACGAACGGTCACCCTGCAGGCCGGGCTCGGTCTCGACCTCGGTGACGATCGACGTCGGGAGCTCGACGTACAGCGGGTTGCCCTCGTTCATGGCGATGGTGACCATCGCGGACTCGAGCAGGTAGTTCTTGGCGTCGCCGACCACGGTCGCGGAGACCGGGATCTGGTCGTACGTGTCGGTGTCCATGAACACGTAGGAGTCGCCGTCCTCGTAGAGGAACTGGTAGTCACGACGGTCGACGACGGCGGTGTCGATCTTCGCGCCGGCGTTGAACGTGCGGTCGACGACCTTGCCGGAGACGACGTTCTTCAGCTTGGTGCGGACGAACGCGCCGCCCTTGCCCGGCTTGACGTGCTGGAACTCGACGACCGACCACAGCTGGCCGTCGATGATGAGAACGGCGCCGTTCTTGATGTCTGTGGTACTGGCCATGAGTCGTCGGTGTCCCGTTCGGTCGTGTTGTGAAGTGTCCTCGGGCCGCGGACGGCCCCGCACGAGTGTAGCGGACGCCCGCCCGGCGGCCGGAGCGGTGCCCGTCGCGCTCAGCGCCGTCGTCGGGCGAGCCAGGCGTCGATCGCCGCCCAGGCGAGCAGCACCACCGCCGCTCCCCCGAGCAACGCACCCGCGACCCCGGTGGACAGGGTCGCCGTCGGCCGCGCCGGCAACGACAGGTACACGATCGCCAGGACCCCCGCCCCGGCCCCGAGCAGCACGAGCAGGATGCGCCGGATCATGCCGGACACGAGCTGCCGGTCGCGGCTGTCCGCGAAGAGCCGGATGTTCACCGTGAACCGGCCGGTCTCGATCGCCTCGCCGATGCGGTCCACCCGGCGGGGCAGCCGACGGGCCGCGGACACGACCCCGAGCAGCTCCTTCGCCGCCAGGTCGCGGAGCTTGCCCGGCCGGAGTTGGTCGGTGATCTGCTCCCGGGCGAGTCCGCGGGACTCCTCGAGCAGGTCGAAGGACGGTGCGAGCGTGCGGAGTGTGCCCTCGAAGATCGCCAGGGCACGCGCCGCAGCGACGAAGTCCGGCGGCGGCTTCAACCGGTACCGCCCGAAGACCTCGACCGCGTCGTCCACGGTGTCGACGCCGATGCGTGCCCCCGGACCGAGCTCGTCCGCGACGAAGCGGGCGATGTCCCGACGGAAGTCGGGCTCGTCGTGCGCATCGCGCACGGGCGCCATCCGCAGGACCGCATCGGCGATCCGCGACGTGTCGTCCTGCAGGTAGGCGGCCAACAGGTCCTGGACCGTGTCCCGGAGACCCGGGTCGAGCCTCCCGACCGATCCGAAGTCGATCAACGCGGGCCGCCCGTCGGGCAGCACCAGGACGTTCCCCGGGTGCAGGTCCGCGTGGTACAGGCCGTCGAAGACGACCTGGCGCAGGAAGGCGCGGAGGATCGCGCGCATCGGCGCGTCGAGGTCGCGCTCGGAGCGCTCGGCGCGGATCGCGCTGAGCGTGTCGCCCTCCAGGAACTCCATCACCAGCACACGCCGGCCGGACAGGTCCGGGTAGGGGTCCGGGAACCGGACCTCGTCCGGACGCGCGCTGCGGGCCTGGGCCGCACGCAGCGCAGTGAGGTTCCGCAGCTCGGACACGAAGTCCACCTGACGGATCAGGTCGTCCGCGTACTGGCCGGCGATGTCCTGCACGCCGACCTGTCGCGCCTCGGTCGACCACCTGGCCATGAACCGGACGACCCGCAGGGCGATGTCGACGTCGCGGCGCACGGCGGCGTCGATGCCCGGCCGCTGCACCTTCACGGCGACCGCGGTGCCGTCGGGCAGCCGGGCGCGGTGCACCTGCGCGATCGACGCCGCCGCCACCGGCACCGGGTCGAACGTGGCGAAGACCTGGTCGACCGGCGCACCGAGCTCCTGCTCGAGCAGCGCACGGACCTCGTCCGCCGGCGCCGCCGTGACGTTCCGCTGCAGGTGCGCGAGTCCCTCGGTCCACTCCTCGGGCAGCAGGTCGTCGCGCGTGGAGAGCAGCTGGCCCATCTTCACGAATCCACCACCGGCTTCCTCGAGCGCCCGGCGCAGGTGCTCGGCCTGGTCGCGACGCAGGTCCGAGGTCGCCGGGTCGTGCGAGAAGTCGAGGCGGCGGAAGGGGACCAGGTGGTGTCGGCGGGCGATCGAGAGGAGTTCGGTGAAACGCCGGCCCCGGGAGCGCAGCGTGCCGGTGTCGGCGTCGCGCGGGCCGGAGAGGTCGCTCAGTCGGGGTGGGGTGGGCACGCCCGTCAGTCTGCTCCCCGCTGCTGGGTCCGCCGCGTGCGGGTGGTGCCGTCCGTCGCGTCGCCCCATCCTCCTCCACAGCCTGGAGGCCCGGCGCGGCTTCCACAGGTCCGCGCGGGCCCGGCGCGGGGCTCGGTCTCTGCAGTGGATTCGTCGGGTCCTGCGCTGACCGAGCAGGCTAGACGCCGACCTCCTGGTAGGCGGTGAAGAGCAGGTGGTCCTCGGGGCCCTCGAGCACGACGGGCTTGCCGACGCCGTCGAGGATGATGAACCGCAGCATGCCGGCACGGGCCTTCTTGTCGCGACGCATGGTGGCGAGCAGCCCCTGCCACCGTCCGACGCCGTACGAGGTCGGCAGCTCGAGCGACTCCAGGATCGTCCGGTGGCGGTCGACCGTGGCGTCGTCGAGGTGTCCGGTCAGCCGGGCGAGTTCGGCGGCGAACACCATGCCGACCGACACCGCCGCACCGTGGCGCCACTGGTACCGCTCGGCGTGCTCGATCGCGTGCCCCAGGGTGTGCCCGTAGTTCAGGATCTCGCGTCGGCCCTGCTCGGTGAAGTCGTCCGACACGACCTCGGCCTTGAGCGCGATGGCGAGCTCGACGACCCGGCGGAACTCCGGCGTCGTCGGGTCGGTCACCCGGGCGACGTCGGCCTCGACGATGTCCAGGATCTCGGGCACGGCGATGAACCCGGCCTTCACGATCTCGGCGAACCCGGTCAGGATCTCGTTGCGCGGCAGGGTGCGGGCGAGGTCGAGGTCCACGACGACGGCGCGGGGGGCGGAGAAGGCGCCGACCAGGTTCTTGCCCTCGTTCGTGTTGATGCCCGTCTTGCCGCCGACGCTGGCGTCCACCATGCCGAGCACGCTCGTCGGGACGGACACGTACGCGACACCGCGCAGCCAGGTCGCCGCGACGAAGCCGGCGAGGTCGGTGACGGCACCGCCGCCCAGGCCGATGACCGCGTCGGTGCGGGTGAAGTCGGCCTGCCCCATGATCTGCCAGCAGAACGCCGCGACCTCGACACGCTTGGCGCCTTCGGCGTCGGGGACCTCGGCGATCAGGGCCTCGAGGCCTGCTTCGACCAGGAGTGCTCGGAGCTCGTTCGCCCGGGCGCCGAGCGTCGGCGAGTGCACGATCAGGACCTTCGCGACACGCGGGCCCAGTATCCCGGGCAGGGTGCCGAGCAGGTCCGTGCCGACGGCCACCGTGTAGCCGTCGTCACCGCCCACCCGGATCTCGGTGGTCCCGGCGGGCAGGGTCGGCTCGGTCACGGTGCTCCTTCGGTGCTGGTGGTGCTGCTGGTCGTGCTGCTGGGCGCGGCGTGAGTGCCAGCGTCGCTGCGCACCCACGTGACGACGTCGTCGACCACACGGGACATCGGCCGTCGGGACGTGTCGACCACGACGTGCGCGAGTTCGGCGTAGGTGGCCGCTCGCTCGTCCATGATCGTCTGCCAGGCGTCGATCCCACCGTTCGCCAGCAACGGCCGGTCGGACCCGGCGATGCGCTCGGCGACGGCCTCGGGCGAGACGGTGAGCAGGACGATGCGAGCTCCGGTCAGGGCCCGCCGGGTGTCCGCGTGGGTGACGGCTCCCCCGCCGACGGCGACGACGCCGCCCGTGGACAGCGCTGCCCGGACGGCTTCGGCCTCGAGCGCACGGAACGCCGGCTCACCGCGGTCGGCGAAGATGCCGGGGATCGGTCCGTGCTCGCGGACGATGGCCCGGTCGGTGTCCGTGAACGGCACACCGAGGGCCTTCGCCACCCGCTTGCCGACGCTCGACTTGCCGGCACCCATCGGGCCGATGACGACCACGGGCGCGTCGGCGCGTCGGACGTCGGTGCTCACAGGTCGGTCGAGGTCGCCGAGGGCTCGGTCCGGCGCGTGCGCAGGGTCTCCGGGATCGCGGCCAGGTAGGCGTCGAGGTTGCGCTTGGTCTCGACGACGTTGTCGCCGCCGAACTTCTCGAGCACCGCGTCGGCGAGCACCAGGGCCACCATCGCCTCGGCGACGACCCCCGCAGCCGGCACAGCGCAGACGTCCGAGCGCTGGTGGTGCGCCGCGGCGTCCTCACCGGAGACGACGTCCACCGTGTGCAGGGCGTGCGGGATCGTGGCGATCGGCTTCATGCCGGCTCGGACGCGCAGCACGGTGCCCGTGGACATCCCGCCCTCGGTCCCACCGGCACGGTCGCTCGTGCGGTAGATCTCGCCGTCCTCGCGGTACAGCTCGTCGTGGGCCGCGGAGCCACGGCGACCGGCGGTCGCGAAGCCGTCGCCGACCTCGACACCCTTGATGGCCTGGATGCCCATGATCGCCGCGGCGAGGCGGGCGTCGAGCCGGCGGTCCCAGTGGACGTGCGAGCCGAGGCCGGGCGGAACACCGTAGAACAGCACCTCGACGACACCGCCGAGGGTGTCGCCGTCCTTCTTGGCGGCCTCGACCTCGGTGACCATGCGCGCGGAGGTCTCGGCGTCGAAGCAGCGCAGCTGGTCCTCGTCGAGGCGGTCCACGTCGTCGGGCAGCGGCAGGTCGGTGCCGTCCGGCACCCGGACCGTCCCGACCTGCAGCGTGTGCGCCACCGAACGGATGCCGAGTTCGGCCAGGAAGGACTTCGCGACGGCTCCGAGCGCCACGCGTGCCGCGGTCTCACGGGCGCTCGCACGCTCCAGGACCGGGCGGGCCTCGTCGAAGCCGTACTTCTGCATGCCGACCAGGTCGGCGTGACCCGGACGCGGTCGGGTGAGCGGGGCGCTCCGGCCGCGGGACATCTCGGTGGACTCGATCGGCTCGGGGTTCATGACCTCGACCCACTTCGGCCACTCGGTGTTGCCGATGCGGATCGCGATGGGGCTGCCGAGCGAGTAACCGTGTCGGACGCCGCCGGACACGTGCAGCTCGTCCTGCTCGAACTTCATCCGCGAGCCGCGGCCGTAGCCGAGCTTGCGGCGTGCGAGGTCGGCACGGATGGACTCGAACGACACCGGGACACCCGCGGGCAGGCCCTCGAGCATGGCGATCAGTTCGGGTCCGTGGGACTCACCAGCGGTCAACCAACGAAGCATGCGGCAATCCTCCCACAGCGTTCGTCCGTGCGACGTCGGCGCCTACTGGTAGTCGGGGTGCGCTCGCAGCCAGGCCTGGAACTGTTCGACCGCGACCAGGTGCTGGTCGTAGGTGTCCGAGAAGACCGTCTTGCCCGACTCCAGGTCGACCGTCACGAAGTACAGCCACTTGCCCGCGGCCGGAGCCGTGACCGCCTTGATCGCGACGTCACCCGGGTTCGAGATCGGTGCGGGCGGCAGCCCCTCGTGCACGTAGGTGTTGTACTCGTTCGAGGCGTCCGCGCGCTCCTCGTCGGTCGTGGTCACGGTGTGCGTGTTGCCCGTGCCGTACGCGACCGTGGCGTCGGACTGGAGCTTCATGCCCTGGTCGAGCCGGTTCTGGAACACCCGCGCGACCTTCGGGTAGTCGGCCGCGAGCCCGGCTTCCTTCTGCACCAGCGACGCGAAGACGATGGTGCGCTCCTGGTCGGCCTCCTTGACGCCGGCGGCGGCGAGGTGCTCCTTCATCGTGTCGACCATCGACTTGAAGTACTGTTCGGCGGACCAGCCCGGGTTGATCGGGTAGGTCGCGGGGAAGAGCCAGCCCTCGAGCGTCGTGACGCCTGCCGGCAGGTCGTACGCCGACAGGTCCTTCGCGGCCGCGTCGACCTGCTTCTTCGTCAGGCCGGCCTTCGAGACCATGCCGGCCTCGATGTCGGCCAGCGCGGTGCCCTCGGGGATGATGATCGACGCCTGGACCCGGTTGTCCTTGTCCTGCAGGGCGGCCAGCGCGGACTTCGAGCTCATCTGCTTCTTCAGCGCGTACGAACCGGGCTGGAACTGCACGTCCGGCGAGGCGAGCAGGAGCTTGTAGAACACCT
Organism: Curtobacterium sp. MCBA15_007; assembly: GCF_001864905.1. Lineage (NCBI taxonomy): Bacteria > Bacillati > Actinomycetota > Actinomycetes > Micrococcales > Microbacteriaceae > Curtobacterium > Curtobacterium sp. MCBA15_007. The sequence continues at coordinate 57,734 of NZ_MJGM01000023.1, forward strand.
TCGAGTCCTTGACGACGCCGCTGCGCTGCAACGTCGCGGCGACGTTCTCGCCGATGTCCCCCTGCTTGATGGTGATGGTCACCTTCGAGGTGCCGTCACCGGTGTAGTCGTCGGGCTCCTGCGCACCGCTGATCGCGCCGATCAGCTGCTGGATCTTCGGGGCGGCGAACGTGTAGGCCCCGACACCCACGGCCAGCACCACCGCGACGATCACGAGCCCGGCGACGAGCGGTCCGCGTCGACGCTTCGGTCGCGGGTCGCGCGGCTGCCTGGAGGAGCGTCCTCTGCCGCCTCGTCCGCCGCGTCCGCCGCCTCCCGCGGCGCCACCTCCGCCGGTCGCGTCGCCGTGGTCCGTCCCGTCGGCACCGGACCCGCCGCCCGCGGCGGTCGCCGCGGACTCGGTCGGCAGTTCGCCGGTCAGGAGTGCTGCGACCTCGGGGTGCAGCTCGTCGGGGCTGGTGGCGATCGGTGCGTCGGCGGGAGACGCCGGGCGTTCGTCGCGTGTGGTCGCCGGAGCATCGTCGGCCGGCTCGGGGGCCGGCGGCTCGTCGGTGGGCTCCGGGGCGGGTGAGCCGGCGACGCGGGCTCGTTCGGCCTCGAGTGCGCGGGCTTCGCGTCGGGACATCGGAGGCGCGGGCGGTGGGGTCACCCGACCAGCGTCGTCGCGGTCATCGGTGCCTGTCGTGCGGTCGGAAGTCGCCTTCCGCCGCTCGGCGTCGTTGCCGGGCGCGATGATCGCGTTCCAGTCCAGATCGTCTGCCAACGTCCTCGGTCTCTCGGTCGGGAACTCCACCTGGGCACCGTCGTCCGCGGACTGACGACGGGAGCACCCTTGCGCGGTACCGGGCAGCCCTGTCAGGGAAGCGTGGTGCCCGGAGGGGCACCTGCACTGCGCTCGTGGTCGAGCGCGTGTTGCAGAATGATAACAGCGGCTGCTTGGTCGATCACGGCCCGGGACTTCTTCGTGTTCTTGCCGGCCTGGTGCAGCCCGCGCTGGGCGGTCACCGTCGACAGTCGTTCGTCCACCAGGCGCACCGGACGACGCGCTGCGATCCGGGCGGCGAACACGCGGGCGTCCTCGGTCGAGGCGGTGTCCCCGCCCGACATCGACAGGGGCAGACCGACCACGACCTCGACGACGTCGTACTCGTCCGCGAGCTCGAGGATGCGCCGGAGGTCCTTCGAGTCGTCGCGACGGACGGTCTCGACCGGCGTGGCCAGCAGGCCGTCACGGTCGCACACCGCGACCCCGATCCGGGCGCGCCCGACGTCGACGCCGAGCCGCCGCCCGGACCGGATGCCCACGGTCAGCCCGCGAGCCGTGCGGTCACGGCACGGAGCGCCGCGGGGAGCGCGCCCGCGTCGGTCCCGCCGCCCTGCGCCAGGTCCGGCTTGCCACCGCCACCGCCACCGAGCACGCCGGCGGCCTCCTTCGCCAGGGGGCCCGCCTGCACGCCCGCAGCACGAGCGGCGTCGTTGGTCGCGACGATCACGATCGGCTTGCCACCGACGACCGCCCCGAGCACGACGACGGCAGCACCGTCACCGAGCTGGCCCCGCACACCGGTGGCGAGCGAGCGCAGGTCGTCGCCGGACTGCAGTCCGTCGACCGTCTCGGCGACCACGGTGGTGGCACCGACGGTCGTGGCGTTGCGAGCGATGGCGGGCACGCGCTGCTGCAGGTTCGCCGACTCGTACTCGGCGAGCTTCTTCTGGGCGCTCCGCAGGTCCTCCATCAGGTTCTGCACGCGGGCCGGCAGGTCGGCACGGGGTGCCTTGAGCGCGCTGGAGAGCTGCGACACGATCGTGCGCTCGACGGCGAGGTCGCGGAACCCCTCGAGCCCGACCAGCGCTTCGACGCGGCGGTTCGTCGAACCGACGCTCGACTCCCCCACCAGGTTGACGAGTCCGATCTGTGCACTCGAGGCCACGTGGGTGCCACCGCAGAGCTCGCGGGACCACGGGCCGCCGATGTCGACCATGCGGACCTCGGCGCCGTACTTCTCACCGAACAGCGCCTGCGCGCCGAGGGCCTTCGCCTCGTCGATGGGCAGGATGCGCGTGGACACCTCGAGGTCGGTGCGGATCGCGGTGTTCACGACCTCCTCGATCTCGGAGCGGGTCTCGAGCGACACGGGCTGCGACCACGAGAAGTCGAGGCGCATGTAGCCGGACTTGTTGTACGAACCGGCCTGCAGCGCCTCCGGCCCCAGGATGTCGCGGAGCGCCGCGTTCACCAGGTGCGTCGCGGAGTGTGCCTGGGTCGCGCCACGGCGGTACTCGGCATCGACGACGGTGCTCGCGGCGTCGCCGACCCCGACCTCGCCGGAGCGGACCTGCACGGTGTGGCTCCAGAGCCCGGAGACCGGTCGCTGGACGTCGAGGACCTCGAGGTCGAACCCGTTGCCGACGATCGAGCCCTGGTCGGCGTCCTGGCCGCCGGACTCGGCGTACAACGAGGTCTCGCCGAGGATGACCTCGGCGATGTCGCCCACCACCGCGCGGTCGACGCTGACGCCGTCCACGATGATGCCGAGCACGCGCGTCTCGGTCTCGAGTGCGTCGTAGCCCAGGAAGGTCGTCTCGCCCTTCGCCCGGAACGCGCTGTAGACGCTCAGGTCGGCGATCGCGGTCTTCTTGCTCTTCGCGTCGGCCTTCGCCCGGGCGCGCTGCTCGGACATCAGGGTCTCGAACGCCGTGCGGTCGACGTGCACGCCGGCTTCCTCGGCCATCTCCATCGTCAGGTCGATGGGGAACCCGAAGGTGTCGTGCAGCAGGAACGCCGTGTCGCCGCCGATCGACGGGGCACCGTCCTGCTTCGCGCGCTCGACCGCAACGTCGAGGATGGTCGTGCCCTGCGCCAGGGTGCGGAGGAAGGTCTCCTCTTCCGCGTAGGCGATGCGGGAGATCCGGTCGTAGTCGGACGCCACCTCGGGGTAGGCGTCGCGCATCGCGTCGCGGGACGCCGGGAAGAGCTCGGGGAACGTGGCGGCCTCGACGCCGAGCAGGCGCATGGCGCGCACGGTCCGGCGGAGCAGGCGACGGAGGATGTACCCGCGGCCCTCGTTCGACGGGCTCACGCCGTCGGCGATGAGCATCAGCGAGGAACGGACGTGGTCGGCGATGACACGCATGCGCACGTCATCCTCGTGCACGGCACCGTAGCGACGACCGGAGATCTCGGCCGCGCGGTCGAGCACCGGGCGCACCTGGTCGATCTCGTACATGTTGTCGACGCCCTGCTTGATGAAGGCGACGCGCTCGAGCCCCATGCCGGTGTCGATGTTCTTGTTCGGCAGTTCGCCCGTGATCTCGAAGTCGTACTTCGACCGCACGTCGGCGATCTGGTACTGCATGAAGACGAGGTTCCAGATCTCGACGTAGCGGTCGTCGTCGGTGGCCGGGCCGCCGTCGATGCCGTGGTCGGGGCCGCGGTCGAAGAAAATCTCGGAGCAGGGACCCGCGGGTCCGGGCTGCCCGGTCGACCAGTAGTTCGTGTCCTTGCCCAGACGCTGGATCCGCTCGTCGGGCAGCGACGAGTGCTGCTTCCAGAAGGCGATCGCCTCGTCGTCCTCTTCGTAGACGGTGACCCAGAGGTCGTCGGGCGAGAAGCCGAGCCCCCCGTCGGTCTCCGACTTGGTGAGGAACTCCCAGGCGAACTGGATCGCCTGCTCCTTGAAGTAGTCGCCGAACGAGAAGTTCCCGTTCATCTGGAAGAACGTGCCGTGGCGAGGGGTCTTGCCGACCTCTTCGATGTCGTTCGTCCGGATGCACTTCTGCACGCTCGTCGCCCGCGGGAACGGCGCCGGGATGAGCCCGGTCAGGTACGGGATGAACGGCACCATGCCGGCGACCGTGAAGAGGAGCGACGGGTCGTCGGAGACGAGGGACGCGGACGGGACGACGGTGTGGCCGCGGTCACCGAAGTACTGGAGCCAACGGCGGCGGATCTCTGCGGTCTGCATGGTGCTTCCTGGGTTCAGGTCGTGGGTGGAGGAGAGTCGTGACAGCTCGAAGCGGAGCGCTCAGACGTCCGTGCGGAGCTCGGCGTCGCGCGATCGGTAGCCGTCCGCGACGGCACCCGTGAAGGCCTTCGTCTTGGCGTTCACCTCGGCGAAGAGCCGGGCGCCACCGGAGGTCTGGGCGACCCGGTGTGCGACGGCGAAGCCGATGACGATGCCGACGGCGACGAAGAACAGCTGCTTCACGGTGCCTCTCCCTCTGTGCACCCGGGCGGTGCATGCCCGGACAAGCTTAGCCGCCGGTGCCGGAACGCCGAACGGCGGGTCGCCCTCGAGAGGACGACCCGCCGTTCGGGTGTGATCAGTGGATCAGCGAGCTGCGTAGTACTCGACGACGAGCTGCACTTCACAGGTCACGGGGACCTCGGCGCGCTTCGGGCGACGCACGAGGCGGGCCTGGAGCTTCTCGATCTCGACCTCGAGGTAGCCCGGGACCTTCGGGAGGACTTCCTGGTGGCCACCGGCAGCGGCGACCTGGAAGGGCTCCATCGACTCGGACTTCGCCTTGACGTGGATCAGCTGGCCCTCCTTGACGCGGAAGGAGGGGCGGTCGACGAGCTTGCCGTCGACGAGGATGTGACGGTGCACGATCAGCTGACGGGCCTGCGCGGTGGTGCGGGCGAACCCGGCACGGACCACGAGGGCGTCGAGGCGCTGCTCGAGGAGCTCGACCAGGTTCTCACCGGTCAGGCCCTTCGTCTTGCGGGCCTCTTCGAAGACGATGCGGAGCTGCTTCTCGCGGATGCCGTACTGGGCGCGCAGACGCTGCTTCTCACGGAGGCGGACGGCGTAGTCGCTGTCCGCACGACGGCGCGTACGGCCGTGCTCACCGGGCCCGTAGGGGCGCTTCTCGAGGTAACGGGCCGCCTTCGGCGTCAGCGGGATGCCGAGCGCGCGCGACAGGCGGGTCTTGCTGCGGGTACGTGACTTGGTAGACACAGGGTCCTTTTCTCTGTTCGAACTGAATACTCGCCGGGCACTCCAACAGCACGCTCAGTGGTGCAGCACGTGCTCGGTCCCGACGACGGGATCCAGAGGGATGAGCCTGTGGGATCGGACGGCTACAGTCCGAACCTCTGGCCCCGTACCACCGGAGTGGCACTCTGTCCTCGACGCAGCCGTGCTCGAGGACCAGGACGTAGGCCCGGCAATGCTAGCAGCATCCAGCCCGGCGCAGAAGCACCGACACTAGTGCCCGCGTGTGATCTTCCGGAGTCGTTCGAGCCGCGGCCCGACCTCTCGCTCGTACCCGTTGGCCGTCGGGGTGTAGTACTCGGTGCCCTCGAGGGCGTCCGGCAGGTACTGCTGCTCGGCGACCCCGTGCTCGGCGTCGTGCGAGTAGACGTACCCCTTGCCGTGCCCGAGTCGCTTCGCCCCGGCGTAGTGCGCGTCGCGCAGGTGCATCGGCACGGTGCCCATCCGCCCCGCCTTGACGTCGGCCATCGCCTGGTTCACTCCGTTGTAGGCGGCGTTCGACTTCGGTGCCGTCGCCAGGTAGACGACCGCCTCGGCCAGGGGGATGCGGCCCTCGGGCATGCCGATGAGCTGGACGGCCTGCGCCGCGGCGACCGCGATGGACAGCGCCTGCGGGTCGGCCATGCCGATGTCCTCGGACGCGGAGATGATGATCCGCCGCGCGATGAACCGGGAGTCCTCGCCGGCCTCGATCATGCGGGCGAGGTAGTGCAGGGCTGCGTCGACGTCGCTCCCCCGTACCGACTTGATGAACGCGCTGATGACGTCGTAGTGCTCGTCGCCCTGTCGGTCGTAGCGGAGCAGTGCCCGGTCGACCGCGGCGGCGACGGTGTCGGCGTCGACGACGGGCACGGTGTCGTCGTCATCGTCCTGCGCCGCGGTGGCCGATGCCGCAGCGGCCTCGAGCGCGGTGAGGGCGCGTCGGGCGTCACCGGAGGCGAGCCGGATGATCGAACTGCGGGCTTCGTCGCCCAGGACGACGGCGCCGCCGAGGCCCCGGGGGTCCTCGACCGCACGGTCGACGAGCATGCCGAGGTCGGGATCGGTGAGTGGTTTGAGCGTCAGGAGCAGGGAGCGGGAGAGCAGCGGCGAGATGACCGAGAACGACGGGTTCTCGGTGGTGGCTGCGATCAGGATCACCCACCCGTTCTCGACGCCGGGCAGCAGGGCGTCCTGCTGGGCCTTGCTGAACCGGTGGATCTCGTCGAGGAACAGCACCGTGGTCGACCCGTACAGGTCGCGGTGGGTCAGTGCCTTCTCCATGACCTCGCGCACGTCCTTCACGCCGGCGGTCACGGCGGAGAGCTCGACGAACTCGCGGCCGGACTGGCGTGCGATGGCCTGCGCCAGCGTGGTCTTCCCGGTGCCGGGCGGACCCCAGAGGATCACGGAGACCCCGCCGGGGTTGTCACGCGTGCCGGTGGCGAGCTGCACGAGGGGTGAGCCCCGCCCGAGCAGGTGCTGCTGGCCGGCGACCTCGTCGAGGCTGGTCGGTCGCATCCGGACGGCGAGCGGGACGGAACCCTGCGCGAGACCGGCGCGACCACCCGTGGTGGGCGCGTGCATGCCCGAACGATCCGCTGCCATCCTGCAATCGTAAGCCGCACCACCGACGCACGCCGCGCCTCCGAGCCGGTGGCGGTGACCGTTCGGCTACGCTCGTTGCACACTGCGACGAGAGGGCAGACCAGCACCGTGGCACCGAAGAACCCAGCGCGTGACAACCGTGAGGCGCGCGAGCGGCTCCGCCTCTACCAAGCCCGTCAGGGCCTGCACGAGCGGCAGCGCAGCCGCCGTGTGCGCGACAACCTGATCGGTGCAGGCGCCCTCGTCCTCGTCGCGGCCCTCGCCACCGGGTCGCAGCTCGCCTTCGCCGGGTCGCGGGGGTCGGACGCCCCGACACCGAGCACCTCCGCGTCGTCCACGGCGACGCCGTCGGCCAGTGCGACGGCCGGCAACACCGGCGACGTGCCGAGCAAGTCGATCGCGAAGGGCGCGACCTGGACGGGCACGCTCACGCTCAACAAGAGCATCGACCTCGGCATCGAGCTCGACGGGGCGAAGGCACCGCAGGCCGCGAGTGCCGAGATCTCGTTGATCCGCGACCAGTTCTACAACGGCACCACGTGCCACCGACTCGCCGACAGCGCCGGTCTGAAGTTCCTGCAGTGCGGATCCGCGAACGGCGACGGTACCGGCGACGCGGGCTTCGAGTACGGCCCGCTCGAGAACGTGCCGAAGGACGGCGTCTACGAGAAGGGCACGATCGCGATCGCTCGGTCGGACTCCCCCTACTCGCAGTCGACGCAGTTCTTCATCGTCTACGGGGACACCACGCTCGACGGCTCCACAGGCGGCTACACGGTCGTCGGGAAGGTCACGAGCGGCCTGTCCGAGCTCGAGTCGGAGATCGCTGCGAAGGGCATCGCGTCCCCCGGCAGCGACGGCACCGGCGAGCCCAAGGTGACGACGAAGATCACCGACGCGACCATCGCGGAGCAGAAGTAGTCCACAACCCGTCGCACCGGTCGGGCGGCGGAGCCCGTCCGTGCAATAGGCTGACGACCTGACCGTGCCGACGGTGACGTCGGCGATGCACGACCACGATCGAGGCGAGACCTGTGGGATCTGACGAAGCAACGACCTGGGGGCGGGTCGACGAGAACGGGACCGTGTACGTCCGGTACGAAGAGACCGAACGTGCTGTCGGTGAGTACCCGGACGCCACCCCCGAAGAAGCACTCGCCTACTTCGCGCGGAAGTACGCCGACCTCGAGGGGCAGGTGAAGATCGCCGAGCAGCGCGTCCAGCGCGGCGCGTCGGCGAACGACGTCGCCCGGACGGTCGAGCACCTGACGGCCCTGGTGGCCGACGCACGGGTGGTGGGCGACATCAAGTCGCTCGAGACCCGCGTGGGTGTCCTGGCCGAGCAGCTCGGCTCGCTCACAAAGGAGCAGGCAGAGCAGGCGCAGCAGGCCCTGCAGGACGCGCTGGCGCACCGCACCGCCCTGGTGGAGGAAGCCGAGGCACTCGCCGCGGTCGACCCGGCGCGCGCGCAGTGGAAGCAGATCACGGCGCAGCTCGACGACGTGTTCGCACGCTGGCAGCAGCACCAGCACGACGGGCCCCGGATCCCCAAGAACGAGGCGAACGACCTCTGGAAGCGGTTCCGCGCAGCGCGGTCCACCGTCGACCAGCACCGTCGTGCCTTCTACTCCGAGCTGGACGCACAGCACCGTGACGCCCGGACCCGCAAGCAGGAGCTCGTGGCGCAGGCCGAGGCCCTCGCACCCCGCGGCTCCGACGCGATCCCGGACTACCGTCAGCTCCTCGACGACTGGAAGAACGCCGGGCGTGCGGGCAAGCGGCACGACGACGCACTCTGGGCGCGCTTCAAGGCCGCCGGTGACGTGCTGTTCGAGCAGCGCCACGCCGAGAGCGCGGCCGAGAACGAAGAGTTCTCCGCCAACCTCGAAGCGAAGCAGGCCCTGCTGACCGAGGCCGAGCCGCTCCTGCAGGCGACCGACCGGGTCGCCGCGCGCAAGACCCTGACCGGGATCCAGCGCCGGTGGGACGAGATCGGCAAGGTCCCCCGCGCCGATGTCCGTCGTGTCGAGGACCGCCTGCGCGCGATCGAGGACCACGTCCGTGGGCTCGAGGACGCGCACTGGAAGGAATCGAACCCGGAGCGCAAGGCCCGTCAGAACGGTCTCGCGAGCCAGCTCGAGGACGCCATCGGCAAGCTCCAGTCCGAGCTCGCCGCGGCCCAGGCCACCGGTGACGCCCGGAAGATCAAGGACGCGCAGGAAGCCCTCGACGCCCGCAAGATCTGGCTCGACGCCCTGGGCGGCTGAGCCGCAGCACCACCCACGACGCCCCCGCGACCGGAACGGTCACGGGGGCGTCGTCGTGCGGGCCGAGCACAGCGTGCAGGCCGACTCAGCGTGTAGGCCGGATCAGCGTGCAGGCCGGATCAGCGTGATCGCGGGGACGGCGGACACGCGGCTCAGACCGGCGCGGGCAGCCCGAGGAGCAGTCGGATGTCCAGGTCGTCCTGGCGCATCTGCGCGGCGAGCTCGTCCATCGACGAGAACTTCACCATGCCGCGAACGTACGACACGAAGAGCACCGAGATCCGGTCGCCGTACAGGTCGATGTCGACGTCGAGCAGGTGTGCCTCGATCTGCTTGGCCGGCACGCCCTCGAACGTCGGGTTGTTGCCGACCGACACCGCGGCCGGGTAGACCGTGCCGTCGTGGAGCACCCGCGCAGCGTAGACACCGTCGGCGGGGACGAACCCCTCGCACGCCGGATCGAGGTTCGCGGTGGGGTACCCCATCGCGCGGCCGCGCTGGTTGCCGTGCACCACGACGCTGCGGACGGCGTGTTCACGCCCGAGGAGCCGTGCGGCCTCGGCGACGCGGCCCTGGCCGAGCAGCTCACGGATCCAGGTGGAGGACACCCGGCGCTCGTCGTCGGGTCGGACGTCGTCGATCAGGTCCACGTCGTCGATGAGCTCGACCGTGAACCCGTGCTGCTCCCCCAGGACACGCAGCAGGGAGACGTCACCGGCGCCCTTCGCGCCGAAGCGGAAGTCACTGCCGACGAACACCAGGCGGGCGTGCAGGGTGTCGACGAGGATCTCGGACACGAACGCCTCGGGCGACTTCAACTGGAGTTCCTGGTCGAAGCGGAGCAGCAGGGTCGCGTCGACCCCGGCGTCCTCGAGCAGTTCGCGGCGTTGCGCGGTGCTCGTCAGGGCCGGCGGGACGTGCGGTGGGTCGATCACGTTGAGTGGGTGCCGGTCGAACGTGACCACGGTCGCCACGAGGTCGTGCTCGCGCGCGGCACGCTCCAGGTGCGCGATGACGGCTCGGTGCCCGACGTGCACACCGTCGAACTTGCCGATGGTGACCGCACTCGGCCCGAACCCGTCCGCCACGTCGGCGGTGTCCTCATAGAACTGCACGGCGGCCCCTACTCGCTCGCCGGGGCAGTGGACGAGGACGCAACCGGTGTCGGCTCGGCGACCGCGGTGCGGTGGTGCTTGCGGAGCCACCAGAGCCCGGCGATCGGGAGCACGAGCGGCGCGAAGGCGTAGCCCATGCCGTAGTACGACCAGATGGTGTCGTCGGGGAACAGCTGACGGTCGAACAGCGACAGGGTGCCGATGACGAGCACCCCGGTCATCTCGAACGCGATCGTGACGCAGGCGACCCGGTACCAGAACCGACCGGGCACGATGAGGGCGATCATCGCGACGATGTACACCACCGCGGCGACGGCGCTGAGCGTGTACGCGAACGGTGCGAACGAGAACTTCTCGATGATCTGCACGACGCTGCGTCCGGTCGCCGCCAGCGCGAGGATGCCGTACACGGCGATGAGGACGCGGCCGATGCCGGTCGCGAGTGAGGATCTGGTCGCCATTGCACCGATTCTACCGACGCGCGGCTGCGCGCATGACCTGCGACGTCAGTTCAACGCGAACCAGATCTGGTACATCCGGTAGACCATCACCGCGACGGTGAAGGCCCCGGCGCCGAGCACCACGGTGCTCCACTTCGTCCGGTCGATCAGCGCCCACACGACCGCGGCCGGTGGGACGAGCAGCACCGACACCGCGTACACCCCGAACTCGAGTGCGTTGCCGTCGGGCGGGCTGCCCGTCGCCGGCAGCACGATCGAGATGACACCCTGCACCAGGAGCAGCAGCTCGATCAGGACGAGGGCGCCGACGGTGTAGTCGTTCGGCTTCCAGCCGACGAACCCCACGACGACCGCGAAGAGCCCCACCACGACTGCGAGCACCAGTTGCACCCACATGAACCACTCGATCACGCGCGCGCTCCGGTCTGCGAGGAAGACGACGCACCGGGCGCCGGGAAGTTGGTGATGACCCGGAGCAGCCCGCGCCGGACGGACACCAGGCCCACGAGCCGGTCGTCGGAGGCGGTGACCGCTGCCACCGGCCCGTCCGAGTCGGGGTGCTCCGCGGCGACGCGCTTGCCGTCGGTGAGGTCCTTCGCCGACGCGGCATCGAGGGTGACGGAGGAGAACAGTCGGCGGGCGATGTCCGCCGGACGTGCGAGCGCGGCGCGGACGTCGACGGCATCGTCCTCGAGGTCGATCGCGTCCTGCACGTCGAACGGTCCGACCCGGGTCCGACGGAGCGCGACGAGGTGTGCGCCGGTGCCGAGCGTCGCGCCGACGTCACGGGCGAGCGCACGGACGTAGGTGCCCGAGGAGCAGGTGACGACGACATCGAGGTCCACCACGGCGACGTCCGTGCCGTCCACGGTGACGGTCCGGTCGTTGCGGTTCGTGACGTCGAACTGCGAGACGGTCACCGTGCGGGACTTGAGTTCGACCGCCTCACCCTTCCGCGCCAGGTCGTAGGCGCGGCGCCCGTCGACCTTGATCGCACTGACGGTGGACGGGACCTGGTCGATCACACCGCGCTGTTCGGCGACGGCAGCCTCGACGGCGGCCTCCGAGACGTCGGCAACGGCCACACCGGGAGCCGTGGTGGGCGTGCCGTCGGCGTCGTCGGAGTCCGTCGACACACCGAGCCGGATGGTCGCCGTGTACGTCTTGTCGAGCCCCACCAGGTGCGTGAGCAACCGGGTCGACGGCCCGATGCCGAGCAGGAGCAGCCCGGTGGCCATGGGGTCGAGGGTGCCCGCGTGGCCGACCTTCTTCAGGCCGAGTCGCCGGCGGGCGATGGAGACCACCCGGTGGCTGGAGATCCCCTGCGGTTTGTCGACGAGGAGGATGCCGTCCGGCGCGGTTTCGAGCACCAGGAGAGATTACCAGCGCCGGTCAGCAGGCGTCGTTCCACTCACGGCGGGGGTGCTCGGGATCGGTGACGTCGAGCACCGCGGAGGCCGCGATCTTGACGTCGGCCCGGCGCTCGAGCCGCCCGGCTTCCTGCTCCACCCACAGCGACCAGCGCCACAGGGTGCGGACCCCGGGGGCGAGGAGGCCCCGCCCGTGCACGATCAACACGCCGTCGCCGGCACCGGTCGTGCGGAAGGGCGTGACCAGATCAGCCCGGAGCGTGTCCTGGTCGGCCGACGGCGCAGCGGCCGCCATGGCGGAGACCCCGTGCTGCTCGAACCCGGAGACGAGCGCGGCGGCGACCCGTTCGAGGTCGGTGCCGTCCTGCCCGTCGATGCCGATGACGGTGCGGTTGGTGCCGACCTGCGCGATCGCCTCTGCAGCGATCGCGGCCATCGTGTCGGTCTCTTCGGGTGCCCAGCGTGCCATGCGTCCACCGTAGGCTGTCGTGGTGAACGCGAGTCGGGCCTCCAGACAGAATGTGGACAACCCGACTGCGGGAGCCGGTGTGCAGGAACCGGCCACGCCGGAACGGCCCGACATCGCCACCCCGCTGATCACGTGGTTCCGGCAGCACGCGCGGGACCTGCCGTGGCGCCGCCCCGGCTTCCCCGCCTGGGGCACCCTGGTCAGCGAGATCATGCTGCAGCAGACGCAGGTCGCGCGCGTGATCCCCCGTCTGGAGGCGTGGCTCACCCGGTGGCCGACGCCTCGCGACCTCGCGGACTCGCCTCCGTCCGAGGCGGTGCGCGCCTGGGACCGGCTCGGCTACCCGAGACGCGCGCTCGCGCTGCACGCAGCGGCGACCGCGATCGCGACCGACCACGGCAACGTGGTGCCTCGGGACGTCGACGCCCTGCTCGCGCTGCCGGGCATCGGCGACTACACCGCACGGGCCGTCGCGGTCTTCGCCTACGGCGACCGGCACCCGGTCGTCGACGTCAACGTTCGCCGCGTGCTCGCACGGGCGGTCCTCGGCCAGGGCGAACCCGGGCCGGCGAAGGCGAAGCAGGACCTCCCGCTGATGGAGTCCGTCCTGCCGGTGGACCGTGACGACGCCGCGGCCACGAACGCCGCCGTGATGGAGCTCGGCGCCCTGGTGTGCGTCTCACGCTCCCCCGCGTGCGACGCCTGCCCGATCGCGGACCGCTGCGCCTGGCGTGCTGCCGGCTACCCGGAGCACGACGGACCGCGGGCACCGCGCCAGGCGAAGTTCGCCGGCAGTGATCGGCAGGTCCGCGGCCTGATCATGGCCGAGCTGCGCGCCAGCGACGTGCCGGTCACCCGGACCGAGATCGAACCGGTGTGGCCGGACGCCGACCAGCGCGACCGGGCGCTCGCGTCGCTGCTGCGTGACGGTCTCGCCGTCGGCGACGGCGCGAGCGGCTACCAGCTGCCCGGGGTCTAGGAACGGGCTTCGGCGGCGCCGTCGTCCTCGGAGTCGTCGTCCTCGTCGTCCTCGTCGCGCTTGTACGGGTCAGCGTCGCCGGCGTACGTCGCGCCGACCGAGGCCGCACGGACCTGCTCGTCGCGCACCTGGGCCTGCACGAGCAGGTCCTCCATGTGCGCCGAGGTCTCGGGCAGGGCGTCTGCGATGAACTCCAGCGACGGCGTGAGCCGGGCGGTGATGTTCTTGCCGACCTCGGACCGGAGCATGCCGGTCGCGGCCTTGAGCGCCGCTGCGGAGTCTGCGCGCTCCTCGTCGGTGCCGTAGACGGTGTAGAAGATCGACGCGTGCTGCAGGTCACCGGTCACACGGACGTCGGTGATCGTGACGAACCCGAGTCGCGGGTCCCGCAGACCCTTGTCGAGTCGACGTGCGACGACTTCCTTGATGCGGTCCGCCATCTTGCGTGCGCGCTGCGGATCGGCCATGTGGGTGCCTCCTGAGGCAGTGGCGGGACGCTTCCCGCCGGTGGTCCTGCGTGGGAAAGGGGTCGGGCCCCGGCCTCCCGCGTGGGGAGGCCGGGGCCCAGAGGAGTCACGCGATCAGTCGCGCGGCTTCTCGACGAGTTCGGTCGTCTCGACCTCGTCGCCGATCTGGATGTCGTTGAACTTGCCCAGACCGATACCGGCTTCGAAGTCCGTGCGGACCTCGGTCACGTCGTCCTTGAAGCGACGCAGCGACTCGATGGCCAGGCCATCGGCGACCACGACGCCCTCGCGGATGACGCGCGCCTTGGCGTTGCGCGTGATCGTGCCGGAGCGGACGATGACACCCGCGATGTTGCCGAACTTCGAGGAACGGAACACCTCGCGGATCTCGGCGACGCCCGACTGGACCTCTTCGTACTCGGGCTTGAGCATGCCCTTGAGGGACTGCTCAATGTCGTCGAGTGCGTTGTAGATGACCGAGTAGAAGCGCACGTCGATGCCTTCGCGCGCCGCACGTTCACGGGCCTTGACGTCCGGACGGACGTTGAAGCCGATGACGATGGCGTTGTCGATCGTGGCGAGGTCGATGTCCGACTCCGTGATCGCACCGACACCGCGGTGCAGGATGCGGAGCTGGACGCTGTCGTCGACCTCGATGTCCAGGAGCGACTGCTCGAGTGCCTCGACGGCACCGGAGACGTCACCCTTGATGATGAGGTTGAGCGACTCGACCTTGCCCTCTTCGAGCGCACGGGTGAAGTCCTCGAGCGAGATGCGCTTGCGCGACTTCGCCAGCAGGGCGTTGCGCTCGGCCGCTTCACGCTTCTCAGCAATCTGACGGGCCGTGCGGTCTTCTTCCGTGACGAGGAAGGTGTCACCGGCGCGGGGCACCGAGGACAGACCCTGCACCTGGACCGGGCGGCTCGGCGTCGCAGCCTTGACCGCGACCCCGTTCTCGTCCGTCATCGCACGGACACGGCCGTACGCCGTGCCGGCCACGATGGCGTCACCGACGTGGAGCGTGCCGGACTGGATGAGCACCGTGGCGACTGCACCGCGACCCTTGTCGAGTCGGGCTTCGATCGCCACACCACGTGCGTCCTTGTCGGGGTTGGCACGCAGGTCGAGACCGGCGTCCGCGGTGAGCAGCACGGCGTCCAGGAGCTCCTGGATGCCGATGTTCTGCCGCGCCGACACGTCGACGAACATGACGTCGCCGCCGTACTCCTCGGCCACCAGGTTGTACTCGGTGAGCTGCTGGCGGACCTTGGCGGGGTTCGCGCCTTCCTTGTCGATCTTGTTGACCGCGACGACGATCGGCACACCGGCCGACTGCGCGTGGTTCAACGCCTCGATGGTCTGGGGCATGATGCCGTCGTCCGCCGCGACCACGAGGATCGCGATGTCCGTCACCTGGGCACCACGGGCACGCATGGCCGTGAAGGCTTCGTGACCCGGGGTGTCGATGAAGGTGATCGGGCGGTCGATGCCCTCGTGCTGGGCGACGATCTGGTACGCACCGATGTGCTGGGTGATGCCACCGGCCTCGCCCTCGACGACCTTCGAGTTGCGGATCGCGTCGAGGAGGCGGGTCTTGCCGTGGTCGACGTGACCCATGACGGTGACCACCGGCGGCCGCTGCTGCAGCACGTCGTCGTCTTCGTCCTCGAGTTCTGCTTCGAGGTCGATGTCGAAGCCCTCGAGGAGCTCCTTGTCCTCGTCCTCGGGCGAGACGATCTGGATCTTGTAGCCCAGCTCGTCGCCCAGGACCTCGAACGTGGCCTCGTCCAGCGACTCGGTCGCGGTCGCCATCTCACCGAGGTGGAACAGCACCGTCACGAGGTTGCCGGGCATGGCGTCGATCTTGTCCGCGAAGTCCGAGATGCTCGCACCACGACGGAGTCGGACGACCGTGTTGCCGTCGCCACGAGGGACCTGCACACCGCCGAGCGACGGGGCCTGACGCATCTCGTACTCGGCGCGCTTCGTCCGCTTCGACTTGCGGGCACGGCTCTTGCCGCCACCGCGACCGAACGCACCGGCGGTACCACCACCGGGGCCACGACCACGGCCACCGCCACCGGCGGGACGCGGGCCGCTGAAGGCCGGACGCGGGAAGCCGCCACCGGCACCGCCGCCGGCACCCGGACGGGCACCGGGGCCGCCACGGCCACCACCCTGGCCCGGGCGCTGCCCGAAGCCGTTGGGACGGTTGCCCTGACCGGGACCACCCGGACGCGGAGCACCCGGACGGGGCGTGCCCGGACGCGGGGGCTGCGGACGTGGGATGCCACCGCCACCGGCTGCGCCGGCGGCCGGGCGCTGGCCCATGCCCTGGTTGGAGGAGTACGGGTTGTTGCCGGGGCGCGGCGGGCGCGAGCCCATGCCCTGGTTCGACGAGTACGGGTTGTTGCCCGGACGTGCACCCGGCTTGGGGCCACCCGGCTTCGGACCGGCCGCCGCGGGAGCCTTCGGGCTGCTGCCCGGCTTCACCGCGTCGGACTTCGGTGCCTCGTCGGTCGAGTCGCCGGCCTGCGCGGCGGCCTGCTGCTCAGCGGCCTGCTTCTCGGCACGGGCCTTCTGCGCGGCCTCGGCCTCGGCCTGCCGCTGGGCGACGGACTTCGGTGCGGCCGGTGCCGGCACGTCGGCAGCGGGTGCTGCCGGGGCCTCGGGCTCCGGCGCGGGGGCCGGACGAGCCGGACCCGGACGGGGGCCGCCGGGCTTGGGTGCACTCGACTTCGGCGCGCTGGCCTTGGCGGGTGCGCTCGGCGCGGACGCCGAGTCGGCGGGCTTCGACGCGGGGACGCCGTCTGCCTGCAGGGCGGCACGGAGCTTCCGTGCCACGGGGGGCTCGATGCTCGAGCTGGCACCCCGGACGAACTCGCCGAGCTCCTTGAGCTTTTCGAGTGCGGTCTTGCTGTCGACGCCGAGTTCGCTTGCGATCTCGTGTACGCGTGGTTTAGCCACTGTTCTCCTTCACGGGTCCCACCCCGCGAAGGGGCAGGACTCAATGGATGACGGGTCTCACTTCGAGCCGCTCATCAGTTGTCCATAAGCCGTTCAGCCTGTTCTGTCATGTCCGGGCGCTCGGCCGGTTCCTGTGGGAGACCGGCGATGTGGTCGAGCACCGCGGACGTGTCGGGATCGCGATCCAACCGGAGCGCACGGCGGAAAGCCCTGCGCTTGACGGCCAGATCGTAGGCATCGACGGTCGGTGTGAGCCATGCTCCCCGGCCCGGCATGACTGCCTTCGGATCCGCCACGACACGGCCATCGCTCAGGGCGACGACTCGGAGGAGGGAGGATCGGGAAGCGCGACGGCGACTGCCGATGCACGTTCTGACGGGAACCACTCTACTCCTTGCCTCGGACGTGCGCGATCCGGCGCGCCCTCGAGGGGCACGCCGGGGGCGAAATCGTCCTAGTCCTCGCCGTCCAGGATGGAGTCCGGCTGGATGTCGATGCGTGCACCGGTGAGCTTCGCGGCGAGGCGGGCGTTCTGGCCTTCCTTGCCGATCGCGAGCGACAGCTGGTAGTCCGGCACGAGTGCGCGGACGGCCTTGGTCGAGGCGTCGAGCACGAACGCGCTCGTCACCTTGGCCGGCGACAGGGCGCTCGCGACGAACGACGCCAGGTCGGACGAGTAGTCGACGATGTCGATCTTCTCGGCACCGAGCTCGTTCGTGACGGACCGGACACGTGCGCCGAGCTCGCCGATGCAGGCACCCTTCGCGTTGACACCGGGCTCGTTGGCCTTGACGGCGATCTTCGTGCGGTGACCGGCCTCGCGGGCGAGGGAGGTGATCTCGACGACGCCGGACGCGATCTCCGGGACCTCGAGCGCGAAGAGCTTCCGGACCAGGCCCGGGTGCGTGCGCGAGACGGTGATCTGCGGACCCTTGTTGCCGCGGGCGACACTCGTCACGTAGACGCGGATGCGGGAGCCGTGCGTGTAGGACTCCCCCGGCACCTGCTCCTCGGGCGGCAGGATCGCCTCGATCGTGCCGAGGTCGACGTGCACCATCTTCGGGTTCGGGCCCTGCTGGACCACGCCGGCGACGATGTCGCCTTCCTTGCCGCGGAACTCGCCGAGGATCTTGTCGTCGCCGATGTCGCGCAGGCGCTGGTTGATGACCTGCTTCGCCGCGAAGGCCGCGATGCGCCCGAAGTCGCTCGGCTGGTCGACGGCTTCACCGATGACAGTGCCCTCGTCGTCGAGCTCGGGGACGTAGACGCTGACCTCGCCGGACTTGCGGTCGAGCTCCACACGCGACTGCGCGTGGGCCGGCTCGCCGTTCTCGTCGGCGTGCTTCTGGTAGGCGGTCAGGATGGCAGATTCGATGATCTGGACGAGCTCGTCGAACGGGATCTCCCGCTCGCGCTCCATGAGTCGCAGGACTGCGAGATCGATCTTCACCGAGGTGCCTCCGTATTCAGATGAGTCGCTCCTGCGGGGTGGAACTGCGCAGAAGTCGGCCACAAGCGTACCCCAGAACCAGACGGCGGACAGGAGGCCCGTGGCGGCGTCGCCACGGGCCTCCCGTCCGCCAGGTGGTCACGTCCAGGTCGTGACACGCCGTCGTCTCGCCGAGACGCCGCCAGATGCGCGAGACGCCGCCCGGTTGGGCGGCGTCTCGTCGGATCGGCGGTGTCCAGTGGACACGACGGCGTCGTGTCAGATCGCGCGGACCGTGTCGAGCAGTTCGGCCACCGGCACGTCGCGGCGGTCGCCCGTCGCACGGTCCCACAGCTCGACGACGCCGTCGGCGGCGCCGCGACCCGCGACGACGACGATCGGCATGCCGAGCAGTTCGGCGTCACGGAGCTTCACGCCGGGCGACACCTTCGGGCGGTCGTCGTAGAGCACGTCGAACCGTTCGCCCTCGAGCTCGGCGACGACCGAGGATGCCAGCTCGTAGGCGACCTGGTCGCGACCCGTGGCGACGATGTGCACGTCGAACGGTGCGACGTTCTTCGGCCAGACCAGGCCCTTCTCGTCGTTGTGGGACTCGGCCAGGATCGCGAGGATGCGGGTCACGCCGATGCCGTAGGAGCCCATCGTCACCGTGGCGAGCTTGCCGTTCTCGTCCTGCACCTTGAGGCCGAGCGCCTCGGCGTACTTGCGACCGAGCTGGAAGACGTGCCCGATCTCCATGCCGCGGGCGGTCTCGAGGGGGCCGGAGCCGTCCGGGGACGGGTCGCCGGCACGGACGTCGGAGACCTCGACGACACCGTCGGCCACGAAGTCGCGGCCGGCGACGAGGCCGGAGACGTGCACGCCGCGCTCGTTGGCGCCGGTGATCCAGCTCGTGCCGTCGACCACGCGCGGGTCGACGAAGTAGCGGATGCCGGTGGCGCTGTCGGCACCGAGGACCTGCGGGCCGATGTAGCCCTTCACCAGGCCACGGTGCTTCTTGAAGTCGTCGTCGCCGGCGGCCTCGACCTCGGCCGGGGCGAACGACACCTCGGCGCGCTTCAGGTCGACGTCGCGGTCACCGGGCAGGCCGACGACCACGACCTCGCGCGTGCCGTCGAGGTGCGTGAGCGCGAGGACGACGTTCTTCAGCGTGTCGGCCGCGGTCCACGGTGCGCCGTCGCGCGGGGCGACCTGGTTGGCGTGGGCGACGAGGGTGTCGATCGTCGGGGTGTCCGACGCCGGCAGGAGCACGGGTTCGGGCTGGCCCTCGACCGGCAGGGACTCGGGGACCGGGGTGACGTACGCCTCGACGTTGGCCGCGTAACCGCCGGCGCTGCGGACGAAGGTGTCCTCGCCGACGCCGATCGGGTGCAGGAACTCTTCGGACTTGGAGCCGCCCATCGCGCCGGCATCGGCCTTGACGATGACGTAGTTGAGGCCCAGGCGGGCGAAGATCTTCTCGTACGCATCGCGCATGACCTGGTAGCTGCGCTCGAGCCCCTCGTCCGTGAGGTCGAACGAGTACGCGTCCTTCATCGTGAACTCGCGGCCGCGCAGGAGGCCGGCGCGGGGCCGGGCCTCGTCGCGGTACTTGTCCTGGATCTGGAACAGGGTGACCGGCAGGTCCTTGTAGGACGAGTACAGGTCCTTCACCAGGAGCGCGAACATCTCCTCGTGCGTGGGGGCGAGCAGGTAGTCGGACCCCTTGCGGTCCTGCAGGCGGAACATGCCGTCGCCGTACTCGGTCCAGCGGTTCGTCGCCTCGTACGGCTCACGCGGCAGGAGCGCTGGCAGCAGGACCTCCTGCGCACCGGCTGCGACCATCTCGTCGCGGATGATCGCCTCGATCTTGGCGCGCACCCGGAGGCCGAGCGGCAGCCAGGCGAAGATCCCCGGGGACTGGCGACGGACGTACCCGGCGCGGACGAGCAGCTTGTGGCTCGTCACCTCGGCGTCGGAGGGGTCGTCGCGGAGCGTACGGAGGAACAGATGCGAAAGCCGTGTGACCACGGGGCAAGCCTAGTGGCGGCGGGCCGGCGGCGCGGGTTCCCGGCGGTGCCCCCGCCGCTGTGCGCGAGGATCGCCGCTCGGCACGGTGCGAGGTTCACCGGCTCGTGCGGCACGAGCCGCTCCGTGCGCGCCTGCGGGCTCGCACGGGGCGATCAACCCGGCTGCCGCTCGCGAAGTCCGCACCGTGCCGACGGGACGCACGTCGAGCAGCCGCGCCGGGCCTCCAGGCCGTTCACCGGCGCGGCACGCGCGTCGCCGGCGTCGCAGGCGTCGCGGAGCAGCGCCGCACGGTGCGGGGTTGATCGGCCGGTGCGGCACCAGCCGCTCCGTGCGCGCCTGCAGGCTCGCACGGGGCGATCAACCCGACACGGAACCGCGAAGCACGCACCGTGCAGACCGGCGCTGTCGCCAGCGCCGGCGCCCCACGACGACGGACCGGAGGCCCGGTGCCAGCTGGCACCGGGCCTCC
>NZ_MJGM01000023.1:78856-142236 GCF_001864905.1 Curtobacterium sp. MCBA15_007
CTGGCACCGGGCCTCCGGTCAGGATGGTGGTCGCGCCTACGGCGCCATGATCACCTGGGGCGTGCCGGTGGCGGCCGCGGGACCCATCTCGTCCGCGATGCGGTTCGCCTCGTTGATGAGCGTCTGGACGATCTCGGCTTCGGGCACGGTCTTGACGACCTGGCCCTTGACGAAGATCTGCCCCTTGCCGTTGCCCGAGGCGACGCCGAGGTCGGCCTCGCGCGCCTCGCCCGGACCGTTCACGACGCAGCCCATGACGGCGACGCGGAGCGGGACGGTCATGCCCTCGAGCCCCTTCGTGACGTCGTTCGCGAGCTGGTAGACGTCGACCTGCGCACGACCGCAGCTCGGGCAGGAGACGATCTCGAGCTTCCGCTCCCGCAGGTTGAGCGACTGCAGGATCTGCAGGCCGACCTTGACCTCTTGCGCGGGCGGGGCGGAGAGCGACACGCGGATGGTGTCACCGATGCCCTCGGCCAGCAGGATGCCGAACGCGGTGGCGCTCTTGATGGTGCCCTGGAACTCCGGCCCGGCCTCGGTCACACCGAGGTGCAGCGGCCAGTCACCAGCGGCGGCCAGCTGGCGGTAGGCCTTCACCATGACGATCGGGTCGTTGTGCTTGACCGAGATCTTGAAGTCGTGGAAGTCGTGCTCCTCGAACAGGGAGGCTTCCCACACGGCGGACTCGACGAGCGCCTCGGGGGTGGCCTTGCCGTACTTCTGGAGCAGGCTCGGCTCGAGCGACCCCGCGTTCACACCGATGCGGAGCGAGACGCCGGCGTCCTTGGCAGCCTTGGCGATCGCGCCGACCTGGTCGTCGAACTTGCGGATGTTGCCCGGGTTGACGCGGACCGCCGCGCAGCCGGCGTCGATCGCCTGGAAGACGTACTTCGGCTGGAAGTGGATGTCGGCGATCACGGGGATCTGCGACTTCTTCGCGATGATCGCCAGCGCGTCGGCGTCGTCCTGCGTGGGCACGGCGACCCGGACGATGTCGCAGCCCGACGCCGTGAGCTCGGCGATCTGCTGCAGCGTCGCGTTGATGTTGGTGGTCTGCGTCGTGGTCATCGACTGCACGGACACCGGGGCGTCGCCGCCCACGAGCACCTTGCCGACCCGGATCTGCCGCGACTTGCGACGCGGAGCGAGGGTTTCGGGGGACTTGGGCATACCGAGGTTGACTGCGGGCACGTGAGCACTCTACGCGCTCGGTCTGACCATGCCGGCTCTGGTCCCCGTGGGTCCGTTCAGAGCTCCCTGACCGAGTCCACGACCGTGATGAGCGGGGCGTAGAGCCGCATCACCGCGAGGGCCCGGTCGTGGTCCGCGTCGCTGGCGCCGGCGCAGGCGTCGGCCACGACCGTCACCGTCGCGCCGGCATCCGCCGCCGCCAGCGCGGTCGACAGCACGCAGCAGTCGGTCGACACCCCCGTGAGCACCAGGTGCGGATGGTCGCCGACGACGGCCTGGAGGCTCGTCCCCCACTTGCCGAAGGTCGGTTCCGTGACGACGGGGTCGTTCCGGTCCGCGGCAGCAGACGCGAAGGGCTCGGTGAGCGCGTACAGCGGGTCGGCGTCCGGGAGCAGCGCGAAGGGCCACTCGCGGTAGTACGGCACCCACGCGCCCTCGGGCTGGACCGGGGCGACGAAGCGGGTGAAGACCGTGCGACCGGTGAACCGGGGCAGGAGCCGTTCGATGCCGGCGCCGGCGTGGTCGAAGCGCGGTGCCGCCCACGGGTTCTCGCCGGTGAAGACCTGCTGCATGTCGATGACGACGAGCCAGGCGTCGTCGGGGACCTCCGCGCTCATCGCAGGTCGTCCGGGGTGCCGAGTGCTTCTGGGGTGCCGAGTGCTTCCGGGGTGCTCAGTGCTTCCTGACGGCGGATCGACCCACGCGCGAACAGCAGCGTGCCGAGGAACCCGACCAGCAGGGCGACGAGGACGCCGAGGTTCGCGTACGCCCAGGCCCCTCCGCGTCCGCCGAGTCCCAACGGGCCGAGCAGGTAGCCCTGCCAGTTCAGCCACGCGGGGACGCCGTACGTGTTCGTGACCAGACCCCAGCCGAGCACCGTGCCGAGCACGACGAGCGCGATCGGCAGCCACCGGACGTCTCCGTAGCGCCCGCGGCGATCGTCGAGCTCCGCCTCGGCGTAGGCGCGACGACGGAGCAGGACATCTGCGACGAAGATGCCGGCCCATGCGGCGATCGGCACCCCGAGGGTCACGAGGAACGCCTGGAACGGCTTCACGAAGCTCTCCGAGAAGAAGGCGATGTACACGGCGCCGGCGACCATGAACGCGCCGTCGACCCCGGCGGCGACCGGCCGCGGGATCTTCACGCCGGCGCTGAGCAGCGCGAGGCCCGACGAGTAGATGTCGAGGACGGCTCCCCCGACGAGCCCGAGGATCGCCACGATCGCGAACGGGACGAGGAACCAGATCGGCAGGATCGTGGTGAGCGCGCCGATCGGGTCGTCCTGGATCGCCGCGTTCAGGTCCGGCGAGGACCCGGCGAGCAGGACGCCGAAGACCACGAGGATCGCCGGTGCCAGTGCGCCACCGAGGGTCGTCCACCCGACGACGCCACCGGTGGACGCGCCCCGCGGCAGGTACCGCGAGTAGTCGGCGGCGGCGTTCACCCAGCCCAGGCCGAACCCGGTCATCACGAGCACGAGCGCCCCGATGACGTTCTGGGTGCTGCCGGACGGCAGGGCACCGAGCGCCGCGAAGTCGATCGTCGGCGCGGCGAGCACGATGTAGACGACGGTCAACACGGCGGTGACGACGGTGATCACGGTCTGCAGGCGCATGATCACGTCGAACCCGGCGATCCCGGCGCCGACCACGAGCGCTGCGACGACGATCAGCGCGACGACCTTCGTCAGCACCCCGCCGTCCCAACCGAGCTCGGTGAAGACGGTCGAGGTCGCCAGGACCGCCAGCGCGGCGAGCGAGGTCTCCCACCCGACGGTGAGGACCCAGCTGAGGAACGAGGGCACCCGGTTGCCGCGGACCCCGAACGCCGCTCGGCTCAGCACCATGGTCGGCGCCGAACCGCGCTTGCCGGCGATCGCGACGATGCCGCACAGCAGGAACGAGAACACCACCCCGATGACCGAGACGATCGTCGCCTGGGCCAGCGAGATACCGAACCCGATGACGAACGACCCGTACGCGATGCCGAGGACGGAGATGTTCGCCGCGAACCACGGCCAGAACAGCCCCCTCGGGGAGCCCTTCCGATCCGACTCGGCGATGACGTCGAGCCCCTGTCGTTCGACGGCGCGAACCTCGGGAGGGTTCGTGGCGGCTGTGCTCATGCGCTGAGCGTAGTGGCTCCGAGCGCTACCCGAACAGGTTCACAGGTCGGACGATGTCGGCGTAGATGAGCAGCGCGCTCATGCCCGCCAGCAGCACCACGACGACCATCGTCAGCGGCATCGTCTTCGCCAGGTCGATGGGCCCCGGGTCGGCCTTGCCGACGAGCTTGAACGACCGTCGTTTGATCGCTTCCCACAGCGCGCCCGCGATGTGCCCGCCGTCGAGCGGCAGCAGCGGCACCATGTTGAGCACGAACAGGCCGATGTTGAGCGAGGCCAGCAGCCCGAGGATCGTGTACGCCTTGTCGACCACGGGGACACCGCTCATCGACGAGACCTCCCCGATCGCACGACCGACACCGACCACCGACACGGGGCTGTCCTGCGACCGCTCCTGCGCACCGAACGCGGCGTTCCACACCGCGACCAGACGCTGCGGCAGGTCGATGATCAGGTGCGCCGACGCGGCGATCTGGGCGCCCGTCGCGGGCAGGACCGCGGCCGGGGACTGCCGCACCAGGGACTGACCGATGCTGACGCCGACCACGCCGACGCGCTGGGTCTTCGTGGTGCCGTCGTCGTTCTTGACGACCTTCCCCTCGGCGTCGTAGACGTCACGGGTGGCGGTCGTCGGGGTGATCTCGAGCGTCTTCCGCGCGCCGTCGCGGTCGACGACCACGGTGACCTGCTCACCCGCGGACTCCTGGAAGACCTGGGAGACGCGCGTGATCGTGGGGTCCTGCTCGCCGTTCACCGAGAGCACGACGTCGCCGGACTCGATGCCGGCCTGCTTCGCCGGGGACACGGCGTCGCCGGGCGAACACTCGGTCGTCCGGCTGTTCGGCAGGACGCAGCCGACACTCGACGTGAAGGTCGTGGTCGGTGCCCCGAACCCGCACAGCAGCACGCCGAACAGCACGATGCCGATCACCAGGTTCATCGCCGGGCCTGCGACCATCACGATGATCCGCTTCCACGGCGTCAGGCGGTAGAAGGCGCGGGAGTCGTCGCCGCCGGAGTCCGCGATCTGCTCGGCGCTGGCCTGACGGGCGTCCTGCACGAACGCGCTGTACATCCCCGTGTTCGTGATCTCGCGGCCAGAAGCGCGCGGCTTGAGCATGCCCACCATCGAGATGTACCCGCCCAGCAGGATCGGGCGGATGCCGTACTCGGTCTCACCCCGCTTGAACGACCACATCGCCTTGCCGAAGCCCAGCGAGTACTGCGTCACCTTGACGTTGAAGAGCTTCGCGAAGGACAGGTGCCCCAGCTCGTGGAGTCCGATCGAGACCAGCAGGCCGATGATGAAGACGACCACGCCGAGGACGAAGAGCAGGACGGATTCGACGGTCACCGGGAAAGAGTACGGGACTGATTCCATGACGGAGCCGAGCGCCGTCTGCGAGGCGAGCTGGGCCTCCAGGCCTTTGCGTCACGTCCGCGGTCTGCCGCCTCCGCGTCGGACGGGAGGCGCGACCCGCGTCAGCGGGTCAGTGCGCGGTCCGCAGCGGTGCGCGCCCACTGCTCCGCAGCGAGCACGCCGTCGAGTGACGGCTCCCCCGCGGTGTGCTCCTCGACGACGCGCTCGACCGTGTCGACGATGTCCAGGAAACCGATCGCGCCGGCGTGGAACGCGGCGACGGCCTGCTCGTTCGCGGCGTTGAACACGGCCGGGAACGTCCCACCCAGTTCGCCCACCCGCTTCGCGAGGGCAACGGCTCCGAAGGCGTCCTGGTCGAGGGGCTCGAACGTCCACGTGCTCGCGGTCGTCCAGTCGAGCGGGGTGCCGACGCCGGGCACGCGGTCCGGCCAGGCCAGACCGAGCGCGATCGGCAGACGCATGTCCGGCGGCGATGCCTGGGCGATGGTGGAGCCGTCGACGAACTCGACCATCGAGTGCACGATCGACTGCGCGTGCACGGTGACGTCGATGCGGTCGTACGGCACGCCGAAGAGCAGGTGCGCCTCGATGACCTCGAGCCCCTTGTTGACCAGGGTCGCGGAGTTCGTCGTGACGACGAGTCCCATGTCCCAGGTGGGGTGCGCCAGCGCCTGGGCGGGGGTGACGTCGCGGAGCTGCTCACGGGTGCGCCCGCGGAAGGGACCGCCGCTCGCGGTGAGGACGAGCCGCTGCACCTCGGTGTCGGCGCCGGAACGGAGCGCCTGCGCGATCGCGGAGTGCTCGCTGTCGACGGGCACGATCTGCCCGGGCGACGCGGCCTGCTGCACGAGCGAGCCGCCGACGATCAGGCTCTCCTTGTTGGCGAGGGCCAGTGTGGCACCGCTCTCGAGCGCCGCGAGCGTCGGACCGAGGCCGACCGAGCCCGTGATGCCGTTCAGGACGACGTCGGCCTCGACGCTGCGGACGAGCTGCTCCGAGTCGGCCGCACCGAACGCCGTGTCGCGGACGCCGAACCGGGCGGCCTGCTCGGCGACCAGTGCACGGTTGCTGCCGGCAGTGAGCCCGACGACCTCGAACCGGTCGGGGTTGCGGGCGACGACGTCGAGCGCCTGGGTGCCGATCGAGCCGGTGCTGCCGAGGACGACGATGCGCCGACGCTCCGGACCGGCGCTGCCGACGCGGTCGTCCGTCACGGTCAGCCCTTGGCGAGGATGTCGACGACGAAGACGAGCGTGGCGTTCTTCGGGATGCCCGAGCCCTCCCGCGGGTTGGCGCCGTAGGCGTCCTCCGGCGTGGCGACGATGAGCACCTGCGAGCCGACCTTCTGGCCGACGAGCCCGGTGACGAAGCCCTTGATGAGCGCGCTCTCCGAGACGGTGAAGGTGGTGGGGACGCCCTTCGACCACGAGGAGTCGAACTCCTTGCCGGTGTCGTAGACGACGCCCTTGTACTGCACGAGCGCGGTGTCGCCGTCGGCGATCGCGGCGCCGTCGCCCTGCTTCAGCACCTCGACCGTGGTCTTCGTGGGTGCCTTCACGCCCTTCGGGACCGTGATCTCCGGCTCACCGGAAGCCTTGTCCTTGACCGTGGGCAGTCCCGGGTCCTGGTCCTGCGGGGTGCCGTTCGCCTTGGTCGGGGTCTGCGCGACGACGTCGGCGACCACGACGATCTCGCCGCCGGTGTTGAAGCCGAGTGCGGAGGACTGTCCGACCGCGGCGATCCGGTCGCCGACCTTCGAGCAGGCCAGGAGCGCGCCGAAGCCCTTGCCACCGACGGAGAGCACCTGCGGGTTGCCCTCGTCGAAGCCGACGGTGCCGAGCTTCTTGGCGTCGGACGCCTCGTACACGCTGTAGGAGACCTGCGCGTAGTCGCCCTCGTCGAGGGACGCGCCCTTGCCCTGCACGAGCCGGGTGGCCTGCGGGGTCTTGGCGGACAGACCGGACGCGAACTTCACGCTCGGCGCCTGCGCTCCCCCGAACGCCCCGGTCGCCTTGATCGAGTCGGACGACTTGCCGGGGTCGGGGCACGAGGTGATCGCCGAGGCCGTGGCACTGGCCGACGGGGTCGGCGAGGCCGAGGGCCCGCTCGAACCGGAGCCGGAGCAGGCGGCGAGTCCCAGCACGACGGCGGGGACGATGGCGATCGGGAGCAGGCGGAGACGCTTCACGGGAACCTAGTCTGCCCCACCAGCCGAAGAGTCCCCTGCCAATGACGCAGGTCGGACGACCAGCTGCGGCTCGTGGTGCACCGGGAACGCCACCGACCGCGCGATGAAGCAGAGCTCGTTGGCCGTGGTGTGCGCGGCCTCGGCGTCCGCCACCCGGTCGGCCTCGAGGATCGTGACCACCGGGTGCAGGGTCGCCTCGGTCAGCTCGCCCGACCCGTCGCGGTTCAGGCGGAGCGACGCGGTCGCGGTATCCCGGTAGTCGACGACGGTGAAGCCCTTCGTGACCGCGACGTGCAGGTAGCTGAGCATGTGGCACTGGGCCAGTGCCGCGACCACCATCTCCTCGGGGTTCCAACGATCTCGGTCCCCGCGGAACGTCGGGTCGGCGGAGCCGGGGACGTCGGGCTTGCCGGTGGCCGAGACGACGTGTTCGCGGCCGTAGTCGCGGTACCCGGAGGTGCCGGTCCCGCGGTCGCCGGTCCAGCTGACGGAGACCTCGTAGGAGTGGTCGTGCACGGGTGCGCCCCTTCGCCTTGGCTAGCATGGCGGCATGACGGTGAGCCCCGAAGTCCGCAGTGATCGCCATCCTCTCACCGCCGACGGTTCCGTCGAGTTGGCGGTGCTCGAACGCTCAGGGTTCGACGAGAGCCGACACGTCGGAGCCGGCGTCGTCGTCGACGCGACCGGCACGGTGATCGACTCCGTCGGCGACGTGACCGCGAGCATCTACCCGCGTTCCACCATGAAGCCGTTCCAGGCGCTGGCGGTCCGACGAGCCGGTGCGCTGTTCTCCGACGAAGAGCTCGTCCTCACCACCGCGAGCCACGCCGGCACCGCCGCGCACCAGGCGCTCGCCCTGCACATGCTCGAGTCCTTCGACCACGTCGAGGCCGACCTCGGTTGCCCGCCGGACATGCCCTTCGACCGCGGGACCGCCCGCACGATGGACGGCCCCCGCCGACTGGCCATGAACTGCTCCGGCAAGCACGCCGGCATGCTCGCCGCCTGCCGGGTGAACGGGTGGGACGAAGCCACGTACCTGGACACGGAGCACCCGTTGCAGCAGCGGGTGCGTTCCGTGGTCGAGGAGTACACGCACGAGTCCGTCGACCTGGTCGGCACGGACGGCTGCGGCGCTCCCGTGTTCCCGCTGAGCCTGACCGGGCTCGCGCGCGGGTTCGCCGGGGTCGTGGCACGGGCCGACGACGACTCCGCCGCCCTGACCGACGCGGTCCTGGCCCACCCGTGGGCGATCGACGGCGTCGGACGTGCGAACACGGTGACCATCGAGCGGCTGCAGGTGCTCGCGAAGTTCGGTGCCGAGGGCGTCATGGTCATGGGGTTGCCCGGCGGTGCGGCGGTCGCGGTGAAGGTACTCGACGGCTCACAACGGGCCGGCACCCTGGCAGCCCTGGCCCTGCTCGAGCGCAACGGGCTCGTCGCGGCCGACGGGGTGGCCGACGTGCTCGAGGCGACCGGTGAGCGGGTCCTCGGTGGCGGTGTGCCCGTCGGGACGGTGCGCGCGGGCGCCGGGCTGCGCTGATGCTCGGTCGTCGCTGATCGATCGGCGCCCCCGTCCGGCGCGCTTCCTCAGCCGGTGCCGACGGGGTCGAGGTCGAGCAGCGGGAGCGCCGGGGCGACCCGGACGACGTCGTGGTCGTCGGATCGGCGGACGGAACAGCCGTACCGCGTGACCTCGACGGTGACGTCTCGTTGTCGGGGCACCGATCCGAGTCCGGCCACGAGCACCACGGTGCCGAGCGGTCGGCCGCCCTCGTCCATCCACACCGCGACCGAGGTGCCCCGCGGCAGGGTGCACGGCGAGGGCTCGTCGCTGGTCGGTCCCCCGGCGTCGAGGAGTCCGGGCGCGACGGCCCACCGCAGGTCGTCCCCGTCGTGGACGGCAGCGGCACGGAGCTGCTCGGCGAGCCCGCGGAACACCGCGAGAGCCAGTGCCCCGGTCCCGACGACCGCGACGTGTGACGCCGCATCGACCCGGACCACGTGATCGCCGGGACCGTGTCCGAGGACGAGTGTGGGTGACCCACCATCGGCGTCGGGGACGAGGGCCGCCGGCGGTTGCAGCACGTGGAGGCGTTCCGACGTGTCAGGAGGTGTGCCCGGAGCACCGACCCGGTCGGGGATCGACGGCGCGACCACCACGACCGGACGGTCCGCCGGGAGCGCCGACGCGGAACGGTGGAGCACCACGTCGACCAGGGCGCAGCACGCGCCTGCGCCGAGCAGGACACCGTGCCCGACGCCGCTGAGCGGCGCGAGGACGCCGACCACGACGAGCGCGACCGCGGCCCCCACGACCACGCAGCGAGCGGTGAACCGGGACATGTCCCCATCGCACCAGGAACCGGGTGCCCGACGTTGGCCCGGGAGCGGATCTGTGGAGAAGTGCCCTACTGCACCAGGAAGAACTGCTCACCGATGTCGACGCGCGCGCCCCGCTCGACGCGGTACCGGCGACCGGGCTCGCAGCGGCGGATGGATCCGTCGATGTGCCGGACGACCGTGCCGTTGCCGGAGAACCGGTCCGAGACCCACAGGTCATCGCCGTCCCGGCCGAGCTCGAGGTGGGTCTTCGACACGGACTTGCCCGGATCGTGCACGGTCAGCAGGTCGTCGTAGCGCTCCCCCGGCTGCGGTCGGGGCAGTCGACCGAGGAGCCCGGTGCCGTGCACGCCGAGCCGCTCACCCGTGCTGAAGTGCAGCACGAACGGAGCCCGGGTCGGGGTCTTCGCGACGATGCGGGTCTCGTCGACGTCCTCGTCGAGGTCGTCGACTCCGGCGTTCGAGTCCGGCCGGTCAGCAGGTTGCAGGGGCAGCGCCGGTCCGGTCACGCCCGGGATCGGGGGCAGGGGCGCAGCGAGCGGTGCGCCCGTGGTCGTGGTGGACGGCGCCGAGGACGGCGCGGCGACGGAACCCGGCACGGGTGGGATCGGCGAATCCGCGACGAAAGGCGCCCCGCGCGGTGTCTCCGATTCGGTCTCCGGTGCAGCGTGCGCCCCGCGGGGGCGTCCGCCCGGACTCGACTGCTCCACGTCGGCGGGGACGGACTCGTCGTCCGCCTGGATCTCGTCATCCGGCTCGTCGAGTGCGGCGACGTCGGCGGACCCGTCTGGGTCCGCGGGCTCGTCCGCACTGCTGTCGTGCCCGTCGTCCTGGTTCGTGGCGGTGCTCGCCTCGGACGTCTCGGTGCCGGCGGTGTCGTCCGCTGCCCAGTCGGGCCGGGTCATCGGCAACGGCATGACCGGGCCGGTGAAGGCCGCGGTCACGGCGGGCCGGACCGCCCCGCACTCACCGCAGAAGATGTCGTCCGGCTCGAGCCGGTTGCCGCAGACGTGGCAGATGGTCGTCTCGTGCATGCCCGGTGTGACGAGCGGGGCCGGACGCGGCGGACGGCGGTCGATCAGCGGTTCGACCACGGCGGTGTCCCCGGGCTGCGGGGGCGACACGACGGGCGACTGGTCGTCGTCGGCAGCGGTCTCCGAGGCAGCGACGGTCAGGTGGTCTGGCTCCGGCGCGGAAACGACCGGCGCGTCGGACGCACGCGCGGAAGCCGGAGCGTCCTGCTCGGCGACCGGTTCGGACGGTGCTCCTGGCATGGGCGGGACGACCGGCTCGGCGGGTGACTCGGCGGCGGCAGGTGCGCCCCGGCCCACCCACCAGGACGGACCGGCGGGTGCTGCCGGCGGTGCGGAGTCGGCTGGCGGTGCCCAGACGGGCAGCGAGGGCTCGGGCGCGACAGGCGCGACGGGAGCGACGGGAGCGACGGGAGCGGCTGGCGGAGACGGCACCGGCTGTTGCACGGTGGGCGCATCGGCGTCGTTCGCCGGCGCCGCGGGTGTCGCGGGTCGACCGGGTGCCGGGGCGATC
Organism: Curtobacterium sp. MCBA15_007; assembly: GCF_001864905.1. Lineage (NCBI taxonomy): Bacteria > Bacillati > Actinomycetota > Actinomycetes > Micrococcales > Microbacteriaceae > Curtobacterium > Curtobacterium sp. MCBA15_007. The sequence continues at coordinate 89,633 of NZ_MJGM01000023.1, forward strand.
CGGGTCCGCTCAGGGTCGTCGGCGTCGAGCGGGTCGGACGCGTAGGCGTCGGGGTCCAGGACCGGCTCGGCCGCTGACCGGTCCGCCGCACCCGACCAGTCGTCGAGCCCCGACCCGGCACCGTGCACGTGCGAGGGCGCCTGTCGTGGGGCGAGGTCATCGGGACGCTGCACCGGCACGGGGGCCGGCGGTTCCTCGCCGCGGCGGTCGGCACCGGTGAGCCAGGCACGGGTCGCGGGGTCGAGCGTGGATTCGGGCAACCAGGCGTCGGAGGCGGGGTCGGATCGTCGGCCGTGCGCGTCGGGCTGCTGCAACGGCGGCGGCGGTGCCTGCTCGACGGGGGTCGGCGCGACCGGGCGACGGCTCGCCGCAGCGGTGACCGCGCGGCCGCACTCACCGCAGAAGATCGCCCCGTCCGGGAGCATCGATCCGCAGTGTTCGCATCTGATCACGTGGTGCCTCTGTCCTCACTCGGCCGACCACGACGCTCGTCCGGCCTCTGGACATCGTAGTCGCCGCGCCCCGGTGCACCCTGGCCGCCGGTCCCCCGACGAGCCCGCGCCGTCGGACGCCGCAGCGTTCCCCGCAGGGACCGGAGCGAGACCGCCGTGCGGAACCGCTCCCGGCGGGTGCGGTCGCGGCGCAACGAGCCGATCGCGTCGTCGGTCGCGGACCACATGCGGTCGGCGGTGGTCTGGTCGGGGTCGCTCGGTCCGAACACCGCGCGGTCGGCCAGCGCAGCGAGTCCGGTACCGCCCTCGCCGGGTGCGCCGACGACGGCTTCACGACGAGTGGCGGAACGCCGCACGTCATGCCCACGGTCGAGCAGCTGGTCACGGTACTCGTCCCAGGCACCGACGATGCGGCCCCGCGGCGAGGCGGCGTTCCGCCGTCGGCGCCGTCGCAGTCGCTTCAGCAGCACGATCACGGCGAACGGCAGGAGCACGAGTGCGACCACGCCGAGGGTCCCGAGTGCCCAGGGCAGCACCGCGAGCAGGATCTGGAGCCAGAGCGGCTGCACCGGCGGCGTGTTCCGGTCGCTCTCCGGAGGCGCCTGCTGGTCCTGGTCCTGCTGGTCCACCGGAGGCGGCGGCACGACGGTCTCCGGCCGGGTCACCGGCTGCGGGGTCTGCTGCTGCTCGTTCGGGATGTCGCGCACCTCGGGGTTCGGGTTGAGCATCACCCATCCCCACTGCGCGGTGTCCACCTCGATGCGGGCCGTCACGTCGGACCCGCGGAAGGTCGTCGTCCCCCCGCGCTGTGCGGTGCCGTTCCGGCCAGAGTCTCCCCCGGCGGTGAAGCCCATCACGACCCGTGCGGGGAACCCGATCTCGTCCGCCATGAGTGCGGCGGCCGCGGCGTACTGCTCCTGGTCGCCGATCATCAGGGGTGCGGTCAGGAGCTCCTGGACCCGGTCGGCGCCGTGGCCCGACCGGCTCTTCCGGTCGTCACCGACACCGTGGCTGACGTACCCGTTCCGCTGCAGCGCCTGCAGCGCGGCGAGGAGCTTCGCCCCGGGCGCCGACACGTCCTTCGTGGTCGACTCCACGGTGTCGCGGACGGCGTCGGGGACGTCCCGCGCGGTGGGCACGGCAGCGCTCCCCGGCCGGGCGGTGGCGAGCTGCCGTTCGGTCGGCTGGTCGGGCAGCACCGCGGTGAGGTCGTAGGAGGTGCCGTCGCCGACGCCGCCCACAACCGCGCCGGTGCTGGTCGACCCGTTGTAGAAGAACGCGCCGCGCTCGTCGTCGGCGTCCTTCCCGGTGAACTGCACACGTTCCAGGTCGCCGACGGTGGGCAACCAGACACCGCGGTAGCCGTCGACGGTCACCCCGACGTCGACCGTGGTGCCCCGGACACCCCGGACGTCGACCGCGGTCGGCACCCGTTCGAAGGTGCCCGAGCCGGCCGAACCGTCGGACCCGCCGACGCGGTAGACCACGCCGTCGTACGTGTCGAGCGTCGCGATGCGGACGAACCCGTCCTTCGGCAGTCCGGTCACCCGGAGCTGGGTGGCGTCCGATGCCGTCGACTCCTCGTAGGCACGGAACCCGCTGAGCGGACTGACGTAGTCGCGGGGGTCGAACGGCTTCACGACGTCGGTGCGCGCGACCGTGCGGTCCCCGGACGGCGGAGCGACCAGGCCGAGACCGGTCGCGACGACCGCCGCGGCCACGATGGTCCCCGTGCCGACGAGCGCCGGACGGACGATCGATCGCGCGACCGGCACACGGGAACCGATGGTGGTGGCCACCGCGACCGCGCGACGCGCGTGCCGCACCGTCAGCGCCCAGACGAGCGCGATGCCGACCAGGACGACGGCCGTCACGATCGACGTGTCGAGCCGGCTCGGCCCGACGACCACGCCCACCGCGAAGAGCACGAGTGCCGGGATGCTCGCGAGTTCCTGCCTGGAGGCGCGGGTCGCCACGCTCACAGCGGTCACCGTGGCGACGAGCAGCGTCACGAAGTACGGCACGAGCAACGCTTCGTACGACCCCACGGGCAGGCTGATGGTCACCAGCTGCTTCCAGCCGAGGGCGACGCCCGCGAAGAGGTCGAGGAATCCGCGCCCGGTGGGCAGCAGGCCGTTGGCCTGACTCGGCACGGCGGCGGGGACACCGCTCACCGTGAAGGCGGCGACCGTCGCGATCGCCACGACGGCCGTCGGCAGCCGGAACAGGGTGCCGAGGAGCGCGACGACCGTCCCGATGACGATCGCGGTGACCGCCGCGGTGAGCATCGCTGGGTCGCGGTACACCGGCCACCACGACGTGCTCGCGACGGCCAGCAGCAGCCAGACCGCCAGGGTGCCGCCGGCGAGCCGGAACGGGACGAGTCGTCGGGCATCGCGACGGTCCGACCGTCGCGTCGAACGCCTCGCCCGGTCCGCCGAGGGTGCCGGGGTGGTCACGGGTGCGGCGCTCACGCTGCAGACGCCGATCGGTGCAGGGCGTGCCGGAGGTCGTCCAGGTAGCCGATGGTCATCACGGTCAAGCCGGCGACCCGCAGGAACCGGGGCTGGGCCTCGGGCTCGCAGATCACCGCGACGACCTCCACCCCGACGGGGAACCGGGTTGCGGCGAGCCGCAGGGCGGGCAGGCCGACGGTGGACCCCACCACGAGGAACGCGACGGAGATGCCCTCGGTGTCGCTGCCGACGATCCGCGAGACTTCGGCGATGGGCAGGCAGGCGTCGGCGAGGCCGACCGAGGCGAAGTCGTCGAGCAGGCGCGTGGGCGTCACGGTCGGGAGCGTCCGCACGGCGTAGACGGCGCGCTTGGCGAACTCCGGGGTGCGCTGCGACACCACGACCGAGACCTCACGGCCGTCGCGGATCGCCCGGGCACCGAGCGACGCCGCGGCGCTCACCGCGAGCTCGAACTCCTCGTCGTCGGCGAACTCGCCGCGGGCGATGCCGAGCGCGACCACGAGGTGCGAGCGTCGGGTGTCCTCGAACTGCCGGACCATGAGCGCGCCGGACTTGGCGGTCGACTTCCAGTGGATGGTGCGGGGGTCGTCACCGGGCATGTACTCGCGGATCGCGTGGAAGGCGATGTCCGACGGCGACAGGTCGGTCGTCGCCTGCCCCTCGAGGTCGCGCACCAGGCCCGTGCTCGTCGACGGGATCGCGATCGTGCGCGGGTGCACGATGACCTGCTCGCGGGCGGTCCAGACGACCTCGCGGCGGACGAGCCCGACCGGGTCGGCGCGGACCCCGGTCACGGGACCGACGTCGAGCACCCCGCGGCGGAGCGTGGGGACGGGAACCTGCCGTTCGAACGTGCCCTGCGGCCCGATGGCGGGGATCGCCACGTCCACGAGGCCCGATCCGACCGGCACCTCGACGGTCGTCGGCACCGACGGCAGCCGTGTGGGGTTCTCGGCCGTGACGATCACACCGGCCTCGTCGCCGACCGCGACGCGGTGCTGCGGCAACCGCATCCGGATCGCGAGCCGCGACCGGCCGATCAGCGCCACCGCGGCGACGACCGCGAGCACCGCACCGGCGAACCCGACGACGACGATCTCCCGCAGGCCGAACCGGTAGCCGGCCACGAACGCGACGAGCGTCAGCGCGGCGACCGTCCACCCGAGCCCGGTGACGACGGACGAGACCTCGCCCCAGAGACGCAGGACGAGCCTCCAGGCCGTTGCCCAGAGCCGGACGATCCCGATCACCGCATCCGCTGCGACGCCGTCGCGGTCACCGACGATGCGCGTCCGGACGTTGGTCATGCCGGTGACGGTCCCCGTGCGCTCGTACGCCGTCGTGCCACGACGCGACCGCGTCGAGGACGGACGGCGCGAGCGCGTGGAGACGGACCGGCGGTCCGTCACGTCGTGACTCGGTCGGCGGGCGGCGGGGTCTCCACCAGCAGCTGTGCGATGACGCTCGGTGCGCTGACGCCGTCGAACTCGGCCTCGGCGTCGAGCACCAGGCGGTGTGCGAGGACCGGGACCGCAAGCGCCTTCACGTCGTCCGGGGTGACGTAGTGCCGGCCGCTCAGCGCCGCGAGGACGCGGGACGCACGGATCAGGCCCATCGCACCGCGGACGCTGACGCCGAGTCGGACCTCGCTCGCCGAGCGGGTCGCGTCGACCAGGCGGGCGACGTAGTCGGCGATCACGGCGTCGACGTGCACGGTGCGCGCCAGGGCCGCCATCTCGGTGATGGTCGCGGCGGGCACGACGCTCGCCAGCGGGACCGACGCCGAGGGAGCCGACGAGGTCTCCAGGATCTTCACCGTCGCGGCGTGGTCCGGGTAGCCGATCGACGTCTTCATCAGGAAGCGGTCGAGCTGCGCCTCGGGCAGTCGGTACGTGCCGGCCTGCTCGATCGGGTTCTGGGTCGCGATGACCATGAACGGCGCAGCGAGACGGTGGTTGACGCCGTCCACCGTGATCGCGGACTCCTCCATCGCCTCGAGCAGCGCGGACTGGGTCTTCGGACTGGCACGGTTGATCTCGTCGGCGAGCACGATGTTCGCGAAGACCGGCCCGCGGTGGAAGTCGAACTCCTGCGTCCGCTGGTCGTAGACGCTGATGCCGGTGATGTCACCCGGCAGCAGGTCGGGGGTGAACTGGATGCGGTTCGTGGTGCCCTGCACGCTCTGCGCCATCGCCCGGGCCAGGCTCGTCTTGCCCGTGCCGGGGACGTCCTCGAGGAGCAGGTGTCCCTCGCTCAGCATCGCCGTGACCGCGAGGCGGATCACGAACGTCTTCCCGAGGAGCACCTGCTCGACGTTGGTCACGATGCGGCCTGCGACGTCGGCGAACCAGGTGGCCTGCTCCGGGGTCATGCTCATGCGGGATGGTCCTTCGGTCGTGGCGGGAGGTGCGGCAGAGGGCTGGTCGGGGCGGCGGGGGTCAGCCGCCGGGGGCGGGTTGCGCGGGGGTCGGTTCCGGGTCGGGTGCGTCCGCGATGACGAAGGCTTCGGTCGCCTCACCGGTCTGCGACAGGTTCGAACCGTCGGACGTCGTGACGGTGGCGCGGACCTTCACCGACTTCGCCCCCAGCGGAGGAGTCGGTGCCGTCTCACCGGCGTTCCAGCCTGCCGGGAACCCGATCGGGAGGTTGCCGTCATCATCGAGGTACCAGTAGGCGGTGTACCGGACGGTCCCGCCGCTGGGACCGGTCACCGACAGGGGCTGGCCCTGCTGGGCCGTCGTGATGGAGACCCGGGTGTCGAACGCCGCTGCGGCGCCGGTCCACGATTGGTCGTCGGTGGTGCAGAACGAGCTCCCCGGGCCTCCACAGGCACGGAGGACCAGCTGGGAGGAGATGTTCCGGCCACCTGCGCCGGGAACGCCCGTCCACGATTGGCCGGGCTGGAGCGTCACGGCCTGCCCCCCGGTCTCGAGCTGGTAGTGGTCCGCGGGCCGTGACGGCGCCGTCAGGGTCACGTTCCAGATGTTGGCGCTCGTCTCCGTGGTGCGGACGTCCGGTCGGCTCGTACCCGACGGGCGTTCGTAGGTCACGGCGTCGACGTACTCGACGTTGCAGAAGTAGCCGTTGGTCACGGTCACCGCGTACCGGGTCGACCCACCGCCGACACCCGAGTCGCGCGTCGGACTCGAGCTGCCGAGTGAGTTCGAGGACGGCGCAGCGCAGTTCACGTTGCCGGAACGGAACACGGCGTAGCGGAGCCCCGAGCCGCCCGCGGCATCACCGGCGCTCCAGGTCACGGTGACGGTCGACCGACCAGAGGAGTCTGCCTGGTCTCCGGCGACCGCCTGCAGGTTCGTCGGCTTGCCGGGCGTCCCGACGGCGCTGCCGGTCGCAGACGCGGAGTTCCACTGCACGACGGTGCCGTTGCGGTCGGCGTCGTTGCGGGCCGACACGGTGACCTTGTACTGAGCAGCACTCTGGGCACCGGTGAACGAGGTGTTCGTGGCGGTCCCGGTGTGGCGAGTTGTCGACAGGCCCGGGCCCTCGATCGACACGATGTAGTCGTCGACCGCGCTGCCGTTGTTCGGCGCGGACACCTTGCCCCACTTGACGTCGAGCTGGTTCGGCGTCGACTTGCTCGGCGTGACGGTGATGCCCTTCGGCGGTGCCGGCACGAAGTCCGCGCTCACCGGGGCTGAGCGGGCCGAGGGCTTCGAGTCGCCGATCGCGTTGGTCGCCACGACCTGGAACCGGTAGGACGCCTTCGGGTCGAGTCCCGTGAGCGTGCACACCGTCGCGGTGCCGCAGTTCTTCGAGACACCGTTGGTCCCGACGACGCGGTAGCCGGTGATGGGCGAGTTGTTGCCCTGCGGCGTCGACCAGGTGAGGGTGGCCTGGCCACCGTCGTAGGAGCCGGTCCGGCTGGGCGCACCGGGGGCATCGGGAACGTCCTGCACCGAGATCGTGACGTCGCCCCAGACGTAGCGGTCGGGATCGTTCGTCGCGTCCGCCACCTGGTACTGCAGGTGCGCGTCGCCGGGCTTCGCGGTGGCTGCGACCGAGACCTGCAGGCGGGTGCGGTCACCGCTCGGGGTGACGGTGACACCGCTCGGCAGCCCGCCGGACAGTCCGCGGATGTTCACCACGCGCAGACGCTCACCCGGGAACGGGTTGGTCGGCTGGTCGTTCGTGAGCACGTCGATGGTGGTGGTCGCCCCGCGTTTGGTCACCGAGCGGTCGGCGCCGGGCTGCACCACCGGTCGCGTGGAGGCGACGACACCGACGGTGACCGTCCCGGCACGCCCGGCGTTGGCGTCGTCGGCGACACCGATCCCGACGGACGCCGTCGTGTTCTTCTTCGCGGTGTCGGCGACCGAGATCGTGAGCTGCTGCTTCGCGATCGACGCGGTCGTCCCCGCTGCGGGCCGCCCGACGATCGAGTACCGGAGTTCCGGCAGGTCCTTCGGGTACGGGTAGTCGGTCAGCTTCGTGAGGTCGATCTTGCGGGTCTCCCCCGGCTGCATCTCGACCGAGGAGCCCGTGAACGCCGGCGGCTGGTTCGACCGGGGCGTCACCGTGATCGGCAGCACGAGTGTGGCGACGCGTCCCTTGCCGCCGTTCGCCGACGACCCGTCGGTCACCTCGAACGAGATCGACGCCCTGCCGTAGTAGAGCTTCGCCGACGTGAACTGCAGCGTCGACGAGTCCACCACGAGACTCTGCCCGTTGGCGTGGGTGGCCTTGACCGTGCCGCGGTCGGTGATCTTCGCGGTCTTGCCGTTCGCGGTGACGACGAAGTCCTGCAGCGGGATGCGCACGGTCGCCTCGCTCTTCACCGTGACCGCGCCCGCGCTGCGGTTGATCTGGGGCAGGGCATCGTCGAAGCCCGGCACGTTGATGAAACCGTAGGACACGATGTCCGGATGGTCGATCCGAGCGACCGAGAACGGGATCACCTGCGAGTCGTCGGTCAACCGCACGGTGATGCGGCCGTCGTCGGTGGGCTTCGCCGTGTCGCCGTAGCCGGGGACGACGCCGACCCGCAGGTCGGCCGCGGTGCCCTCGGCGAAGAAGACGTTGTCGAGCACGTCGACGGTCACGCTCTGCCGGTGCAGGATGTCCTGCAGGTCGAGGGTGGTGTCGTCGACCTCGGGCCGGAGCGGCTGGGCGTCCGGGTCGACGGTCACCGTGAGGAAGGCCGTGCTCGATCCCCCGCTGGTGTTCGCGACGGTGTACAGGACCGCGAAGTCACCGCTCTTCGCCGACTTCGGGGGCGTGACGCGGATCTGCTGCTTGCGGAGGATCTTCGCGGTGACGTCCTCTGCCGTGGGCTCCGCCTGTGCGACGGTGAGCTGCCCACCCTCGGGGTCGGAGTCGTTCTGCAGGACGCGCACCGTGACCGAGCCGCCCGGCCGGATGGTGACGTGGTCGGCCTCGGCCACGGGGTTCGACGCCTGCTCGGCGCGCGGCGCGATGCCGACGCGCACGGTGCCGCTCGCACGGGCGCCGAGAGCGTCCACCACGGTGTAGGTGAACTCGTCGGTGCCGGCTGAGTAGTCGCCGGCCTCGTAGGTCAGGGCGTCCGCGGCCACGTCGGTGACCGATCCCTTGTCCGGGTTGGAACCCACGCCGACGAGCTGGACGGAGTCGCCGTCCGGGTCGATCCCGTTCAGGGGCACGCTGACCCGCACCGACGACCCGGCGACGACGCGCGCGGTGACGGTCTGCGGGACCGGCGGGTTGTTCGTGGCGGCGTCGCGCTCGCGCACCGAGATCGACACGGCGGCGTCGGCGTACTGGCCGTCGGGCCCGGCGACCCGGTAGACGGCGGTGTAGTTGCCCGGCGTCTTCGGGGCGAGGTACCGCAGGTGGTCACCGGAGACGAACAGCAGCCCGCCGTCGCCCGGCACGTTCTGCACCAGCTCGGGCTGCAGCGTCAGCGGCTCGCCTTCTGGCTGGGTGTCGTTGTCGAGCACGTCGATGTTCGCGACGTCGCCGACACGCACCGTGGAGCTGTCCGGTTGGGCGACCGGTGGCTGGATGCGGTCGGGCTTCGGGATCTCGACGACGGTGATCGTGCCAGGGGACGACGCCAGGCCGTTGGTCTCGGTGTACCCGAACGAGACCGGTCCGTCGAGCGGTGCCGTGAGGGTGACCCGGACCGTGTGCTGGTCGAGGATGCTCGCCTGCACGCCGCTGCCGCGTCCGGGGCCGTCGAGCGCCGTCACGAGCAGCACGCCGCCCGCCGGGTCGATGTCGGTCGCGGTGACGTCGGTGTCCTTCGAGGACAGGGTGTTGACGAACACCGTCTTCGGCGTGGTGATCGGCGCAGTCGACGCGTCCGGTGGCGCGAGGACGGTCACACGGACGATGCCGCTCGACGTCTTCACGCCGTCGGTCACCGTGTACTCGAGCTGGTGGTCGCCCGCCCGTTCACCCTGCACGCGGAACGTGCCGGCGTCGTAGCTCGGGGTGACGGTGAGGCCGGACGCCGAGGACACACTCGTCAGCGTCACGGTGCCGTTGCCGCCCCGCACGTGGTCGAGCGGCTCGACCGTGAACGCCTTGCCCGCGTAGCCGGACACGGGGAACGGATCGGCACGCAGCGGGACGGTGCCCTGCTTGGCCACCCGGACCGTCACGGCGCCCCGGCCGTCCGCGCGGCCGTCGCTCACGACCAGCTGCACGGACCGTTCGCCGGTCCGACCGCTGTCGTTCCGGAAGTCGAGCAGACCGTCGGGCGTGGTGGACACCCGGTCGCCGTTCGACGCCGTGGCCGACTCCAGGTACACCGGGTCGCCGTCCGGGTCGACCCAATCGCCGAGGACGTTCGTCACGACGTGCCCGTTCTGGACGACGTCGGCAGAGGTGTCGCGCACCTGCCGCGGTGCTTCGTTCTGGCTGTCGGGGCGGACGGTGACCCGGACGGTCGCGGTGTCGGAGCCGCCGTTGCCGTCGGTGATCGTGTACGGGAACGTCACGGTTCCGGTGGCGCGCGACGACAGCGTCACCTGCAGGCGTTGGCCGTCGCCGACGATCGCGACGCGGCCGGCGGACTTCGAGATGGTGCCGACCTTGCTCACGATGATCGGGTCACCGTTCGGGTCGTAGTCGTTGAGCAGGACCGGGAGGCTCGTGGTGCGTCCCGGACGAGCGCCCAGTTCGTCGTCGACCGCGACCGGCGGCTTCTGGTCCTTGTCGACCTCGGGGTCGTCGTCGGAGACCTGCTCCCGTTGCTGCTGGTCGTCCCGCTTGATCAGGTCGGCCCAGTTGTCGATGAGCTGACCGCTCCGGTCGATGGCCCAGGAACGGCCGCTCGTCGGGTCGTTGGCGACGACGGTGTCGCCGTTGTGCAGGATCTGCAGTTCGCTCGTGCCGCCGGTGCTCGCCAGCCGCTGCAGCGCGTTGCCGTCGCAGGTGTCGATCGCCTGTCCGCCCGCCCATGCCGCGTAGGTGCACGATCCGTCGACGTAGGGCCGGGCGGCGCGTCCGGAGACCTGGAGCGCGGTGGCGTCCACGGCACCGGAGGCGCTGACCCGGACCAGGCCCGCTGTGCCGGCGACGGTCACCTGGGCCGTCGTGTCCGACGAACGCTGCAGCGCCGGCGACGAGCCCACCCGGTCACCGAGCTCGACGGTGCGGCCGTCGACCGACAGGGCACCGCTCGTGCGGTCGAGCACGGCGAGGTGCCCGTCGAACGTCGCGACCTGGAAGTCGTCGCCGCGGTCCATCTTGACCTTCCACCGTTGGTCGACGGTGAGTGTCGTGCCGACGTCGACGAGCGATGCCGTCCCGGTCTTCGCGGAGTAGACCGCGACGTGCCCGTCGGAGGCGTCGAAGACGGTGTCGGCGCCGAGGGTCAGGTCGGCCTTGGCCGACGCGTCGAACTCGGCGAGGTCGCTGGCGGGTGTGGCCCAGAGCTCGCCCGTGTCGGCGTTGCCGATGACCGCGGTGTCACCGGCGAACAAGACATGTGGCGTCCCCGCCGGCAGGGTGATGGCGTCGCCGACGGTGGCGTCGGCGACGTTGACCTGTGCGACGGTGCCCTTCGTCTCGTCGACGCTGTAGACGGTGGATCCACGCTGCAGCACCGAGAGGTCGTCGCTGGCCGTCTCGACCGCGGTGTTGAGCTGCAGGATGCCGGTGTTCGCCCGTCCGACGGCGCCGTACTCGGCAGAGGGCACCCACACGGTGCCGTCCCCGAGGTCGACGCGCTGCGTGTGGTACCCGGTGGACACGATGGCGGTGGTCGCGACGACGGCGGCGACGAGCACCGAGACGCCCGTCGTCACCGCGGCGGAGCGGTGCTTCGCGAGGAGGGCGCGGATCACCCGGCGCTCCCGATCGTCGCGCACTTCTGCGCACTCGCAGCGCCCGTCTTGCCGTCCCGGTTCACCGCGACGGCGATGCACTCCTCGTCGCCCCGGTCACCGGAGACGACGAAGGTCGTGCCGGTCTGCTGGCTCGAGGAGCCGTTCGACGAGATGACGTAGGTGTCGCCGCTGCGCAGGCCCGGGTCGGTCCAGCTGAACGACACCGACTGCGGGGACGTCTCGGCGCGGAGTTCGGCGACGACGGGGATCGCCCCGGCGCCGAGTCGTCCGACGACGACGACCGTGGCGACGGCGAGGGCGGCGACCACGACGACGGTGAGGGAGGTCGCCCAGACCAGGGTCGAACGGCTCCGGCGGCGGCTCCGCGTCACGGAACCGGTGCGGTGCACCGTGCCGACGCTGTGGCCGCCGCCGGCCACGACACCGCCCTGCACGGCGCGTCGGGTCCGGCGGCGGCCACCGACACGGGTCGGCGGCTGCAGCTCACGGATCATCGTGCGGTCGCCGTGTGGGGTCGGTGTGGAGATCGCCCAGGCCTCGACCGCGACGTCGGCGGACGTCTGCGGGATGCCGAGCTCGGCCTCGACCTGCTGGAACCCGCGCACGAGCTCGATCACCGACGCCGGGCGCCCCTGCGGCTTGCGCGAGAGTGCCGAGGCGAGCAGGCGCTCGAGCGAGGGCGGCACGTCGGTGCGTCCGGTGGGCTTCACCCCGCCCTTGTCGATCCGGTGCATCAGGTCGTTCGCGCCGTTCTTGCCGCCACGGACCTCGAACGGGCTGCGCCCCGCCAGGAGCGAGTAGACGGTGGCAGCGAGCGAGTACACCTCGGACTGGATCGTGCCGCGCGACTCGTCGATCAGGACCTCGGGGGCCGACCACGGGATCGACATGCCGATCGGCTCGTCCGGGTCGGTGCCGCCGATGGTCGCGGCGATGCCGAAGTCGGAGAGCACGGGGTTGCCGTAGGCGGTCAGCAGGATGTTCGACGGCTTGATGTCGCGGTGCAGCACGCCCTCGCGGTGTGCGGTCTCGAGGGCGGATCCGATGCGGATGCCGATCGACAGCACCTCGGAGACCGGGATCGGTTCGCGACGGTACCGCTCGCTGAGCGACGACGAGCAGAGCTCCATCACGAGGTACGGGCGACCGTCCGCCGCGACGCTCGCCTGCAGGACGGTGAGGATCGACGGGTGCGTGCTCAGCCGGGCCATCAGGTTGGCCTCGGCCTGGAACATCTGCCGGACACGGTCGTCGACGACCTCGTCCAGCAGCACCTTGACCGCGACCTGGCGCCGGGGCATGTCCTGTTCGTAGAGGAAGACGTCGGCGAAGCCACCGGACCCGAGGACGTGCACGGGACTGAAACCGCCGATCACGGGCGGGTTGGACGGCAGGCGTCTCGCCATGGTCCTCTCCTCCCCCCGGCCGAGCGGCCAGCTCTCTCGACGTGGCCATGTCATTGTACGAAGCGTGGGTGACCGACATTCCGCACGTCGGTCCCCCACCGGTCGACGTGTTCCCCCAGTTCGGGGGCCAGCTAGTGCCGCGGCAGTGTGTCCTCGAGGTCACCGTCGTCCGGTGCGGCGTCGACCTGCAGCACCACCACGGTGACGTTGTCACGGCCACCGGCCACGACGGCGTCGCCGACCAGGCGCTCCGCCAGGTCCTGCGCGCCCGGCTCGCGTGCGGCGATCCGGGCGATGCCGGCGTCGCCGAGCTCCTTGGTCAGCCCGTCCGAGCAGACGATGTAGCGGTCACCGGCCCGCAGGGGCAGGGTCCACCAGTCCGGCGCCGGCGGCTCACCGAAGCCGACGGCTCGCGTGATGACGTTGCTGTCGGGGTGCTGTTCGGCGTCCTCGGCCCGCAACAGGCCGGCGTCCACCATCTCCTGCACCACCGAGTGGTCGACGGTGACGCGACGGAGCACGCCGTCCTCGATGCGGTAAGTACGCGAGTCGCCGACGTTGAACACGAGCGCCGCGGGCTGCCCGAGCGACGCCACGAGTGCGATCCCGGTGACTGTGGTGCCCGCGCCGATGGCGTTGCCGCCGGCTGCACGCTCGATGTCGGCCGTCGCCAGGAGCAGGGCACGCTGGATGCCCTGCCGCGTGGTGAACGGTTCCGCGGTGACCTGTTCGAGCCGACGCACGACCGCGTCGCTGGCGCGGTCGCCTGCCAGGTGCCCGCCCATGCCGTCGGCGACGACGAAGAACGGCGCACCGACGATGTAGCTGTCCTCGTTGTGGTCACGCCGTCGACCGACGTCGGTCGCGGCTCCCCACGAGAGCGTCAGGGTGGCGCCGTCGGCACCGGGGACGTCGATGGCGTGCGCAGTGGCTGCTCGGCCGAGTTCGGTCACGTGTCAGGATCGCTCTCTGGTGGGTCGGGGCGTGCCGTGTGCTGTCTGATCGGAGGGCCACGGGAGAACCGGAGGCGCCCCCTCTGCCGTCGGTGCGACCCGGAGGTACGGCGAGAGGACCTCGATGGCGTTGCCGTCACCGATCTCGACTACCGTACCCGTCAGCGCGACGATCGACGCACCCGACGCCATGCGGTAGGCGGGTGCACCGGCCGGGCGGACGACCGTCCCGTTGGTGGACCGGAGGTCCTGCACGACGACGGCCTCGCCCTCGGCGTGCATCCGCACGTGCGACGAGGACACCTGTCCGTACACCGACCGGACGGTCACGAGTTCGGGCTGCGGACCGCGGGTGACCCGCGGCAGCGACGGCCGTCGGCCGATGACCACCGGGTGGTCGAGCCGGAAGGTGCGGTCGCCGATGCGGATGGACGGCACGCGTGCCGTCGGCGCTGCGGGGACCGACGGCACGGTCGGGAGGCCCGGGGCAGCACCCACGGACGGGCCCGGCCCGGCGCCCGGTCGCGCTGGCAGCCGGACGACGGTGTCCTCCGGATCGGCGTCGTCAGCCGGCGCCGGCACCCGGACGGCGCCGTCGTGTCCGGGCCGGATGACGGTGTCGCCGAGGACCCCGTCGTCGGACTCGGACGCCGGGTCCGCTCCGGTGCCGGAACCGCCCGGTGCTGCGCCACGGATGACCGTGTCGCCGATGGCGTCGGCCGTCCGGTCACCGCCCGGCGATCGTCGGGGTCGCCGGATGACGGTGTCCTCGATGTCGTCGTCGCGCAACCGGAGCCCTCCCAGTGTGGTCTCCCCCACCGTAGACGATCCTGTCGACCCCAGGTCATCGCCGCTCCCATGACGGCCCACTGCCGGCGATGACCGAACGCAGGACGAGTCCCGCGAGCGGGTCGTCCGCGCGGGTCTCGAGGGCGTAGCGTGCCCGGGTCTCCGCCCGTGCCCACGATCCGAGCGCCCAGGCGCACCACGCCCCGAGCGACAGGGCACCCGCAGCGCCCGACGAGCCGTCGAACGGGCCGTCCTGTGCCCGCCACAGCCGCCAGGCATCAGCACACCGATCCCCTGCGAGCCGGACCCTGGCACGGTCGGGCGCTGGGCCGAACCCGTGGAGCGCCGGCGGCGTCGGATCGGCGAAGGGGTCGAACACGCGGATCGACCGGGGATCCGGTGCGCCCTGTGCCGCGATGAAGGGGACCAGGGCCATCCGGGGCGCGAGCGCGCCGCACGCTGTCACCACGGCCGTCGCAGCGGCCGTCGACAGGTCGGCACGACCGGGCGCGACCAGCGCGGCCGCCGCGGCGGGGAGGGTGACCGCAGCGGCGATCTCGCGAGGGTAACGGACTGCGGAACCGGGGTCGGACTGTGCCGTGAGAGGGATCATGCACGTCATCGAAACGTGCTGCGGGCCTCCAGGCAGGGGCGCCCCGGCCATCTGTGGACCGGAGCGCCGCTGACGACGCTTGTGGAGGACGGACCGGGCGGGTCCCGCTCAGGCCGTGACGGGCTCCAGGCTCTCGGCGACCAGGTCCCAGCCGCCCTCGTTCGGTTCGACGACGACACCGTGCGCAGCAGCCCACTCGACCAGGTCGCCCATGCTGCCGATGCTCGCACCGGTGCGGGCGAGCAGCGCCACCAGGCGACCCTTCGCCGTCTTGTTCCAGTGGTTCAGGGCTCGACGACGGCCGGAGCCGTCGACGCTCACCACCCGTGGTGCCACCGCTCCGGGCACGGGGCCGAGCTGCCGGTACCCCTCGGACCGCAGGTCGAGCACCAGGCCGTCCGCACGGGTCAGCAGGGAACGGGTCGACACCGCCGGCCAGTGCGCGGCCAACCGGATCGAACCGAGCCGCGAGTCGTGCGACAGCCGGTACGCCGGGATCGGGTCCCCCGCACCGATCGGCCCGAACATCGCGGACTGCACGATCACGTGCTCCGCCCACCACTCCCGGGTCGCAGCGTCCGCGTCCTGGGCGCCCAACGGGTCGTACAGGACCCCCGTGTACCGCTCGATCGCAGGCATGGTGCCCGAGGTCTCGAGCTCGAGGTTCCGGAGACGCTCGGCGATCGACTTCGGACCGAGCTTGAGTGCCGTCCTGGCCGAGGACTCCTCGGAACTGACGAAGCGGGCCGCGGTGATCACCGCGGCCCGCTCATCGGCCAGTTCCGGGAACGAGAGCGCACGCAGATCGAGCATGCGACTCGTGTCCCCGCCCTCCCGCTTCGTCTCCGAAGGCGGGAGCAGGACGGTCAGTCCGGTCAGGACGCCAGCGCGGCCTGCCGCGCGACGATCGTCACCGTGTCGTGCTCGACCGACAGGAAGCCGTCCTCGGCGTCGACCGCGACGGTCGACCCATCGGCCCGCGTGATGCGGACCTGACCCTGCGCCAGGATCGCGAGCATCGGCTCGTGTCCGGCGAGGATGCCGATCTGGCCCTCTGTCGTCCGTGCGACGACCATGGTGGTGTCGCCCGACCAGACCTCACGGTCAGCCGAGACGACGCTCACGTTGAGACCCGCCATGTCAGCGGTTCTCCTTCTGGATCTGCGCCCACTTCTCTTCCACGTCGTTGATGCCACCGACGTTGAAGAACGCCTGGGTCGCAACGTGGTCGAACTCGCCGTCGGCGATGGCACGGAAGGACTCGATGGTGTCCTTGAGGGGCACCGTGGAGCCCTCGACACCCGTGAACTTCTTCGCCATGTAGGTGTTCTGCGAGAGGAACTGCTGGATACGACGAGCGCGCTCGACGGTGATCTTGTCCTCTTCGGAGAGCTCGTCGACACCGAGGATGGCGATGATCTCCTGCAGTTCCTTGTTCTTCTGGAGGATCTGCTTGACGCGCGTGGCCGTCTCGTAGTGGTCGGCACCCAGGTAACGCGGGTCCATGATGCGCGACGTCGACGCCAGCGGGTCGATCGCGGGGTACAGACCCTGCGACGCGATCTCACGGGAGAGCTCGGTCGTCGCGTCGAGGTGCGCGAACGTGGTGGCCGGAGCCGGGTCGGTGTAGTCGTCAGCCGGCACGTAGATCGCCTGCAGCGAGGTGATCGAGTGACCACGCGTCGAGGTGATGCGCTCCTGGAGCACACCCATCTCGTCGGCGAGGTTGGGCTGGTAGCCCACGGCGGACGGCATGCGACCGAGCAGCGTCGAGACCTCGGAGCCGGCCTGCGTGAAGCGGAAGATGTTGTCGATGAAGAGGAGCACGTCCTGCTTCTGGACATCGCGGAAGTACTCCGCCATCGTCAGCGCCGACAGGGCCACGCGGAGACGCGTTCCCGGCGGCTCGTCCATCTGGCCGAACACGAGGGCCGTCTTGTCGAAGACACCCGCCTCTTCCATCTCACCGATGAGGTCGTTGCCCTCACGGGTGCGCTCACCGACACCGGCGAACACCGACACACCGCCGTGGTCCTGCGCGACGCGCTGGATCATTTCCTGGATGAGGACGGTCTTGCCGACGCCCGCACCACCGAAGAGGCCGATCTTGCCACCCTGCACGTACGGGGTGAGGAGGTCGATGGACTTGATGCCGGTCTCGAACATCGAGGTCTTCGACTCGAGCTGGTCGAAGGCCGGGGCCTTGCGGTGGATCGGCCAGCGCTCGGTGATCTCGAGCTTCTCGTCCGTGTTGAGCACGTTGCCGAGGACGTCGAAGACCTTGCCCTTGGTGACGTCGCCGACGGGGACCGAGATCGGAGCGCCCGAGTCACGGACCTCCTGGCCACGGACCAGGCCGTCGGTCGGCTTCAGGGAGATGGCACGAACGAGGTCGTCGCCGAGGTGCTGCGCGACCTCGAGGCCGATCTCCTGCGACGAGTCACCGATGGTGATGGTCGTGAACAGGAGGTTGTACATCTCCGGGATTGCGTCGTGGGGGAACTCGATGTCGACGACGGGGCCCGTGACGCGGGCGATCCGGCCGACACCGGGCGCCGACGACGTCTCGACCGCGGTGGTTGCGGTGTCGGTCATGGCTGGTGCCTTCCTGAGGGTGGGTATCTGTCCGCGAACGACGCGGACTACTTCTTCTTCGACGAGAGGGCGTCGGCGCCGCCGACGATCTCGGAGATCTGCTGGGTGATCTCCGCCTGACGCGCGTTGTTCGCGAGTCGGGTGAAGTCACGGATCAGCGAGTCGGCGTTGTCGCTGGCCGCCTTCATCGCCTTCTGCCGTGCGGCGTGCTCGGAAGCAGCCGACTGCAGCATGGCGTTGAAGATGCGGCTCTCGATGTAGACCGGGAGCAGCGAGTCGAGCACCGCGTCGGCGTCCGGCTCGAACTCGTAGAGCGGCAGGGGCTCGTTGCCCTCGGGCTCATCGATGCCCTCGACGACCTCGAGGGGCAGCAGGCGAACGACCTGGGGCTCCTGGGTCGCCAGGCTGATGAACCGGTTGAACACGATGTGGATCTCGTCCACGCCGCCGGCAGCGGTGTCCTGGAGGAACTTCGCCACGACGGCGTCGCCGATCTCCTTGGCCGTCGAGAACTCCGGCTGGTCGGTGTTGCCGACCCACTGCTGCTCGGACGGACGCTCACGGAACGCGAAGTACCCGACGGACTTGCGACCGACCAGGTAGTAGACGACGTCCTTGCCCTCGCTGCGGAGCAGGGAGGCGAGCTCCTCGCCCTGCTTGAGGACGTTCGTGCTGAACGCACCGTTCAGGCCGCGGTCCGAGGTGAAGAGCACGACGGCTGCACGGGTCGACGACTCCGGCTCGGTGGTCAGCACGTGGTCGACGTTCGAGAACGTCGCCACGGCCGACACCGCACGCGTGACGGCCCGCGAGTACGGACCGGACGCAGCCATACGGGCCTGCGCCTTCTGGATCCGCGACGCCGAGATCAGCTCCATCGCGCGGGTGACCTTCTTCGTGGTCTTCGCCGACTTGATCCGCTGGCGGTAGACCCGGACCTGCGCTGCCATCTAGCGACGACCCTTGACGATCTGCTCCTGGTCGACGTCCTCGGCCTCGGCCGCGTCGAACTGCTCGGAGCCGAGGGTCTTGCCGTCGCTCGTCTGGAAGCTCTTCGTGAACTCGTCGATCTGCTTGTCCATCTCGGCGACGGTGTCGTCGCTGAGCTGGTTCGTCTCGCGCAGGGTCGTGAGCACGTCGGAGTTGCGACGCAGGTGGTCGAGCAGCTCGGACTCGAAGCGGAGCACGTCCGGCACCGGGACGGTGTCGAGCTTGCCGTTCGTGCCGGCCCAGATCGAGACGACCTGCTCCTCGACCGGGTACGGCGAGTACTGCGGCTGCTTGAGGAGCTCGGTCAGACGTGCACCGCGCTCCAGCTGACGACGCGACGCCTGGTCGAGGTCGGACGCGAACATCGCGAACGCCTCGAGCGAGCGGTACTGCGCCAGCTCGAGCTTCAGCGTGCCGGAGACCTTCTTGATCGACTTCACCTGGGCGTCACCACCGACGCGGGACACCGAGATGCCCACGTCGACGGCCGGACGCTGGTTCGCGTTGAAGAGGTCCGACTGCAGGAAGATCTGGCCGTCGGTGATGGAGATGACGTTGGTCGGGATGTACGCCGAGACGTCGTTCGCCTTGGTCTCGATGATCGGGAGACCCGTCATCGAGCCCGCGCCGAGCTCGTCGGACAGCTTCGCGCAACGCTCCAGCAGACGGGAGTGCAGGTAGAAGACGTCACCCGGGTAGGCCTCGCGGCCCGGCGGACGACGCAGCAGGAGCGACACCGCACGGTAAGCCTCGGCCTGCTTCGACAGGTCATCGAAGATGATGAGGACGTGCTTGCCCTGGTACATCCAGTGCTGGCCGATGGCCGAACCGGTGTACGGGGCGAGGTACTTGAAGCCGGCCGGGTCGGAGGCCGGGGCGGCGACGATGGTGGTGTACTCCATCGCACCGGCGTCCTCGAGCGCACCCTTGACGGAGGCGATCGTGGAGCCCTTCTGGCCGATGGCGACGTAGATGCAGCGGACCTGCTTGTCCTCGTCGCCGGACTCCCAGTTGGCCTTCTGGTTGATGATCGTGTCGATCGCGATGGCCGTCTTGCCGGTCTGGCGGTCGCCGATGATCAGCTGACGCTGACCACGGCCGACGGGGATCATCGCGTCGATGGCCTTGATGCCGGTCTGCAGCGGCTGGTGGACCGACTTGCGGGCCATGACGCCGGGGGCCTGCAGCTCGAGGGCACGACGGCCTTCGGCTGCGATCTCGCCGAGACCGTCGATCGGGGCGCCGAGCGGGTCGACGACGCGACCGAGGAAGGCGTCGCCGACGGGGGCGGAGAGGACCTCACCCGTGCGGGTGACCTCCATGCCCTCTTCGATGCCGCCGAACTCGCCGAGCACGATGGCGCCGATCGAGTCCTCATCGAGGTTCTGCGCCAGGCCGAGCGTGCCGTCCGCGAAGCGGATGAGCTCGTTCGCCATGACGCCGGGGAGACCCTCGACGTGGGCGATGCCGTCACCGGCGTCGGTGACGTGCCCGACCTCGGCCGTGGAGGCCTTCGTCGGCTCGTAGTTCGAGACGAAGTCCTTCAGGGCATCACGGATCTCATCGGGGCTGATGGTGATGTCTGCCATGGGATTTTCCTTGTGGTTTTCCGGGGCCCTTCGGCTCCGAGAGGGTGACGCTGCCGAACTCGGCAGTTCCCGTTGTGGACTTGGGGAGGAGCGGCTTCGACCGTACGCCTAGCCGGCGAGCTGGAGCCGGAGCTCCGAGAGTCGCGTGGACACGGTGCCGTCGATGACGTCGCCGCCGATCTGCACCCGGACCCCGCCGACGACCGTGGGGTCGACGACCTGGTTGATGCTGATGTCCTTGCCGTACCGCTCGGACAGACCGCGCGTGACGCGGGCCGACTGGGCGGGGGTCAGGTGCGTCGCCGTGACGACCGTCGCGACGAGCTTGCCGGCCTGCTCGGCCACGATGCGCGATGCGTCGCGGACGATCTCACCGATGCGACGACCACGGGGCTGCTGCACCAGGGACGACACGATGATGACCGTCTGCTCCGACGCCTTGGCACCGAGGAGCCGCTCGACGAGCGCGCCCTTCTGCTCGGGGCTGCCGAGCTTGGTGCCGAGCGCCAGCTCGAGTCCGGCGTCCGAACGGACGGCGGTCTCGAAGGCGAACAACTCCGACTCGATCGACGAGTCCGGACCCGCGGTGGCGGCGACGGCGCGGATGCCCGCGTCCTCGATGCCGGCGAGCAGGTCCTGCTGCGAGGACCAGCGCGAGCCGGCCACCGCGGTCAGGACCGCACGCGTCGCGTCCGACTGTCCGGCGAAGACACGGTCGATGAGGACCTTCTTGCCGGCCGCGTCGGCCGTGGGGTCGGACAGCAGCCCGAGCAGCTGCGGCGCACCGGCGATCGCACGCCCGGAGGCGAGGATCTCGGCACCCGCGACCAGGCCGGCGCTCGGACCGAGGTCCGAGAGCACCGCCCTGGTGGACGCGAGTGCTTCTCTGGTAGCGCTGCGCATGCTCAGTGCTCCCCCGTCTTCGTGGCCTGCGAGGCCTCGAGGTCGGCGAGGAAGCGGTCGACCACTGCGGTGGACTTGGCGTCGTCCTTGAGGGACTCACCGATCACGCCGGACGCGAGGTCCAGCGCGAGGGTGCCCACTTCGGACCGGAGTGCCTGGACGGCGCTCTGGCGCTCGGCCTCGATCTGCGCCTGTGCGTTGGCCGTGATGCGTGCTGCATCGGCGGTCGCCTGCTCGCGGACCTCGTTGCCGATCGCCGTGGCGTCGGCGCGGGCCTGCTCACGGATGCGCGATGCCTCGGCACGTGCATCAGCGAGCTGCTTGTTGTACTCCTCGAGCGCAGCAGCGGCCTGCTCCTGAGCGGCCTCGGCCTTCTTGATGCCGCCCTCGATGGCCTCGGTGCGCTCATCGAGCATCTTCGTGATGCGCGGCGTGACGACACGCCACATCACAAGGAAGATGATGACGAAGGCAAGCGCCGACCAGACGACGTCGTACAACGGCGGGATCAGCGGGTTGTGCGTCTCCTCCGCCGCGATGATGAGTGCGTTGTGCATCGAGGAGCCTTAGTTGGTGCCGGTGAAGATGAAGTACGTGGCGATGCCGATGAAGGCCAGGGCCTCGGTGAAGGCGATACCGATGTACATGAGGGTCGTCAGGCGGCCCTGGAGCTCGGGCTGGCGAGCGACGGACTCGATCGTCTTACCGACGACGATGCCGACGCCGATGGCCGGGCCGATCGCTGCGAGGCCGTAGCCAACCGTCGCGATGTTGCCGTTGATCTCCGCGAGAACGGTCGTTGCGTCCACGTGTTTTCCTTTCGAGGTGCGGGTCCGACGGTCGTCGGTCCCGTAGGGGGTCAGTGAGGAATCAGTGCTCGTCAGCCAGCGCCAGCTGGATGTAGACGGCGGTGAGGAGCATGAAGACGTAGGCCTGCAGCAGCGCGACGAGGACCTCGAAGAAGCTGAACGCGATGCCGAACGCGATGGTCCCGACGCCGAAGGCCTTGAAGCCGAGCGAAGCGTCGAAGAAGAAGAACTGCGTGGCCGAGAAGAACAGCACGAGGAGCAGGTGCCCCACGACCATGTTCATCAGGAGTCGCAGCGTCAGGGTGACGGGACGGAGCACGAAGGTCGAGACCAGCTCGATCGGCGTCACGATGATGTAGAGGAACCACGGCACACCGGGCGGGAAGAGCGAGTTCCGGAGGAACGTGCCCGGGTGCTTGCGGAGACCGGCGTAGATGAACGCGACGTACGCGACGATCGCCAGGATCATCGGCATCGCGATGCGACTGGTCCCGCCGAGGTTCATGAACGGCACCAGACCGGTCAGGTTCATGAACAGCACGCCGAAGAAGATCGTCGCCAGGAGCGGCAGGAAGCGCTTGCCGTCCTTCTCGCCGAGGTTGTCGAAGGTGTTGCGGCGGACGACGTCGAACGCGTACTCGATGAACGCCTGACCGCGGTTCGGCACGAGCTTCAGTGCACGGGTACCCACGAACGCGAACACCAGGAGCACGGCGACGGCGAAGAATCGGATGAGGACGAGCCGATCGATCTCGAACGGCGTCCCTGCCCACAGAAGAGCATCGGGGAAGAACTCGTTGATCGACGGACCATGGAACTCGGCGGCCTTGCTGCTCCCCGCCGCGACGGTGTCAACCGCAGCGGAGAGGGACAGGGGAAGAGCGTGGGATAGCAGCGCTGTCTCCTGTGTCGGCGCGCGCACATCATGGCACGCGATGGTGGACGTTGTGGAGGCTCGCCCGCCCCGAGCGAAAGGCTCCGGTAGCGGACTTCGAGAAGCCTATCAGGTGCGAGAGGCTTCCCGGCTTCTCAGACGCGGGGGGTCGGGTTCCCAGCGTCCGCGGAGTCGTCGAGACCGTCGCCCGGCAGCCGGACGTCGATCGGGGTGCGGGCCTTCGCGACCGCGACGACGTCGATCACCAGGGAGCCGACGACCCCCGCGATGATCACGATCGCCAGCACCGGGAAGTCGACCCAGTCGCGGTCCCTGAGCAGGACCAGCAGCACGATGAAGACGATGAACTTCAGCAGCCAGGTGCCCATCACGATCCCGAAGAACGCACCCGAGATCATCTGACCCTTCGACACCCGCAGCGCGACGAGGACACTGACCGCGGTGAGGCCGAGGAACACGACGCTCAGCACGGCGCCGAGCAGTCCCCCGACCAGCCCGGGGCCGTCCGCGACGAGGAACCCGATGAGTCCGCCGACGACCGCCAGGGCGACGGCGAGGACCGCTCCCCAGGTGATGATGCGGCGGAACACCGGCCGGACGTGGTCGAGCGCGTTCGGTGCGGTCACGTGATGTCTCCAGGGATCGTGCGGTCGTTGGCGGCCCGGTCGAGCGGGTCGAGGCTGGCGTCCACCACGGCGGCGGAGCGGTTGGCGGTCTGCGCGGCGATCTCGGCGCGCTTCCGGCCGAGCGGCGCGAACGTCGCGACGGCGCAGACGGTGAAGCCGACGGACACGAAGACGACGACCCAGTACCAGTCCACGAAGAGGAACAGCAGGCACCCGAAGGCGACGGTCGCGGTCCAGGCGTAGAAGATCAGCACCGCGTGGAAGTGCGAGTGCCCCATGTCGAGCAGGCGGTGGTGCAGGTGCTTCCGGTCGGCCGAGAACGGCGACTTCCCCGCGCTGAGCCGTCGGGTGACCGCGAGCCCGAAGTCCAGGATCGGGACGATCAGGATCGCGAACGGCAGCAGGATCGGGATGAACGCCGGCAGCAGCGCCTGGCGTGTCTGGACCGCCGCCGGGTCGATGTTGCCCGTGACCGAGACCGCGCTCGTGGCCATCAGGAACCCGACGAGCAGCGCGCCGGCATCCCCCATGAAGAGCTTCGCGGGGTGCCAGTTCAGGATGAGGAAGCCGAAGCAGGCCCCGACGAGGACCGCGGTGAGCAGCGACGGCAGGTTGAAGAAGAACTCGGTCTGCACGACCACGCGGTTGATGAAGAACGTGTAGAGGAAGAACACGCCGCCGGCGATGATCGCGACACCGGCCACCAGCCCGTCGAGCCCGTCGATGAAGTTCACCGCGTTCATCACGAGCACCACCGCCAGCACGGTGAAGATCAGGCTCATGTACGACGAGCCGACGCCCAGCGTGTTGCCGATCGGCAGCGACACGATCGCGACGCCCTGCCAGGCGAGGATGCCCGCCGCGATGATCTGCCCGGCGAGCTTCGTCATCCAGTCGAGGTCCCAGATGTCGTCCGCGACGCCGAGGACCACGATGATCGTCGCTCCCCCGAGCACCGCGAGCACACGGCCCGGCTCGGAGAACACCAACCGGAAGTAGTCGGTCCCCGCGATCGACGGGAACAGGAACCAGGCCGCCAGCAGCGAGACGATGACGCCGATGTACATCGCGATGCCGCCGAGCCGCGGCGTCGGGGTGCGGTGCACGTCCCGCTCGCGGACCTGCGGGTACCACTTGTACTTCAGCCCGAGCTTCCAGACGATCAGGCTCATCACGAAGCTCACGACCGCCGCGATGGCCCCCGCGAGCAGGTAGTACTTCATGTGACGAGGTCGGCTCCGACGACCCGGATGATCTCCTCGTCGGGGATCACCCCGTGCCGGACGATGCGGAGCTTCCCGCCGTCCGACAGCCCGGTGGCGTCGACGATGGTCGACCCCGTGCTGGCCTCGAAGCCGTCGTG
Source organism: Curtobacterium sp. MCBA15_007 (assembly GCF_001864905.1). Lineage (NCBI taxonomy): Bacteria > Bacillati > Actinomycetota > Actinomycetes > Micrococcales > Microbacteriaceae > Curtobacterium > Curtobacterium sp. MCBA15_007. Next base: position 114,387 of record NZ_MJGM01000023.1, read on the forward strand.
CACCTCGATCGGCCCGCCGTCCAGGTAGATCGCGACGCTGTCACCGAGCATGCGTTCGGCGGCGTCGACGTCCATCGCGGCCGGGTCGCCCGTGGAGTTCGCGGACGAGACCGCCAGGGGCCCGACCTCCTGCAACAGCTCGAGGGCGATCCGTGAGTCCGGCATCCGCAGGGCCACCGTGCCCCGCGTCTCGCCGAGGTCCCAGTCGAGCGACGGCTGGGCGTGCAGGATGACGGTCAGCCCGCCGGGCCAGAACTCGGCCACCAGGTCGCGCACCGGCTGCGGGACGTCGCTGGCGAGTGCGTCGAGCGTGGGCGGACCGGGGATGAGCACGGGCGGCGGGGACTGCCGTGTGCGGCCCTTCGCGTCGAGCAGCCGCTGCACGGCGGTCGCGCTGAAGGCGTCCGCGGCGAGGCCGTAGACGGTGTCGGTGGGGACCACGACGAGCTCTCCGCGTCCGAGGGCGGCGCGTGCGAGCCGCATCCCGGTCAGGAGCCCGTCGGAGTCGGTGCAGTCGTATCGGGATGCCATGACTCGACGATGATAGTGCGACACAATGGTGGACATCGTGAACGAGACGCCTGCACCCCCGCTCCTGTTCCTCTTCGACATGGACGACGTCCTGGTCCGGTACGACTGGAAGGTGCGCATGGCCGCACTCTCCGAGTTCACCGGACACGCGTTCCAGGAGCTCCGACGCCGCTGGTGGGACTGCGGTCACGAGATGCGCGCCGAGGCCGGTGGGTTCGCGGACGGCGACGAGTACCTCGCTGCGTTCGAGCGCGCGATGGAGTGCGACGTCCCCGAGGCCGACTGGGCCCGGATCCGCGGCGCCGCGATGACCGAGCTGCCGGAACGCATCGAGGCGGTCCGGATCGCGAGTGAGCACGGGCGTGTCGGGCTGCTCACCAACAACGGTCCGCTCGCCGGCCGGTGGATCCACGAGTGGGCACCGTCCCTGCCCGAGGTCTTCGGCGAGCACCTCGACACGACGAGCAACTTCGGCGCCCGCAAACCCGAGCCCGAGGTCTTCCAGCGCGCGATCGCCCACCACGGGGTCCCCGCGGAGCGCACCTTCTTCGCCGACGACATGCCCGAGAACATCGCCGGTGCGCGGAGCGTCGGCATCCACGCGGTGCTGGTCGAGCACGACACCGACCTTCGCGAGCACGTCCGCGCCTTCGTCGCGGCGCAGCGCGAGACCTCCCCCGTCGCCTGACGAGCGCTCACACCCGCCGACACGCCGTCGTCTTGTCAGGACGCCGCCAGACACCGCGGCGTCTCGCGCACATCGCGGCGTCTCACCGACACGACGGCGTCTCACCGCAGCCGACGGCGGGCGAGGACGGCCTGGAGGCGCGGCTCACCCCCGCCTAGCGCGTCGCGGTGGTCGTGCGGTCGCGACCCGTCAGGTCGACGTGCGTCTCCGGGGTGCGGAACCCCCGGCCCGCCAGGACCTGCCGGACGCCGGCGCCCTGCGGCTCGGCGTGCTCGATGACCAGTGCTCCCCCGGGCACCAGCAACCGCCAGGCCGTCTCGGCGAGGGCGCGCACGGCGTCGAGGCCGTCCGGCCCACCGTAGAGCGCCATCGCCGGGTCGTGGTCGCGGACCTCGGGGTCGACCGGGATCGCGTCGTCCGGCACGTACGGCGGGTTCGACACGACGACGGAGACGGTGCCGTCGAGTTCCGGCAGCGCGTCGGCGAGGTCGCCCTCGACGAGCCGCACGGTCCCGCCGTGGGCGTCGACGTTGCGCCGGGTCCAGGGCAGCGCCTCGGGCGACCGCTCGACGGCGTAGACCACGGCGTTCGGCACCTCGGTGTCCATCGCGATCGCGATCGCACCGCTTCCGGAGCCCAGGTCGACGGCGATCGGCTCGGGCACGGCGGTCGCGCGGAGGGCGTCGATGCCGAACTGCACGACGCCCTCGGTCTCCGGACGGGGCACGAACACGCCCGGTCCGACCGCCAGGGTGAGCGCACGGAAGTACGCCTGCCCGGTGATGTGCTGCAGCGGCTCACGGGTGGCGCGGCGGGCTACGGCGTGCCGGAAGCGCTCGACGTGCTCCGGGGCGATGCCGCCGCCGATCAGCGCCCGGGCCTGGACAGCACCGCGCGAGGTGTCGGTCGCCCACGCGAGCAGCAGCTCGGCGTCGACCCGGGGCGTGGGGACGCCGACGGCGACGAGCGCCGCGGTCGCCTGCTCGAGCAGGCGATCCGCGGCGAACGTGCGGGACCCGTCGGAGCCGCCGCGGGCCTCCAGTCCGGTCACGCCGATCAGGCGTCCTGGTCGCCGATGGCGGCCAGCCGTGCCTCTTCGTCCGCCTGGATGGCGGACTGGATGACGGGCTCGAGGGCACCGTTCATCACGCGGTCGAGGTCGTACGCCTTGTAGCCGGTGCGGTGGTCCGCGATCCGGTTCTCCGGGAAGTTGTACGTGCGGATGCGCTCCGAACGGTCCATCCCGCGGATCTGCGACTTGCGCGCGTCCGAGGCGATCGCGTCGAGCTCCTCCTGCTGGCGCGCGAGGATGCGTGCACGGAGCACGCGCATGCCGGCCTCACGGTTCTGCAGCTGCGACTTCTCGTTCTGCATCGCCACCGTGATGCCCGTGGGCAGGTGGGTGATGCGGACCGCGGAGTCCGTCGTGTTGACGGACTGACCGCCCGGGCCGGAGGACCGGTAGACGTCGATCTTCAGGTCGTTCTGGTTGATCTGGACCTCTTCGGGCTCGTCCACCTCGGGGAACACCAGCACGCCGGTGGTCGAGGTGTGGATGCGCCCCTGCGACTCGGTCTGCGGCACACGCTGGACGCGGTGCACACCGCCCTCGTACTTCAGGTGTGCCCAGACGCCCTGGGACGGGTCGGTCGTGTTCGACTTGATCGCGACCTGGACGTCCTTGTAGCCACCCAGGTCGGACTCGGTGCGCTCGAGGAGCTCGACCTTCCAGCCCTTGGTCTCGGCGTAGTGCGAGTACATGCGCAGGAGGTCGGCCGCGAACAGCGCCGATTCCTCGCCGCCCTCGCCGCCCTTGATCTCCATGATGACGTCACGGCCATCGTCCGGGTCGCGCGGGATGAGCAGCCGCCGGAGACGCTCCTGGCGCTCCGACAGCTGCTCCTCGAGCCCGGGGACCTCGTCCGCGAACGCCGCGTCCTCACGCGCGAGTTCCTGGGCGGCGGCGAGGTCGTCCCCCGCCGCCTGCCAGGCCTCGTACGCGGACTTGATCTGGTTGAGCTCGGCGTACCGCCGGTTCACCTTCTTCGCCCGGGCCGCATCGGCGTGGAGCGCGGGGTCCGACAGCTGCTGCGTCAGGTCCTCGTGTTCCGCCAGCAGCCCCGCTACCGACTCGAACACGCGTTACTCCTGGTGGCCGTTGTGGTGGGCGCCGGTCGAGGGGACCGACTTCTGCACCTGCACCAGGAACTCGACGTTCGACTGCGTCTCCTTGAGGTTCCGCAGCACGATCTCGAGGGCCTGCTGCGGGTCGAGCCCGGCGAGGGCCCGGCGCAGACGCCAGGTGATCTTGACCTCGTCCGCGGAGAGCAGCTGCTCCTCGCGACGGGTACCAGAGGCGTTCACGTCGACCGCGGGGAAGATCCGCTTGTCGGCGAGGTGACGGTTCAGGCGGAGCTCCATGTTGCCGGTGCCCTTGAACTCCTCGAAGATGACCTCGTCCATCTTGGAGCCGGTCTCGACGAGCGCGGTCGCGAGGATGGTCAGCGAGCCGCCGTCCTCGATGTTGCGCGCGGCGCCGAAGAAGCGCTTCGGCGGGTAGAGCGCCGCCGAGTCGACGCCACCGGAGAGCACGCGGCCCGACGGCGGGGTCGACAGGTTGTACGCACGGCCCAGGCGCGTGATCGAGTCGAGCAGCAGCACGACGTCGTGGCCCAGCTCCACCAGGCGCTTCGCACGCTCGATGGCGAGCTCGGCGACGGTGGTGTGGTCCTCGGCGGGACGGTCGAAGGTCGAGGCGATGACCTCGCCCTTCACCGTGCGCTGCATGTCGGTGACCTCTTCGGGCCGCTCGTCGACGAGGACGACCATCAGGTGCGCCTCGGGGTTGTTCTTGGCGACGGCGTTCGCGATGGCCTGCAGCACGACGGTCTTGCCGGCCTTCGGCGGGGACACGATGAGACCGCGCTGGCCCTTGCCGATCGGCGAGACGAGGTCGATGATGCGGGTCGACAGCTTGCCCGGCTCCGTCTCGAGGCGCAGGCGCTCGTTCGGGTACAGCGGGGTGAGGTCGTTGAAGTCGACACGGGCCGCGGCCTCGTCGGCGGACTGGCCGTTGATCGACTCGACGGCGACGAGCGCGTTGTACTTCTGACGGCTCTGCTGCTCGCCGTCACGCGGCTGCTTGATCGAACCGACGACGGCGTCGCCCTTGCGCAGGTGGTACTTCTTCACCTGGCCGAGGGAGACGTAGACGTCGCTCGGGCCCGGCAGGTAGCCGGTGGTGCGGACGAACGCGTAGTTGTCGAGGACGTCGAGGATGCCCGCGATCGGGATCAGGACGTCGTCCTCGGTGACCTCGGGCTCGAAGTCGTCGTTCTGGCCGCCACGGCCGCGCTTGCGGTCGCGCTGGCGACGGCTGCGGCCGCTCTCGGCCTCGTCGGCGTGCTGTTGCTGCTGCTGCTTCTGCTGGCCGCTGGTCTGCTGCTTCTGCTGACCGGCGTTCTGCTGCTTCTGGTCGGACTTGTCGTCCTGCTTGGCGTCGGCCTGCTTCGGCTGGTCGTTCTGCTTGCCGTTCTGCTGCTCGCCTCCGTTCTGCTTCTGCTGGTTCTGCTGGCCGCCGTTCTGCTGGCCGCCGTTCTGCTGGCCGCCGTTCTGCTGGCCGTTCTGGTCGGCGCCGTTCTGCTTCTGCTGGCCGCCGTTCTGGCCACCGTTCTGCTGGTCGGTGCCGTTCTGCTGCTCGCCGTTCTCGGCGTTCTGCCCACGGCCACGACCGCGACCACGGCTGCGACGACCGCGGCGCGAGCCGCCCTCGCCCTGCTCGGAGTTCTGGTCGCCCTGGTCGTTCTGGTCGCCGGACTCGTTCTGGTCCTGGTCGGCCTGCACGGCGGACGTCGGGGCCTGCTGGCTCTGCTGGCCCTGCTGCTGGGCAGCCTGGTTCGGCTGCTCGGCCTCGGCCGGTGCCGACGCCTGCTCGCCCTGCTCGGCGCCACGCTGCTCGGTGCGCTGCTCGGCGTTCCGCTGGCCACGGCCGCGGCGCTGCGAGCCGGACTGCGCGGCTTCCTGCGCGTCCTTCTCGGCGCGGACCTGGTCGAGCCCGGCGAGGAGGTCCTCGGTGCCGGTCTGACCGTGGTTGGTGTGCTCGGCGGCCGAGGTCGGTGCGGCGTTCACGGTGCCACCGGACGACGCACGGCGCGAACGACGGGCACGGCTCGGGGCTGCCGACTCGGCGGGTGCCTCGGAGTCGGCGACGGGGGCCTCGGCAGCGGGCTGCGCGGGCGTCTCGGCGGGTTCCGGCAGGGTCGGCTGCTCGGTGGCGGCCGGCTCGGCGGGGGTCTCGGGGACGACGGCGGCCGGGGCGGCCGGCGTCTCGTCGACGGGGCGCTTGTCCTCGATGGAGGCGATCAGGTCGCCCTTGCGGAGCTTGGAGAGCCCGGTGATGCCGAGCGAGGAGGCGATGCGCTGGAGCTCCGGAAGACGGAGGGCACGCAGGTCGCTGGGGATCTCCACCTGGGCGGAGTTGTTGTCGGTCAAGGTCGGTGTTTCCTTTCGAACCGCAGAACGCGGAGAGTTTCCACCGTCCCGGATGCAGTGAGCATCGACCGCCGTTCAGACGACGGATCGGGATTCGGTGATCAGAAAGAGATGCACACTCGCGCACCGGACCCTGCGACGTCGTAGGAGCTGTCCTGGAGGACGAGCGATCCGTACGGTTACGCGGGTTCGGCTTCGAGCGCCGAGTGCGCTGCCACTGTAGCACCACCGAGATCGACGGCCAGCATGAGCGGCCGCCAGTCGGATTCGGCGTGTCGCTGGACCAGGTCGGCGGCGGTCAGCCGCTGTGCCGGGTCGCTGCCGAGGACGAGCAGGCTCGGCCCCGCACCGGAGACCACCGCGGCCAGGCCGTGCTGCCGGAGCAGCCGGATCAGGGCGTCGGTCTCGGGCATGGCGCTGGCGCGGTACGCCTGGTGCAGACGGTCCTCGGTCGCGGCGAGCAACAGCTCGGGGCTCTGGATGAGCGCCGCGACGAGCAGCGCCGAGCGGGAGACGTTGAACGCGGCGTCGGCGTGCGGGACCTGCTCGGGCTGCAGGGAGCGCGCGAGCTTGGTGGAGAGCGTCGAGGTCGGCACGAACACCACCGGGGCGACACCGCGGTGCACCAGGAGCCGTTTGTACGCCGGGCCCTCGGCGGTCATCCACGCGATCGTCAGGCCGCCGAAGAGCGCCGGCGCGACGTTGTCCGGGTGGCCCTCCATCTCGGTGGCCAGGGTCAGGAGCGTCGAGGCGTCGAGGTCGACGATGCCCTCGAGCAGGCCGCGGGCCGCCATCAGCCCCGCGACGATCGCCGCGGCGGACGAGCCGAGACCGCGCCCGTGCGGGATCGCGTTCGTCGCGTGCAGCTCGAGGCCGGGCTGGTCGACACCGGCGTGTTCGAACCCTCGGCGGACGGCACGGACGACCAGGTTCGAGTCGTCGGTGGCAACCTCACCGGCGCCGACGCCCTCGACCGTGACGGTCGCGCCGGGTTCGGGGCGCACGCGCACCACGACCTCGTCGTAGAGCGAGAGCGCGAGGCCGAGCGAGTCGAAGCCGGGGCCGAGGTTCGCCGACGTGGCCGGCACCCGGACGCGGACCGTCGATCCGGCCGGCAGTGTCCGGACCGCCCGTCCGGCCGGTACAGCGCTGCGGGCGGTGACGCCCTCCCCCGGTCCGGACGAGCGGTCGGAGATCACTGCTCGCTGACCAGACCGAGCACGTCGGCGATCGACTTCGTGTCGACCGGCACGCTCGTCGGGGTGACCTCGCCGCCGTCCGGCGTGCGGAGGGCCCACTGCGGGTCCTTCAGGCCGTGACCCGTGACCGTGATGACGACCTTCGCGCCCTTCGGCACGACACCGGCGTCGGCGCGCTCGAGCAGCCCGGCGACACCGATCGCCGACGCGGGCTCGACGAAGACGCCGACCTCGGCCGACAGGATGCGGTGCGCGGCGAGGATGGCCTCGTCGCTGATCGCACCGAAGTAGCCGTCGGTCTCCTGCTGCGCCTCGAGCGCGAACTGCCACGAGGCCGGGTTGCCGATGCGGATGGCCGACGCGATGGTGTCCGGGTGCCGGACGACCTCGCCGTGCACGATCGGGGCGGAACCGGCGGCCTGGAACCCGAACATGCGGGGCAGCTTGGTGCTCCGACCGGCGGCGACGTCCTCGCGGTAGCCGCGCGAGTACGCGGTGTAGTTGCCCGCGTTGCCGACGGGCAGGAAGTGGAAGTCCGGTGCGTCACCGAGGACGTCGACGACCTCGAACGCGGCGGTCTTCTGCCCCTCGATGCGGTCGTTGTTGACGGAGTTGACGAGGTGCACCGGGTAGTTCGCCGCCAGGTCGCGGGCGATGTCGAGGCAGTCGTCGAAGTTGCCCTGCACCTGCAGCAGCTGGGCGTCGTGGGCGACGGCCTGGCTGAGCTTGCCCATGGCGATCTTGCCCTCGGGCACGAGCACCGCGGCGGTGATGCCGGCGTGCGTCGCGTACGCGGCGGCCGAGGCGCTGGTGTTGCCGGTCGAGGCGCAGATGACGGCCTTCGCGCCGTGCTCGACGGCCTTCGAGATCGCCATCGTCATGCCGCGGTCCTTGAACGAGCCCGTCGGGTTCATGCCCTCGAACTTCACGTAGACCTCGGCGCCGGTGCGCTCGGAGAGCCGACGAGCCGGGATGAGCGGCGTGCCGCCCTCACCGAGGGTGACGATGGGCGTCGCCTCGGTCACGTCGAGTCGGTCGGCGTACTCGCGCAGGACTCCCTGCCACTGGTGGGCCATCAGGCTTCTCTCTCTGTCCGGTGGGGTGGATCTGGTGGTGGTTCGGCTCGGCGAGCCTGCTGGTCGGCCTGGAGGCCCGTGGTCGCGTCAGCGACCGACGACGCGCAGGACGCTGGTGACGTCCAGGACGACGTCCTCGCCGCGGAGGGCGACGACGGTGTCCGCGAGGTCGGCCTCGCGCGCCAGGTGGGTGCCGATGACGAGCGTCGCGGTCCCCTCGGCTGCGCCGGTGGTGGTCTGCTCGACCGTCTCGACGCTGACGCCGTGCTTGGCGAGCACGCCTGCGACGGTCGACAGCACGCCGGGTGCGTCCGTGACGTGCAGGGTGATCTGGTAGCTCGTGCGGACGGTGCCGATCGGGAACACCGGCAGCTCGGACTGCGTCGACTCGGCGACGCCCGGGCCACCGATGACGTGCCGACGAGCCGCGGAGACCAGGTCGCCGAGGACCGCCGAGGCCGTCTCGACGCCACCGGCACCCGCGCCGTAGAACATCAGGTCACCGGCGGCTTCAGCCTCGACGAACACGGCGTTCTTCGCTCCGTGCACGCTCGCGAGCGGGTGCGACTCGGGCACGAGGGCCGGGTAGACGCGGGCGCTGACGCCCTCGCGGCCGTCCTCGTCCGTCAGCCGCTCCGCGGTCGCCAGGATCTTCACGACGTAGCCGGCCTTGCGGGCGGCGCGGACCTGCTCGATCGTGACGTGGGTGATGCCCTCGCGGTGCACGGCGGCGAGCGGCACCGAGGTGTGGAACGCGAGCGAGGCCAGGATCGCGGCCTTCTGCGCGGCGTCGTAGCCCTCGATGTCGGCGGTCGGGTCGGCCTCGGCGTACCCGAGCTCCGTCGCGGTGGCCAGGGCGTCCTGGAACGTGGAACCCTTGCGGTCCATCAGGTCGAGGATGAAGTTGGTCGTGCCGTTGACGATGCCCATGATCCGGACGATGCGGTCACCGGCGAGCGAGTCGTGCAGCGGACGGATGATCGGGATCGCACCGGCCACGGCGGCCTCGTAGTAGAGTTGTGCACCGACCTGCTCGGCCGCGGCGAAGAGCTCCGGGCCGTGGGTGGCGAGCAGCGCCTTGTTGCCGGTGACGACGTCGGCGCCGGACTGCAGCGCCTGGAGCACGAGGGTGCGCGCCGGCTCGATGCCGCCGATGAGCTCGACGACGATGTCCGCGCCGAGGATGAGCGACGCAGCGTCCGTGGTGAAGAGCTCCGCCGGCAGGTCGACGTCGCGCTCCGCGTCCACGTCGCGCACGGCGATCCCGACGAGCTCCAGCCCGGCTCCGGCGCGCGAGGCCAGCTCGTCGCCGTGCTCGAGGAGCAGTCGCGCGACCTGGGAACCGACCGAGCCGGCCCCGAGCAGCGCGACACGGACGTTGCGGTATTCGATCATCTGGTAGCGGTTCCTGTCGATGGGGGCACGCCCTGCGGGGTGGGCGGACCCGGTCGGGTCGGGGGTCAGCGGCCGGTGCCCTCGGCGGGCACGGCGGCGACCCCGGTGTCACGGGCGAGCAGGTCGTCGATCGTCTCGCCCCGCACGAGGATACGGGCTGTGCCGTCCGCGACGGCGACGACCGGCGGGCGGCCCACGTGGTTGTAGTTGCTCGACAGCGCCCAGCAGTAGGCACCGGTGGCCGCCACGGCCAGCAGGTCGCCGCGCTGCACGTCGCCGGGCAGGTACTCGTCGTTCACCACGACGTCGCCGCTCTCGCAGTGCTTGCCGACGACGCGGCTCAGCACCGCTGGTGCGTCGGAGGTGCGGGCGAGCCGGGCCGTGTAGTCGGCGCCGTACAGGGCCGGACGGATGTTGTCGCTCATCCCGCCGTCGACCGAGACGTACGTGCGGGTCGCGCTGCCGCCGTCGTCGGTCTCGAGCGTGACGGGCTTGATCGTGCCGACGCGGTACAGCGTCACCCCGGGCGGGCCGATGACGTACCGGCCCGGCTCGACGGCGATGTCCGGCACCGGGATGCCGCGTTCGGCGCAGGCCTCGCCGATGATCGCGGCCAGTGCATCGGCGACGTCCTCGGGGGCGAACGCCGAGTCGGCCTCGGTGTAGTCGATGCCCCAGCCGCCGCCGAGGTTCAGCTCGGGCACCGGGCCGGTGGCGACGAGCGTCGCGTGCACGTCCATCAGCCGACGTGCGGCCTCGCGGAAGCCGGCGTCATCGAAGATCTGCGAACCGATGTGCGAGTGCAGGCCGACGAAGGCGAGCGAGGGCTCGGCACGGACGGCTGCCGCGGCGTCGACGGCCTCGGACAGCGGGATGCCGAACTTCTGGTCCTCGCGAGCGGTCGCCAGGTACTCGTGGGTGGACGCGTGCACGCCGGTGTTGATCCGGATGCGCACACGCTGCACGACCCCGGCGTCGGCGGCGGCGCGGGCGACGCGCTGCACCTCTTCGTGGCTGTCGAGCACGATCGTGCCGACGCCGACCTCGAGGGCACGGGCGATCTCGGCGTCGGACTTGTCGTTGCCGTGGAAGCCGAGCCGACCGGGGTCGATGCCACCGGCCAGGGCGACCGCGAGCTCACCGGCGGTGCAGACGTCGACGCGCAGGTCCGCCTCGGCCATCCACGCGACCACCTGCGTCGTCAGGAACGCCTTGCCGGCGTAGTAGACGTGCGCGTGACTGCCGATGCGTTCGAAGGCCTCGGTGAAGGCGTTCCGCACCCGCACCGCACGGGACTGCACGTCACGCTCGTCGACGACGTACAGCGGCGTGCCGAACCGGGCGACCAGGTCGGTCGCGCTGATGCCACCGATCGCCAGGGTGCCGTCGTCGGTCCGCGTCGCGGACGCGGGCCAGATGCGGTCCACCAGTTCGGAGGCGTCCGTCGGGAACCGCAGCCGCGGCGGTGCAAGGGGGTTCTCGCTCACGGGACCCGATCCTACCGACGCGAGCCACGCCTCCCGGGCCGCGTTACGCACCCGTCCGCTCAGCGGCAGCTGCCGACGGTCCGCAGGCCGTCCTCGGTGAGCGGCAGCGCGTCCGCGGTGATGCGGACCGTCGCGTCCGACTTCGACACGTCGAGTGAGCGCACCCGCAGCGCCTCGGGCAGGAACTGCGCGGTGCAGACCTGCACCGGGACGCCGGTGACGCCCGGGATCGAGTCGACCTTCAGACCGAGGTCGGAGTTCGTGATCCGGACGCTCTCCGGGGTGATCGAGATGCCGCGGCCGTCGTCCTGCGCGACGACGGCACCCTTGGCGGCGTACGTGATGTCGTAGCCGAGCACCGACGACGACCCGGTCAGCTCGACCCCACCGTCGGCCAGGCTGAGGCGGTCGAAGAGCGGGCTGTACTTCGCCAGGTCCTTGACGCTCGACGACGCCAGGGTGACCGTGCCGTCGACGTCGCGGACGTCACCCTTGCCGTCCACCGGGACGTCCTGCGCAGTGACGTCGGCGGCGAGCGGGATGCCGTCGACCGTGAGCTTCTCCGAGGAGATCTCGACGCGATCGAGCGTGCCGCTGATGAGCTGCGGGATGACGATGCCCTCGGCGTGCGCGTCGACCTGGCCGGTCGTGCCGTCGGGCAGCGACTGCTCGACCTGCTGGGCGATGATCCGGTCGACGACGCCGCGCAGCACGAACTCGGCGACGACGACGAGGCCGGCGAGCACCACGACGAGCACGAGCAGGACGACGGGCCAGCGGCGGCGCTTGGTGGGGCGTTCGGTGGCTGCAGGCATGCGTCCTAGCCTGCCAGCCCGGTCTGCGGCGCAGCTGCGGCCGGGCGCGGGCAGGCGCGGCCGGGCTGCGGCCGGGCGCGGCCAGGACGCAAAACACCGGTGTTCACGCTCGACACCCCGGGATGCGGGTGTTCCGTGCGCGAACACCGGTGTCTTTCGGAAGGGGCGACCGCTACATGCGGGACGGAGCCGACACGCCGAGCAGGCCGAGGCCGTTCCGGACGACCTGGCCGGTGGCGTCGTTCAGCCACAGGCGCGTGCGGTGCAGGTCGGTCACGGGCTCGTCGCCGAGGGGCGTGACGCGGCAGGAGTCGTACCAGCGGTGGTACAGGCCGGCCAGCTGCTCGATGTAGCGCGCGATGCGGTGCGGCTCGCGCAGCTCGGCGGCGTGCCGGACGACCCGCGGGTACTCGGCGAGGGCTCCGAGGAGCGCGCTCTCCGACTCGTGGGTCAGCAGCGAGGCGTCGAACACCGACCGGTCGACCCCGGCGGCCGCGGCGTTCCGGGCCACCGACTGCGTGCGGGCGTGGGCGTACTGCACGTAGAAGACGGGGTTGTCGTTCGTGCGCTTCGTGAGCAGGTCGAGGTCGATGTCGATCGCGGTGTCGCTGGCGAAGCGGACCAGGGCGTAGCGGCCGGCGTCGACACCGACGGCGTCGACCAGGTCCTCCATCGTGACGATGGTGCCGTTGCGCTTCGACATGCGCATCGGTTCGCCGTCCTTGAGCAGGTTGACCATCTGCCCGATCAGGATCTCGAGGTTCTTGCCCGGCTCGTCGCCGAACGCGGCGCACATCGCCATCAGCCGGCCGACGTAGCCGTGGTGGTCGGCGCCCAGCATGATCAGGTTGCGCTCGAACCCGCGCTCGCGCTTGTCGAGGTAGTACGCCAGGTCACCGGCGATGTACGCGGGTTCGCCGTCCGACTTGATGACGACGCGGTCGCGGTCGTCGCCGAAGTCGGTGGTGCGGAGCCACTCGGCGCCCTCGGCCTCGTACATCACACCGGCCGACCGCAGTCGGGCGATGGCACGCTCGACGGCCTTCGACTCGTGCAGCGCGTTCTCGTGGAAGTAGACGTCGAAGTCGACGCCGAAGTCGTGCAGCGACGACTTGATGTCGGCGAACATGAAGTCGACGCCCTCGCGGCGGAAGAGCTCCTGCGCCTCGTCACGCGGCAGGTCGCGGACGTCGGTGCCCGGCTCGAGGGTCGCGATGACCCGTGCCGCGATCTCGGCGATGTAGGCGCCGCCGTAGCCGTCCTCGGGCGTCGGCTCACCGAGGGCGCTGGCCACGAGGGAGCGGGCGAAGCGGTCGATCTGCGCGCCGTGGTCGTTGAAGTAGTACTCGCGGGTGACGAGCCCGCCCTGCGCCTGGAACACGCGGGCCAGGCTGTCGCCGACCGCTGCCCAGCGCACGCCGCCCATGTGGATCGGACCGGTGGGGTTGGCGGAGACGAACTCCAGGTTGATCCGGACGCCGTCGTACAGGTCCCCGGTGCCGAAGGACTCGCCGCCGTCGACGATGGTGCGCGCGATCTCACCCGCGGCGGCGGCTTCGAGCGTGATGTTGATGAAGCCCGGGCCGGCGACGTCGACCGAGTCCACGCCGTCGAGCTCGGTCAGCTCACCGGCGATCTCGGTCGCGAGCTCGCGCGGGTTCGTGCCGAGCCGCTTCGCGAGCTGCATGGCCGCGTTCGAGGCCCAGTCACCGTGGGCGCGGTTCTTCGGACGCTCGAGCACCACGTGGGACTCCTCGATCGTCACGGTGTCGGACGCGCCTCGGCGCTCGACGATCCCGGTCAGGATCGACAGGTACGCGGCGGAGAGTTCGGCTGGAGTCACGAGGACCGATCCTACCGGGACGCCCAGGTCCGCACCGATCGATGCAGCATCATGTCGGGATGACCCCCCGCAGCCGTGCCCGGGCGCTCACCGTCGCCACCCTCACCACCGCAGCAGCCGTCGTGCTCGCCGGGTGCTCGGGCGGCGGGGCCAGCACCCCGTCGGCCCGTGGCACCCCCGCGGGCAAGCCGGTGTCGCAGACCTGCGGGGAACTCCTGCCGATGAGCGCCCTGTCCGTGTACGGGCAGACCTTCGAGCTCGACGACTCGTTCACACCGGCGAAGGGCTCCCCCGCCGCGACCATCGCGAAGCAGCAGGGCCGCGTCTGCCGGTTCGTGAGCACCGACGCGGACGCCACGGCGATCACGTTCGCGGTCGCCGACCTGCCTGAGAAGTCGCTCACCAACCTGAAGGACGCCTTGTACGAGCGGGGCGGATCGGTCCCCACCTACCGCGTCGAGGGGTACTTCGCCCTGAACGGTGCCGTCGGCCGGGCGGATGCCTTCGCCGACCCGTACTGGATCACCGCGCAGTCGACGCTGTTCACGGAGCCGGGTGGGGCGCAGCCCGTCGTCGACGCGGTGCGGGCCGCGCTGCAGCCGTCCGCGACGGGGTCGGCGACGCCTGCGGGCTGACGCACGCGGGCCGGCACGGTGCGCGGTCCGCCACCCGGTGCGCGGTTGCGTGCCCGGTGCGCGCTTCCAGCGCCGCACGGAACGCGGAACACCGCACCGGAACGCAACCCGCGCACCGTGCGGACGGGAGGCCCGTGGCGGGCCCGCACCGCGCCTCCAGACCGGCCGCCCCCCGCGTCCACTGCGCGACACGCGCTGTCCAGGACCACCCACCGGACCTGCTACGGTTGTTCACACCCCTTGGCCCCCATAGCTCAGGGGATAGAGCACTGCCCTCCGGAGGCAGGGGCGGAGGTTCGAATCCTCCTGGGGGCACTGGACACACCCGCGCAAGCAGACGTCTTCGCTGCGCTCTGTCGGCTGCGCACGATGTCGCCTGCGGCGACCTTCCCCCGTTGGGGCTCCTCGTCGAGTGAGCAGAACGCGACGGGTCGAGGCGGGTGACCCGACGTCTTCTGCTCACTCGGCGCGCGACGCCCCGCCCCGCCCCTGCGCTACCCCGTGTTTCCGAGCGGGACACCTCGGTCCCCTAGGATCACGGGCCGGTCGTCCCGCACGCGACCGGGAAGAGGCCTCGATGACCACCGGCACCGGGAACGCGCAGCTCGAACTCGCCCGCGGCGGCGACGCACCCGCCCCACGGACCCTGTTCGACGTCCTTTCGGCGACCGCGGCGACCCATCCGGACGCCACCGCGCTCGAGGACCCCGCCGGCAGCGTCGACTACGCCGCCCTGCTCGACCTGGTGCACGCGCAGGCCGACGACCTCGCACGCCGGGGCGTCCGGCGCGGGGACCGGGTCGGGGTGCGGATCCCCTCCGGCGGGCGCGACCTGTACCTGTCGATCCTCGCCGTGCTGGCCGCCGGAGCCGCCTACGTGCCCGTCGATGCCGACGACCCCGAGGAACGCGCCACCCTGGTGTTCGGCGAAGCCGGTGTCGTCGGGGTGATCGGTGCCGGCGGCGTCCTGCGCGACCGCGACGGCGCCGAACTGCCGGTGACCGACCCTGCGGCGAGCGCCGAGCTCCCCCGCGAGACCGACGACGCGTGGATCATCTTCACGTCCGGGTCGACCGGGGTGCCGAAGGGCGTGGCGGTCACCCACCGCAGTGCTGCGGCGTTCGTGGACGCCGAGGCGCGGATGTTCCTGCAGGCGGCGCCGATCGGTCCGGGTGACCGGGTGCTGGCGGGGCTGAGTGTGGCCTTCGACGCGTCGTGCGAGGAGATGTGGTTGGCGTGGGGGCACGGTGCCGCGTTGGTGCCGGCGCCCCGGTCGCTGGTGCGGACGGGGGTGGACCTGGGGCCGTGGCTCATCGCGCACACGATCACGGTGGTGTCGACGGTGCCGACGCTCGCGGCGTTGTGGCCGGACGATGCGCTGGAGCAGGTGCGGCTGGTGATCTTCGGTGGTGAGGCGTGCCCGCCGGAGCTGGCGGCGCGCATCGCGAGTCGTGACCGTGAGGTGTGGAACACGTACGGGCCGACCGAGGCGACGGTGGTGGCGTGCGGGTCCCTGCTCGACGGGAGCCAGCCGATCCGGATCGGGTTGCCGCTGGACGGGTGGGACCTGGCCGTGGTGGACGGTGCCGGGCAGCGGGTGGAGCCGGGCGATGTCGGTGAGCTGGTGATCGGTGGGGTCGGGCTGGGGCGGTACCTGGACCCGGCGAAGGACGCGGAGAAGTACGCGCCGTTCCCGGAGCTCGGGTGGGAGCGGGCGTACCGGAGCGGGGACCTGGTGCGGTACGAGCCCGAGGGGCTGGTGTTCCAGGGGCGTGCGGACGACCAGGTGAAGCTCGGCGGTCGGCGGATCGAGCTCGGTGAGATCGATGCGGCGCTGCAGGCCCTGGACGACGTGGCGGGTGGCGCTGCGGTGGTGCAGCGGACCCCGGCGGGGAACCAGGTGCTCGTCGGGTACGTGGCGCCGGTGGCGGGGGCGACGGTGGACGTGGCGGCGGCGAACGCACGGTTGCGCCAGGAGTTGCCGGCGGCGCTGGTGCCGTTGGTGGCGGTGGTGGAGTCGCTGCCGACGCGGACGTCGGGCAAGGTCGACCGTGCGGCGCTGCCGTGGCCGTTGCCGGGGGCGACGGACGCGGCGATGCTGCCGGACACGGTGGCGTGGATCGCCGAGCGGTGGTCGGCGATCCTCGGGGTGCCGGTGGCGAGCGTCGACGACGACTTCTTCGCGCACGGCGGTGGGTCGTTGACGGCGGCGCAGCTGGTGTCGGCCATCCGTGAGCGGTTCCCGACGACGACGGTGGCTGACGTGTACGACCACCCGCGGATCGGGGCGTTGGCGGCGGCGCTGGACGAGTCCGGGCCGGTCGAGGCGTCGTCGCGCGACGTGGCGCCGGTCCCCCCGGCGACGGGGCTGCTGATGACGCTGCTCGGGCTGCCGGTGCAGGTGCTCCGCGGGCTGCGGGTGCTGACGTGGACGGCCCTGGTGGCTGCGGTGCTGCACGCGACGACGTTGCCGTTCCTGCCGGTGCTGCCCTGGCCGGTGCTGGTGCTGATGCTCCTGGTGTTCGTGACGCCGATCGGCAAGATGGCGCTGACGGCGGTGCTGGCGCGGCTGCTGCTCGCCGGGGTCGGTCCGGGCTCGTACCCCCGTGGGGGTTCGGTGCACCTGCGGGTGTGGTTGGCCGAGCGCATCGCCGAGGCGGTGGACGGCCCGTCGACCGCGGGTGCCCCGTGGATCAGCTACTACGCACGGGCGCTCGGTGCGCGGATCGGGCGGGACGTCGACCTGCACACACTGCCGCCGGTGACCGGGATGCTGACGATCGGCAAGCGCGCGTCGATCGAACCCGAGGTCGACCTTGCCGGGCACTGGCTCGACGGCGACGTGTTCCACCTGGGGCACGTCCGCATCGACGACGACGCCGTGGTGCGGAGCCGGACGACGCTGCTGCCGGGGGCGCACGTCGGCGCGGGTGCCGAGGTGACGGCGGGTTCCGCCGTCGGCGGTCCGGTGCCGGCGGGCGAACGCTGGGCGGGGGCGCCGGCGGAACGCGTCGGGTCGGCTCGCGGCGACCGGGAGGCCCGCCCTGCGGTCCGTCGCCGCTGGCTGCTCGCGTACGGGGCCGGGTCCCTGGCGGTGGCCGGGTTGCCGGTGGTCGGTGTCGCGGTCGGACTGCTGGTCGCCCTGGCCCTGGTGGGGCGGGCGTCGGCCCTGGGCGACGCGGTGCTCCGCGCGCTGGTGACGGTCCCCCTGGCGACGGTCGTCGCCGGTGCGGTGTACGCGCTGCTGGTGGTGGTCGCGGTGCGGTTGCTCGGCGTCGGCCTGCACGAGGGGCGGCACCCGGTGCGCTCCCGGATCGGCTGGCAGGTGTGGTCGACCGAGCGGGTGCTCGACGCGGCGCGGACCCTGCTGTTCCCGCTGTACGCCTCGCTCGTGACGCCGGTGTGGTTGCGCCTGCTCGGCGCCCGGGTCGGTCGGGACACCGAGATCTCCACGGTGCTGCTCATCCCGGCGCTGACGCAGATCGCGTCGGGGGCGTTCCTGGCCGACGACACCATGGTGGCCACCTACGAACTCGGCGGCGGTCGGGTGCGGATCGGTCGGTCGAAGGTCGGCCGTCGGGCGTTCCTCGGCAACAGCGGGATGACGGGCGCCGGACGCTCGGTGCCGCGCGAGGCCCTGGTGGCGGTGCTGTCCGCCGTGCCGAAGAAGGCCAAGCGCGGGTCGTCGTGGCTCGGGTCGCCCCCGGTGCGGCTGCGGCGTGCGGCGACGGAGTTCGACGAGGCGCGCACGTTCCGTCCGTCCCGGCGGCTGAAGGTCGCCCGCGGCTGCTGGGAGCTGCTGCGCCTGGTCGCCCCGATGGTGTCCGCCGCGATCGCGCTCGGCGTGGCCGGCACACTGCTGGCGCTGTGGTCGGCCGTCGGGATCGGGTGGACGGTGCTGCTCGCCGGTCCGGTGCTCATCGCCGCCGGTGCCGTCGCCGCCGTGGTGTCGACGATCGCGAAGTGGGCGTTCGTCGGCCGGATCACCGCCCGGGAGCACCCGCTGTGGTCGTCGTTCGTGTGGCGCAACGAGGTGCAGGACACCTTCGTCGAGACCGTCGCCCGGCCGTGGTTCGCCGAGCAGGCCACCGGCACCCCTGCTCTGGCCGTCTGGTTGCGGAGCCTCGGCGCGACGATCGGGCGCGGGACCTGGCTCGAGACGTACTGGCTGCCCGAGGCCGACCTGGTCACGATCGGGTCCGGGGCGTCGGTGGCGCGGGGCACGGTCGTGCAGACGCACCTGTTCCACGACCGCGTGATGCAGCTCGACACCGTCCGGCTCGACGCTGGCGCCACGCTCGGGCCGCACAGCGTGGTCCTGCCGGCGGCCGGCATCGGTGCCGGGGCGACCGTCGGACCGTCCTCGCTCGTGATGCGCGGTGAGCAGGTGCCGCCGGGGTCCCGCTGGGCCGGCAACCCGATCGCTCCGTGGACAGCGGTACCGCCCTCGGTGACAGCCCCACCGGCACCATGAGGTTGACTGTCCCCGTGCCCACCGATCCCGCTGCAGACCCCTACACCCCGCACAGCGGCGACCGACGGTGGAGTGCGGAGCACTACGAGCTCCGGCTCGACTACCGCGTCGCCACCAACCGCCTGGACGGCACCGCGACGATCACCGCGCGCGCCCTCGAACCGCTCGACAAGGTCGTCATCGACCTGCACGGGCTCACGGTCGACCGTGTCGACGTCGACGGCCGACGCGCCAAGAAGGTGTCGACCGCCACGCACAAGGTGACCGTCACCCCGGCCGAACCGATCGCCGCCGACACCGTGTTCAGCGTGCACCTGCGGTACCGGGGCACCCCGCACCCCGTGCGCAGCGCATGGGGGCAGCTCGGGTGGGAGGAACTCTCCGACGGTGTGATCGTCGCCGCGCAGCCCACCGGGGCGCCGTCGTGGTTCCCGTGCAACGACCGCCCCGACGACAAGGCCACCTACCGCATCGAGATCGCGGCCGAGGCTGCGTACGACGTCCTGGCGAACGGCGAGCTGCTCGCCAAGGAACGTGACCGCGTCGGCACCCGCTGGACCTACGCCACCACCGAGCCGATGGCGACGTACCTGGCGACCGTGCAGATCGGCCGCTACCGCACCGCGAAGCTGCGCACGAGCGGCGTCCCCGTGACACTGCACCACCCCGCCGACCTCGCCGCCGCCGCGAAGACCGACTTCGGCCAGGTGCCGGAGATGCTCGCGCTGTTCGGTGACCGGTTCGGCCCCTACCCGTTCGCGGCGTACGCCGTCGTGGTGACCGACGACGACCTCGAGATCCCGCTCGAGGCCCACGGCCTGGCGGTGTTCGGCCGAAACCACGTCGACGGCGAGCACGGCACCGACCGTCTCATCGCCCACGAGCTCGCCCACCAGTGGTTCGGCAACTCCGTGACCGTCACCCGGTGGCAGGACATCTGGCTGCACGAAGGGTTCGCCTGCTACGCCGAGTGGCTGTGGTCCGAGGACCGCGGCGACGACACCGCCGACGTGTTGGCCGAGCGGTACCGGCAGGGACTGCTCGAGCAGCCGGAGGACCTGGTGGTCGGTGACCCGGGCGCAAAGGACATGTTCGACGACCGCGTCTACAAGCGCGGCGCCCTCGCCCTGCACGCCGTCCGCCGCACGTTCGGCGACGACGCCTTCTTCACCGGGCTGCGGAGCATCACCGAGCGGCACCGGCACGGATCCGTCACCGTGCAGGCCGTGCTCAGCGCCTTCGCGGACGCCGCCGGCCGCTCCGTCGCGGACGTCCACGCGGTGACCGGGCCCTGGGTCGACGAGGTGTCCGTGCCGGCGCTGCCCGCTGGCTAGCAGGCTTCGCCGCGTCGACTATCCCGCCAGCTCGCCGTCGACCGGGTCGCAGCTGACCTCGGACCACACCGCGTCGAGCGACAGCCCGACCACACCGGCGACCGACGCGATCGTCGAGAACGCCGGCGTCGCGATGCGCCCAGTCTCGATCTTCCGGAGCGTCTCCGGCGAGATCCCCGCAGCCAGGGCGGTGTCCACGATCGACCGCGGACCCCGGGCACGACGGAGCAGCGCACCGAGGCGACGACCGCGCGCGACCTCGTCCGGGCGGAGTGGGAGACGGACCATGACCACATAGTAATACCGGTATGATCATCCGCGTGATCGAGATCCTGACCCCCGCCGAGGTCGACAAGGGCCGCGCCACCGGAGCCCTCGTCGGCACGATCCTGCAGACCCTGCGCGAACGCACCCGCGTCGGCACGAACCTGCTCGAGATCGATCGGTGGGCGAAGGAGATGATCGAGGCCGCCGGCGCCGACTCCTGCTACGTCGACTACGCCCCCTCGTTCGGCCGCGGCCCCTTCGGCCACCACATCTGCACCGCCGTGAACGACGCCGTCCTGCACGGACTGCCCCACGATCAGGCGCTGCGTGACGGCGACCTGCTGACCCTCGACCTCGCGGTCTCCCTCGACGGCATCGCCGCCGACGCCGCGATCAGCTTCGTCGTCGGCACCGCGCGCCCCGAGGACACCGCACTCATCGACGCCACCGAGCGAGCGCTGGCCGCGGGCATCGCCGCCGCCGGACCCGGGGCACGCATCGGCGACCTGTCGCACGCGATCGGCACCGTGCTCGAAGCCGCGGGCTACCCGGTGAACGTCGAGTTCGGCGGACACGGCATCGGCTCCACCATGCACCAGGACCCGCACGTGTCGAACACCGGCCGCCCGGGCCGCGGCTACACGCTCCGACCGGGGCTCCTGCTCGCGCTCGAACCGTGGGTGATGGCAGACACCGACGTCCTGGTCACCGACCCGGACGGCTGGACCCTGCGGAGCGCCACCGGAGCGCGGACCGCCCACACGGAACACACCATCGCGATCACCGAGGACGGCGCCGAGGTGCTCACGCTCCCCCGCTGACCGTCCCGACCACGTCGACGGGCAGGCCACCCGCTGCGACGACGAGCACCACGTCCGGCGCGGGGAACAGCACGGTGAGCGGTTGTCCGACACCCTCGAAGCGGGCCGTGCCGCCGACCACGTCGACGTCCACCGCGAGCGGGTCGACGCGCAGCCCACGTCCGTCGCGTTTCAGCACGGCCTCCTTGGCCGCCCACGCGGCAGCGAGGAGCGCCGGGTCCCCGTCGGCCCGGAACAGTTCCCCCGGCGTGAAGGCGTCGAGCGGCGCGGCGGCGACCCGGGACACCCGTTCGACGTCGACACCGAGTGCCGCCGGTCCGACCGCGAGGGCGACGACGCCCGGTGCGCGCGACAGGCTCACGCCGACCGGGACGCCCGCGGCACTCGCCCACGGACGGCCGTGGTCGGCCTCCGCGCAGTGCGGGCACACGCGCCCCGCGCGCACCGCGACCGGCTCGGCACCCGTCGCCGACGCGACGGCGGCGACCAGTGCCTCCCGGTCGTCCGCGCGCGCAGCGCCCGGTGTCCGGATGGTCACCGTGACGGCCTGGAGGCGCGGCTCACCGACCCGGGCAGCGCCCGTCGGTCGTGTGGCCCGGCCCAGAGCGGATCAGGCGTGCGTCAGCGCGATGAGCGCGACGTTCATGGTGCTGTACTGACCCTCGGAGCGGGTCGCCTGGCGAACCCGTCCGCGCAGGACCTCGTAGCGGCCGTCGTGCTCGCGCACGAAACCGATCACGCCCGTCGCCGGAGTCGACACCCGGTGGTAGCCGTCCTCGAGCGGGACGACCTCGGTGCTCGTGGTGCGTTCCATCGTTCTTCCCCTTCCGTTCATCCTCGAACAGTGGCGCCAGCATACCCCGGTACGGGGGACAAGACGTCCACAGGAAGCACCCTCCGGAGCGTTCCCCCAGAGTCTGGCGGTGCCCCTGCGTGGCCTGGATAGACTCCGGGCGACAGCGCCCTCGTGGCGCGGTCCGGGGCGGTGCCACGGGGTACCGACCGGCGACGGACGGAGGACGGATGCGAGCGGTCCAGCACGGATCGGACACGGACGGATCGAGCGGGCACAGGGGGACAACGCGGCTGTGGAGCCGTGTGACGGCTGCCCTCGTCGCGATGCTGATCGTCCTGGCTCCGGCAGCGACCGCCCACGCCACAGCGCCCGTCGACCTGGGCGGGACGTACGTCCTCGACGAGGCCGACGCGCTGACCGCACCACAGCAGGCGCGGGTCGAACAGGCCGTGCAAGACCTGTACGCCGAGACGCAGACGCAGCTGTACGTCGTGTTCGTGCCCTCCTTCTCCGATCCAACCGACCACACCGAGTGGGGTCGGGCGGTGCTCGAGAAGAACCAGATCGACAGCGACGGCATCCTGCTCTCGGTCGCGGTCACCGAGCGCAACTACGACGTGCAGCAGACGAACGAGACCGCGATCTCAGAGTCCGACGTGCAGAACGCCGTCGACGATTCGCTGCTGCCCCGGCTCAAGCAGGATGACTGGTCCGGCGCCGCCGTGGCCTTCGCCGACGGGCTGACCCAGTCGCAGGCCCCGGTCGACCTCACCTGGCTGTGGATCCTGCTGCTCGTCGTGGTCGTCGGACTCGTCGTCGTGGTCCTGGTCATCCGGACCCGCAACAAGCGCCGCACCGCAGCAGCCACCGAGGCACAGGAAGCCTCGCTCGCCGACCTCGAACGCACCGCCGGCGGCGCCCTGGTCACCATCGACGACGAACTCCGCACCGCCGAGCAAGAGGTCGGGTTCGCGAGCGCGCA
This sequence comes from Curtobacterium sp. MCBA15_007, assembly GCF_001864905.1. Classification (NCBI taxonomy): domain Bacteria; kingdom Bacillati; phylum Actinomycetota; class Actinomycetes; order Micrococcales; family Microbacteriaceae; genus Curtobacterium; species Curtobacterium sp. MCBA15_007. The sequence goes on from NZ_MJGM01000023.1 coordinate 137,221, forward strand.
GTTCGGCCCCGACGCCGCCAAGCCCTTCGCCGACGCCGTGCAGGCCGCCCAGCGCGAGGTCCGCAAGGCCTTCACGATCCGGCAGCAGCTCGACGACGAGATCCCCGACACCCCCCAGCAGCGCGCCGAGTGGGCGAACCAGATCATCGTCATCTGCGAACGGGCGCACGCCGCGATCGAGGAGCAGACCGAGGCGTTCGACCAGCTCCGCTCACTCGAGGACGGCGTCGAGGACGCCGCCGCATCGCTCGCCCAGGCCGTGGCCGCCGCACCGGCCTCGGTGGGGTCGGCAGCCGCCGCACTCGACCGCGTCCGCGCCCGCTACACCGGCCGCACCCTCGCAACCGTGGCGAACAACGTCGACCAGGCCCACCAGGTGCTCGCCTTCGCGACCGAACGCTCGAACGCGGCCACCGCCTCGATCGCCGCCGGCGACAAGGGCGAGGCTGTCGTCGCCGTGCGCGACGCCCAGCACGCCCTCGCCCAGGTGCAGCAGCTCACCGACGGCGCACTCGCCGCCGAGCAGTCCTTCGACGAGGCCACCGCCCGCGCCGCGGCGATGCGCATCGACATCCAGGGCGACGTCGCCGCCGCCCGCAGCCTGCGCTCCGGCGGTCCGGACCTCGCCGCAGCGGTCACCCGCGCCGAAGCCGTGCTCCGCCAGGGGCTCGACCCGAAGGACCCGGTCGCCGCCGTCGACGCGCTGACCCGGGCGAACACCGAGATCGACCAGGCCATCGCCGCGGCACGGGGTGCCGAGGAACAGCGCCAGCGCGCCACCCAGGCACTCGACGCCGCCCTGCGCGACGCCCGGAACCGGATCAGCCAGGCCCGCGACTACGTCTCCCTGCACCGCGGCGGCATCGGCCCGACCGCCCGGACGCGACTGTCCGAGGCCCAGCGTGCCTACGACGACGCCGTCGAACTCGCCCCGAGCAACCCCGGCCAGGCGCTGAACGCCGCCCGCGCGGCCGAGCAGTACGCCGCAGCCGCGATGGACGCCGCGAACGACGACCTGGGCGGCTGGGGCGGCGGTCAGGGCGGAGGCGGTGGCGGCGCCCAGCTCGGCGGACTCGTCACCGGACTCGTCCTCGGCGGCCTGCTCGGCGGTCGCGGTGGCAGCTACGGCGGCGGTTCCTTCGGGGGCGGCGGCTTCGGTGGCGGCGGCGGCTTCAGCGGCGGTGGCGGCTTCGGCGGAGGTGGCGGCGGCGGGGGCGGCGGCTTCTCCGGCGGTGGCCGCTTCTGACCCGACGGACTCCCCCGGCACCCAGAACCAGACACGACCCGACCCGACCCGACAACACCGTCCACAGGACTTCCACGAAAGGGAACAGCAATGGCCAAGCAGACCATCTTCGGACGCATCTCCACCCTCGTGCGCGCGAACATCAACCAGATCATCGACGACGCCGAGGACCCGCAGAAGATGCTGGACCAGCTCGTCCGCGACTACACGAACAACATCGCCGACGCGAAGACCGCGATCGCGCAGACCATCGGCAACGTCCGCCTGCTCGAGCAGGACCACGAGGAGGACAAGAAGGCCGCGGTCGAGTGGGGCCAGAAGGCCGCCAACGCCTCCACCGCAGCCGACAAGTACCGCTCCGAGGGCAAGTCGGCCGAGGCCGACAAGTTCGACAACCTCGCCAAGATCGCGATCGGCAAGCAGATCGCCGCTGAGCAGGAGGTCAAGGACGCCGAGCCGAACCTGGCGTCGCAGAACGAGGCGGTCGAGAAGCTCAAGACCGGTCTCGCCGGCATGGAGCAGAAGCTCGAGCAGCTCCGCGCGAAGCGGGACAACCTCGTCGCCCGCTCGAAGACCGCCGAGGCCCAGTCCCGCGTCAACGACGCCCTCGGCAACATCGACGTGCTCGACCCGACGAGCGACCTCGGCCGCTTCGAGGAGAAGGTCCGCCGCGAAGAGGCGAAGGTGCTCGGCCAGCAGGAGCTGCAGTCGTCGAGCCTCGACGCCCAGTTCGAGAGCCTCGAGGACGTCGGCAAGGACGCCGAGGTCGAGGCACGGCTCGCCGCGCTGAAGTCCGGCGGATCCTCGAGCATCTGACGAACACCCTGACGACGCCGGACCCCAGCTGACAGACTGAGACGATGCACTTCCTCGTGGTCGGTCAGTGGCAGGGTTCGGCGTCGTCGCGCGCGATGCGCCTGGGTGACGGCGCGTCGGCGATCGCAGCCGACCTCCCCCGGGCGTCCACCACCGTGGTCGATGTCCCGGCCGGCGCCGGAGACCGCCTCGAGACCGCGGTCGCCCGTTACACCTCGGTGCTCGCCGTCGCCGAACGCGTCGCGGAGGAGACCGCCGTCGCCACCGAACCGGTGCTCGTCGTCGGCGGTGACGGCGCCAGTGTCCTCGGCGCGACCGCCGCCCTTCTGCCGGACACCGCGTTCGTCCGGATCTCCGGCTCCAGCGGGTACCGCGCGCTCAACCGTGCCCAGCCCGTCGCCGCCGAGACCGCCGCCCTGCGTCTGCTGGTCGACCGCCCCGACGACCTGTTCCCCGGCCTGCCGGCGGTGCCGGCGTCCTCGGTCGTCGTCGCCGGGGTCCGCGGGGTCGAGGACGCCGAGCGCGCCGCCCTCGACAAGGCCGGGATCGTGCACCTCGACGTCGACGCCGCCACCCCGGACGCCCTCGCCGCAGCGGTCGAGCGCACCGGTGCGTCGTCCGTGTTCGTGCACGTCGACCTCGACGTCCTCGACCCGTCCGAGGTCGACGGACTGCTCGAACCCGTGCCGTTCGGCCTCGACGGCGCAGCGCTCGTCGAGCGCATCCAGGCCGCGACGCGCGGCCGGCGCCTCGCCGGCGCCGCGCTCACCGGGTTCGCCCCCGTCGACCCGGGCCGTGCAGTGGACGACCTCGGCGTGATCCTGCGCGTCGTCGGCGCGGTGACCAGCGCCTCCCGGGTGGGTTGACCACGCACCCCGCGCGCCCGGCGCACCCCATGCCGGTCCGCGTACGCTCGGCCGCATGACGGACTACGACCTCATCGTGATCGGCGCCGGCGCAGTCGGCGAGAACGTGGCGGACTACGCCAGGAAGCGCGACCTGTCGGTCGCCATCGTGGAGGCCGAGCTCGTCGGCGGCGAATGCTCGTACTGGGCGTGCATGCCCTCGAAGGCACTCCTGCGCAGCGGACACGCCCTCGCCGCGGCCAAGCGGCTCGACGGTGCGAAGCAGGCCGTGACCGGCACGCTCGACGCCGCCCACGTGCTGGCCCGCCGCAACTCGTTCACCTCGGACTGGAAGGACGACAGCCAGGTCTCGTGGCTCGAGTCCGCCGGCATCGACCTGATCCGCGGGCACGCCCGCATCACCGGACCGAAGACCATCGACGTCGACGGCGAGACGCACACCGCCCGTGCTGCCGTCGCGGTCGTCACCGGTTCCCTGCACACGCTGCCCCCGGTGCCCGGTCTCGCCGACGCGAAGCCGTGGGGCACCCGCGAGGGCACCAGCGCCCAGCAGGTCCCCGAGAGCCTGCTCGTCATCGGCGGCGGCGTCTCCGGCTCCGAACTCGCCACCGCGTGGGCCTCGCTCGGCGCGAAGGTCACCCTCGTCGCCCGGCACGGCCTGCTCGGCGGCATGGAGCCCTTCGCCGGGGAACTCGTCGCCGACTCCCTGGGCGAACTCGGTGTCGACGTCCGCACCGGCGTCAACCCGGTCCGCGTCGACCGTGACGAGCACGGCCTCGTCACGACGGAACTCGACGACGGCACCACGGTCATCACGAGCGAGGTGCTCGCCGCCACCGGCCGCGCCGCCCACACACGCGACCTCGGGCTCGAGACGGTCGGTCTGACCGCCGGAGACTGGCTCGACGTCGACGACACGATGCTCGTGCACGGCACCGACTGGCTGTACGCCGTCGGCGACGTCAACCACCGCGTCCTGCTCACCCACCAGGGCAAGTACCAGGCCCGTGCCGCCGGCGAGGCGATCGCCGCCCGGTACCAGGGCACGCCGCTGCACACCGAGCCGTGGGGTGCGCACGTCGCCACCGCCGACCACGCCGCCGCGCCGCAGGTCACGTTCACCGACCCCGAGGTCGCGAGCGTCGGCCTGACCGAGGCGAAGGCCCGTGAGCAGGGGCTGAACGTCCGCGCCGTCGAGTACGACCTCGGTGCGATCGCCGGGTCCTCGCTGCAGGCCGACGGTTACACGGGCCGCGCGAAGATGGTCGTCGACGAGGACCGCCGGGTCGTCGTGGGCGTCACGTTCGTCGGCCAGGACGTCGCCGAGATGCTGCACGGCGCCACCGTCGCCGTCGTGGGCGAGGTCCCGATCGACCGCCTGTGGCACGCGGTGCCCGCCTACCCCACCATGAACGAGGTCTGGCTGCGCCTGCTCGAGACCTACGGCCGCCCGGCCTGAGCGTGCGCAACCCGCTGCTCGACTCCCCCGTTTCCCGGGCGGGGTGGGTGTTCGCGACCGCCGTCGGGCTCGCCGTGGGCGTCCCGCTGTCGACCGGGCGGATCCGGGTGGTCGACGGGCTCGTGGTCTGCACGGGGCTCCCACGCTGGGTCTTCCGTCGAGGCGGCACCTGCGTCGGCTCGGTGTACCTGACCCGCGACAACGACGGCCCGCGGGTGCTCCGGCACGAGCGGGTGCACGTCGAGCAGTGGCGGCGGTACGGCATGCTCATGCCGCTGCTCTACGCCGTCGCCGGCCGGGATCCACTGCGGAACCGCTTCGAGGTCGAGGCCGGCCTGGAGGACGGCGGGTACCGCTGACGGGTGCGGGTGCGCGAACTTGTGGCCGCGACGTCCGTCGGGCGGCAGTTCGTGCGGCCTCGCTGAGCCGGCCGGCCGGGGCCCGGTCGGTCACAACACCCCGCAGGGCGCGCGGCGAGCGGTCGCAGACCGTCGCCTGCGGCGCCGCCAGCCGACGGTTCGTGACCACACGACGTGCAGCCCACGACGAGTCGTGACCACTCGGCGGCAGGCGGGCTCCAGGCGACGAAACGCGACCAGCCGACGGCCTGGAGGCGCGTGGCGGCGCCG